>CAYUCU010000010.1:0-46190 GCA_964443345.1 uncultured Chitinophaga sp.
CGAAAAACTTTCGGCATTGCCCATTTGCAGGCCAAATATCCTTTTTCTCAAAAAGCCTGCTGATCTGATGATATAATTGCTTTCACCCGGTATTCTTAACACCATATACGTTTGATGAATGAAATGAGTTTCCTGTTAGCCCCTGGTCTCTATAAGAAAGGTTCAAAAAGCCATACGGATGCCCGGATAACCAGCGAATCATTCCGCTGTAACAACTGTCTTTCCTTTTAGTAACAGGCACCTGGCCACAATGATAAAAGAACCCCGCATGTTGTCTTATTACAACAAAGTATTTTGCAACTTCTTCATATTTGGCCAGGCAATAAAACACCACGTTATGAGTATAATTATCACTCATTTTATAATGAAGAAATGACAGTTGCCGGAGATTTTTTATTCCGTTATGGAAGTTAATTTAATATTAAGGACTCAGGCCGCAACAGTAATTCCAACCCGCTGCAACAACTGGTGCTCTTACCTGCGGTGTAAACTAAAAATGAGCTGAGTCCGGTGGTAACAATTTTTTAACATTATTAAAGACAGCGAATGCGCTGCTGTAAAGGCTTTCGGGCAATAGATTTGATGAAACAGGCCACCAGAAAGGATTTCATAGAACGTTTATCCAGGAACCCTTGCCTGTTTTGCCTTTTGGATGAAGGCCTGAAAGCAAGGATTTTTTTACGAGTTGCAAAGGGATTTACCAAAATTTTTTTTCCAAAAAACAGTTACCCACTGTGAAGAAATCCTCTGAATCAGCACTGGCTTGCATCTGAGCTTTTTTACCCCTCCTTATCCACAGAATGTTAATATCTCTGTCTATGAATTACAGATACTTAAAAATATTTTCGTCATGGACGTTACCAGTTACTTAACCCGTTAGAAATTCTTTTTTTAGTTATGGCTACCAAAACCAAAGCATCCGCAAAAAGCGGCTTGCAGTTTTCACGTCGCTTCACTCGTGACGATGTGAATGTGTTCGACATGTTTGAGTATGACTACCGCACTTCTGTTATTCGTAATCCCAGTGGTGAGGTAGTGTTCGAAATGAACAATGTGGAAGTACCCAAACAATGGAGTCAGATTGCAACCGATATACTTGCCCAAAAATATTTTAGAAAAGCAGGCGTGCCGCAACCCGATGGCAGCCTGGGCAGAGAAACTTCTGCTAAACAAGTGGCCCACCGTTTGGCCAATTGCTGGATGGCCTGGGGTCAGCGCTATGGCTATTTTGCATCGGAAAATGATGCTACTATTTTCTACGAAGAACTGGTGTACAGTATCCTCAACCAGATGTGTGTGCCCAACTCACCACAATGGTTCAATACCGGGTTATATGAAAGTTATGGCATTACTGGCAAGCCGCAAGGCCACTACTATGTAGACGCTGTTGATGGTGAACTGAAAAAATCACAAAACGCTTACGAACGTCCCCAGCCGCACGCCTGTTTCATCCTGAGTGTGGATGATGATCTGGTAAATGAAGGCGGCATCATGGACCTGTGGGTCCGGGAAGCAAGAATATTCAAATATGGTTCTGGTGTGGGAACCAACTATTCCAATCTTCGTGGCGCTGGTGAAAAATTAAGCGGCGGCGGTACGTCTTCCGGCTTAATGAGCTTCCTGAAAATTGGTGACCGTGCTGCCGGCGCAATCAAATCTGGCGGTACCACCCGCCGGGCGGCTAAAATGGTTTGCCTGGACCTTGACCATCCTGAAATAATCGAATTTATCAACTGGAAAGTAGAAGAAGAGAAAAAAGTAGGCGCTTTGATCGCTGCCGGATACCCTTCCGGCTATGAAGATGAAGCATACAGGACCGTAAGCGGGCAAAACTCTAACAACTCTATCCGTATTCCCAACTCTTTCTTCAAAGTACTGGAAGAAGATGGCGATTGGGAACTAAAAGGAAGAATGGACGGAAGAGTAATGAAAAAAATTCCCGCCAGGGAAGTATGGAACCAGGTGGCCTACGCCGCATGGAGCTGTGCAGACCCAGGCACACAATATAATACCACCATCAACGAATGGCATACCTGCCCTGAAGGGGGAGAGATACGAGCTTCAAATCCCTGCTCAGAATACATGTTCCTGGATAATACGGCTTGTAACCTGGCATCTGCCAACCTGATGAAATTCTTCGATACAGAAACTAACCAGTTTGATGTAACAGGCTATGAATACAACTGCCGCCTTTGGACAGTGGTATTGGAAATATCAGTATTGATGGCACAGTTCCCTTCGAAAGAAGTGGCACAACTGAGCTATGAATACAGAACACTGGGATTGGGCTATGCCAACCTGGGAACGATGTTAATGGTTAGCGGTATTCCTTACGACAGTGAAGAAGCAAGAGGCATCGCCGGTGCTATCACTGCTATCATGACCGGTATTTCTTACAAAACATCTGCGGAGATGGCCCAAACACTCGGCGCATTTCCAAGATTTGAGGAAAACAAAGCACATATGATGCGGGTGATGCGCAACCACCGCCTGGCTGCGTATGATGCTGACGAATACGAGAACCTGAGCCTGAAACCACAAGGCATCAAAGCAAAATATTGCCCGGATTATTTATTGAAGGCAGCTTGCAAAGCCTGGGATGATGCCGTGGAAATGGGAGAGAAGTATGGCTACAGAAATGCACAGGCCACCGTTATTGCACCTACCGGCACTATCGGCCTGGTAATGGATTGCGATACAACAGGCGTAGAACCGGATTTTGCATTGGTGAAGTTCAAAAAATTGTCCGGTGGTGGTTATTTCAAGATCATCAACCAGTCAGTACCAGCCGCTTTGAAGAATCTGGGTTATTCAGAAAAAGAATCTGAAGCGATCATTAAATATGCTACCGGATCTGCCTCTTTTGCAGGCGCACCATTTATCAATCACCAGACGCTGAGTGAAAAAGGATTCATTGCCGACGAGATCAAACGCCTCGATGCAGCCGCATTGACAGCTTTTGAAATTGGATTTGTATTTAATAAATACACGTTGGGTGAAGAATGCCTGCAACGATTAGGTTTCACTCCGGAAGAATACAATGACCATGAATGGAGCCTGCTGGAAGCATTAGGCTTCAATGATGATCAAATAGAAGCAGCCAATGATTATGTATGCGGAACGATGATGCTGGAGGGAGCTCCTTTATTGAAAGAGGAACATTTGCCTGTTTTTGATTGTGCCAACAAATGCGGTCCAAAAGGACAGCGTTATATCCATGCACACGGTCATATCCGCATGATGGGGGCTACACAACCCTTTATAAGCGGCGCTATTTCCAAAACGATTAACCTGCCCAACGAAGCTAAAGTGGAAGAAATCGCTGATTCTTATTTATTGAGCTGGAAATTAGGATTGAAGGCAAATGCACTGTACCGTGATGGTTCTAAATTGTCTCAACCGCTGAGTAATAAAAGTGATAAGAAGAAGAAGACCGAAGACGGAAGTCAGAAGACCGAAGCTGAACAACCAGCGATGAGCATCCAGCCAGAATCAAACATCGTAGACCTTGGAAAACTGACAGTAGAAGAATTGCTGGAAGAAGTACAGAAAAGAGTTCAGGCTTCTCCCGATACTAAGCTGAAAAGAAAACTGGCGAGTATTGTAGAACGCCGGGCTTTACCAGCCAAGCGCCGTGGCTTTACACAAAAAGCGAAGATCAACGGGCAGGCTATCTTCCTGCGCACCGGTGAATATGGTGATGGAACACTGGGAGAGATATTTATTGATATGGCAAAAGAAGGCGCTACCATGCGCAGTATGATGAACTGTTTTGCCATCTCCATTTCTATCGGTATGCAATATGGCGTGCCATTAGAAGAGTTTGTTGACAAGTTTGCTTTCACCCGGTTTGATCCATCCGGTTTTGTAGAACATCCGAATATTAAATCAACCACTTCAATTGTTGACTTTATCTTCAGGGTGCTTGGATATGAATACTTAGGCCGTACCGACCTGGTTCATGTATTAGACAAACCAGAAGTGATGAATACCGGCGCTGATGAGTGGGATGAAGTGCCTTCCAATCCATTGGAGTATGCAAAAGACCCTGAGTTGTCCAGTGTACGGGTTACTCCTTCATCAGGCAGCACAGCACCACAACCGGTAAAGAACCAGCGGGCCGCACAAGCAGTAAAAGCCGACAGTGGAATGGATGCGATGAATGCCGCTAATAAAAATATGCAGAGTGATGCCCCCGCCTGTAATGTATGCGGACATATCATGATGCGAAGCGGCACCTGCTACAAATGTTTGAATTGTGGTAACCAGGGTGGTTGCAGCTAATAAAATGTAAAGGACGGTCCACCGTAGCATTGGTGCAGGTGGGCAAGGAAAAACCAAATAAAGAAAGTACCCATTAGATTCATCCCGGCTGAGTGCCGGGATGTTTGTTTATATGTCGACCTCTGTCTTACGAAAATACCAATCAGTCCACCAGGTTTTCATTTACCAGGTGATTTGGTAACGATCAAAGCAACATAACTAATCGTTTGATATCAGCATTCCGGCGATAAAAAAAAGGCATTCTTCGAAAAAAATAATCATTTGATGATTGTGGTTTTAGTTTAAGGGAGAAATTATTTCATTAAACCAAAACCTGCTTTATGATTATTCAGTCCTCCTCGTGCCTGATGCCCAACCATCTGCCGGGCAACCTGCAAAACGCTTACAAAAAAGTACAAATGGTGCCTACTCCATCAGGGAGGGTAATCATATTAGGAATCGACAATGATGACCGGTTCATAGTATGGCTGGCTGATAATGGCGGTTTTACGGCCTGGAAACGAATAACATTTAAGCCCTTTAGCCAGGACGATCCGGTTATTCCCAAAGTACTGATGTTCGATCATCACTTATCCGCTGATGGTACAACCTTTGATTTGCTGCTGCTGACCAGTGTGAAAGGGGTTAACCAGGTTTTTTACCTGCCGGATGCAATGGCCGTTGCTGATGCTGAGTATTGGGAGCTGCTATTCAGCCGTGCTGCTCCATTAAAGTTTTATTACCTGGAAAATACGGCACTCTGGGGTGTTAAACTTGATCCGGCTAAAAAGGACGGACGGCACTTTATCGCATATGGCAAGGATTCTATTAATGAAGCAATTGCTTTCAGCTGTTTGCTTACCGGAAACGGGGAAGCAAATGCTCACCGTATGCTGCTTCCTTTTTATCCCGCTTCAGATGAGTATCCCTTTCCCTTTGACAATTTCGAGATGATCTGCGGCCAGCTGGTGCTGGATGAGGAGCTTACAACAGTATATTATCTCAGCATTTCCAACAGCGAAAACCAGGTTTCAAGACTCTGGGTTTTTAAATGGGATGATGAAAGCAAAAAAATAATTTTTTCAAAGGAACTTTTCCCGCCGCCGCCATTTTCCGCCGGTTCCTTTATCAACCAGATACAGGTTGTTGCGGATAGTAGCGGTCAATCCACCTTGTGGTTTAGCTATACCTGGAACCTCGATTATAACCGGATGGATTTCTGTTTTCTGACTCCGGAAGAAACCCTTCAATCTGGTATTGCAAAAAGTGCCTGGTGTTCTCTCACCAATTATTACAACGGGCCGAAAGGACACTTCCAGGTGTATAATAGCTCAGGTGGTGATACACTGGCCTACCAGTTGGCATTGCCTGAAATTGGTGCGGCAGCTTCCACCAGTGCTATGTACCTGATGCAAACTTCATCACCCCAATCCGGGGATGCGATATCTACCCTTGTAGCAGGTGCCATCATCAGTTTTTGTGCCTGTGAGTGTAAAGATCCGGATAGTAACCTGCTGGTGCGTCATATTCTGCTTTGCGCAGCTACCGGCCATATGCAATTGCTGTCACTTGATCCGGTAAGTGAGAAATGGAGCCCCTTCGCCCTGCTCGATGGTAATATGAAAGGAGTTACGGAAATGAATAGTTTCACCACCCGCATTGTTATCAGGGATGATACAAATGCACCGATGGTAAATTCACTGGTAACAATAAAACCCGAATATCCTGTAATGGCGTTTGTGGACGGCAAGGCCATTCATCTCAGCACAGAAATCACACAAGCCATTTCAACGGGTTCTTCAGGTGAGATTACACTTATCTCACTCACCAGCGACCTTTCAACACCCAGGTTTACCGTCGAAGGGTATATAATGCCGGAAAGAAAGGAACCAATGATAGGTTTCCAGGATCTGCAGGTGCTTACAGGACTCCGGGTTGGAGCAAGCCTTTTTGTAGATCCTTCCGCATCGGTGGTACAAAAGCTGAAGGCTGTAAATAGCGCAACGTCGCTTAAGAACCAGAGAGGATCGAACGGACAATATGTGTTTCCCACCGACCTGCCACATTCATATTACGACAACGCCTATACCGGCTTGCAGAAATACCTGGAAGCCTACGACAGCACCCAGAAGAATACGGAGGGGGTTAAAAGATGGGATCCGGCTGTGCCGCAGGCGGTAATGGAGCGAACAGTATTTACATGGAAGTATGGTCAGCCGCAGGTGGAGGTACTGGAGAAGCCAGAGATTGTACGTATGGGGGCACACCGGTTACAAACCTTTGCCGGTGTTGATAATGGTTCAATATGGAGCCGACTTTCCAATATATTAAGTTATCTCTGGACGGAATGGAATGAGGTGAAGGAAAAAGTGGTGGTGGTACTGGATAAACTGGCCAATGGGCTTTACAGTATTTCGGTAACGGTGGGTAGTAAAGTGTTGAGCTTTGTTTTTGAACTTGGCTCCCAGGTACTCGGTATGCTCGACTGGTTTTTCCAAACTTCCCTGCAGGTCGGTTTTAGAGATATGGTGAACTGGCTGGGTTATGTGTTTGACTGGCAGGATATTCTAAAAAATAAGGAAGCGGTAAAACAGGTATCCGGCATTTTTTTTAATGCAATTCCATCAGCACTTAAAAACGCTAAACCAGAAGTAAGGGAAGCGTTTAAACAAATAAGAGATTATATCGCCGCCCCTCCTGTTTTCGATAAAAAATCCCGGGAAATATTGGATCAGAAAGTTGGAAGCGGTACAAAAGGGCTGGAGGATGATTCTCCTTTTTCCGGTCCGGTCGCACAATGGGGAATGAATAAAATTAAAGCATATTCAGAAAGCTCAGATTTGAAAACGGAACCTGTCGATGAAACCCTTGCCCGAATGCTTCTGGATATTTTCAAAGATGAATCTGATGAAGTAAAACAAGTAGTAGCAGCAATTACAAAATATTTTGAAGAAGCAGACATAAAAACAAAATCTTTTCTTGAAATATTCAATGAAGTAATAAAAATAATTGTAACAGGAGCTGTTGATGCACTTGAGATACTCACAGTAGCATTAGTGGACCTTTTTGAAAAAATTGTTGAAATAGCACAGATAATCCTGAATACAAGATTTGAGATACCTGTTTTAACCGCCTTGTATGAAGAACATATTGATCCCGGAAGTCAGTTTACCCTTTTTAATTGTCTTTCATTGCTTGGATCTTGTGTAACAACGATAGGATATAAGCTTGCATTTGATAAGGATGTTTTTAGCCCCCGGCAACTTAAAGGTATTGCAGCAGCAAAAGATGTTGACCAACTGATTAATGCATTAACAGGCGATAGTATGATTTCAGAGCAAGACTATGCTTACGTGATAGGGGTTTTGCAAGTTCTGGCATCGGTTTCCGGAGGATTTGCTACTATTTGTCAGTTTAAGGCTGATAGGGCGATGATCAATGACCAGTACCCCTGGCCCCGTGGTACAGATCAAACATTATTGGGGACACGATTTTATGGCCTTGTTCCATTGTTTATAATAAGTCAGAAAATTTATTATAATAACCCGGATATTCAGCGCTATAAGACAAATCTTATAACTGCTTACTGCGGTCTATGGCCTTTTCTTTTCAGTGCGACAAAGAGGGTAGCTTTTAGCGGTGGACTTACTATTGCAGAAAGAGCATTGCTTCTCAAGGGGCTGTATGCTGTGTCTGTTGTTGCGGGTCTTGTTATGCTTGCAGTGGCCGGGGTTAGCACTTATCAATATGCAATCACGCCAATGCCGCCTGGAAGTGACCATCAGTTATATGATTTGCTGATTGCCGGGGCTTCAGTCAAGAACTTTTTTTCGGCAATATTTCTGATCTCTGAAGGATGGGTTTTTATACCAGAGCCCGAATCCAGGTTCATTATATTTGTTATACGCAGCGGCGTTAATGCTTCGAAAGCAGTTGTATCTCTGGCTACAGGGATTACTATTATATCAACCAATAAAGTGAATGTGCCTTTAATTATTGGGATATAATTAGAGGAAGAAAAGTAATAGATCAGACGCCTGGATACTGATATGATTTGTCCGGATACTCATCCCGGCTGAGTGCCGGGATGTTTGTTTTTAGTAAAGTTCCTATCCGGGAAGGTGTGAAAATTCATCCGGTAAAAGAACATTTCAGTAGTAGTTCCCTTCTTCTTTGTAAGAAACCGGTATTACTTTCATGCTTTAAATAGCTAACTATGAAAACCAGGATTGTTCTTTTCTTAATTATTGCCAGTGTCGTATTCCAGGCCTGCAACCGGGCGATGAGTCCCTATGAAGCGGCTAACAACCCAAGGGGAAAAAAATGCCGGGATATTAAATAGTGCTCCACACGGCCAGACTATTCTGCGGGTCTTCCAAAAACTGAATGGGATCAAATAAAGATCCTGTTCCCATAGCTGTAATTTTCCCGAAACTCTTTTGGGGTACAGTTTTTTTTCTTTTTAAAAAGCCGGTTGAAATTAGAAATGTTGTTGAATCCGCAGTTGTAAGCCACTTCAGAAACAGATTGGGTGGTGTCTATCAGCAGCCTTGAAGCCTGGCCAAGGCGCAATTCCAGTAAACTATCAATAAAAGTAATTCCTGTTCTTGTCTTAAAGAACCGGCTGAATGATACTTCCGTCATGTTAACCAGTTTTGATACTTCATTCAGGGTAACGTTCTTATGAAAATTCTGGTTCATGTATTCAAATGCTTTATCAATGCGCCGGCTGCTGTAGGAAAGTTCTGCATTGTTGAAAGTGGCATCCGACAGGGTATGCATATTCCGGGAAACAGAAAGATCATGCAGGATGGATAATAATTCCAGTACGGAATCGAATCCCTGCTTTTGGCTCAATATCATCAGCCGGGGTGTGATCTGCCTGATGGTTTGATTGGAAAAGAGAATGCCTTTGGCCGACCGCTCCAGCATACTGCGTATAAAACTCATTTGATTGCGGCGCAAAAATTTTTCATCAAACAGGTCTTTATGAAACTGGATAGTGATCTCCCTGATCTCCTTGTTCCTGCATTTATGGGTTTGCCAAAAATGGGGGAGGTTGGAACCTACCAGCACCAGTTCCAGCTCATCTATTTCAGCAATATGATCGCCAATGACCCTTTTGGCCCCCTTTCCGTTCATGATGAAATTCAGTTCCAGCTCTTCATGATAATGCAGGGGAAAATCAAAAGCTGATTTGACCCGTGTAAACATTGTAAAGCAATCACTACTGGTAAGCGGGGTGATTTCCCTTAGTATATTATTTTTCATATCCGGTATAAGCTTGCTAAAATTATCAAAAATGGGATAAAAAAGTATTAATTTTTTGTATGCACTTATTTTTTAAATAAATAATTCTACTGTGTATAAATGACATCACTTCAGGCAGGGCACAGAGAAAGCAGGAAGAAAGCATCAGGAATTGCTAAAATAGTATTAGTTAGTGGTTTGTCAAACCATTTACTTTTGACAAAATAACTTGCTATATGAGAAAAAATGCATTCCTGAAATTGCTGGCAGTGCTGTTATGCTGCTTTTTCAGTCTGGCTGTCAACGCCCAGGAAAAAGTAATCACGGGTGTTGTTGCCGACCAAAACAGTGCACCACTTTCCGGCGCCACCATTTCTGTAAAGGGTACCAAAATATCCGTTACTTCTACGGCTACTGGTACATTTAAGATCACCGTGCCGGCAAATACCAAAACACTTGTTGTTTCTTATGTAGGAATGAAATCACAGGAGATAGCTGTTGAAGGCAAGGCTTCTGTTGCTGTATCTCTTAATGTGGCAGAAAATAGTTTGAATGAAGTGGTGTTGATCGGCTACGGCTCTGCCAAAAGAGCAGATGTTACGTCCTCCATTGCTTCCATTAGCGAAAAGGATTTTAAAAACCTGCCGGTATCCGGCGCAGACCAGGCCCTGCAGGGAAAGCTGGCTGGTGTAACGGTAAACAGCAATGGCGGTCAGCCCGGCGGTGGCGTTTCTGTAAGAGTTCGTGGCTTTACTTCTGTAAACGGAAATGAACCCTTGTATGTGGTGGATGGAGTGCCGATCTTTTCAAGTGCCACCAGCTTTAATTTTAGCGGCCTTGGTGGTGGCGGTGGTCAGAGTTCAAACAGCATACTGGCCAGCCTGAATCCTAATGATATTCAATCAATCGACGTATTGAAAGATGCTTCAGCACAAGCGATCTATGGTTCTGTGGCCGCAAATGGTGTGATACTGATCACTACCAAACATGGTAAGGCCGGAGAAGGAAAAATAAGTTATGATGCTTACTACGGGCAACAGTACCTGCCCAGGAGGCTGGATATTATGAACCTGCAGGACTTTGCAAAATATCAAAATCAAATTGCAGCAGAGACCAATCAAACACCTACTCCGGAATTTGGTGATCCCAGTGTGCTGGGTGATGGAACCAACTGGCAGGATGCGATCTTTCAGACAGGAAAAATACAAAACCACCAGCTGAGTTTTTCAGGCGGGCAAAATAAAACGACCTATTACTTCTCTATGAATTATTTCAATCAGCAGGGGCTGTTGCTAAATTCAAAATTTAAAAGATATTCTGTAAGAGCAAATATTGATCACCAGGTGAAGACCTGGTTAAAAGCCGGCTTTAGTATTAACGCTGGCAGAAGCGAACAAAGAATTACACTGGCCGATGAGCAGGATGGAACTATCACACAGGCCTTATTGCTGAGTCCCGTTATTTCTATCCGCAACCTGGATGGAACATATGGCGGGCAAAGCTCTTTTGGTGGTTATACTTATTACACACAAAGCAACCCGGTAGCACAAGCTGATAACCGGAAGAATACCTCAGACCTTTCTAAAGTGTATGGCAGCATCTATGGTGATTTTAAGTTAGCCAGCTTTTTGACGTACCGTTCGGAACTCAACTATGATTTTCAGATGACGCAAAACCAGGCATTCCAGGCATCATACGCCGCCGGAACAGCTATCTATCAGAGTGATCTGTTCAAACAGGCTAATAACAGTTTCTTCTGGGCGTGGAAAAACTATGTGAATTTCAACAAAGAGTTTGATAAGCACAATATTTCAGCTACAGTAGGTCATGAAAACTGGCTGTCCTCTTATGAGTACCTGCAGGCTGAAGTACAACGGTTGAATACCAACGGCCAGATCGCTATTAATAATAATGGTGCTTCTCCTATACTTCCGCAGGGAGCCACTTTCAAATCGGCACAGGAATCATGGTTTGCCCGTGCAGGTTATACCTATAACAACCGTTATTCGCTGAACCTTTCTTTCCGGGCAGACGCATCTTCTAATTTCGGCCCGAATAATAAATGGGGTTATTTCCCTGCCGCATCTATCGGATGGACAGTTACCAATGAAAAATTTGCTGAAAATATCAAGTGGCTCGATTACCTGAAGCTAAGGATCGGAGGTGGTGCTGTGGGTAATCAAAACCCTCCCAGCGGTTCTCCTTCGCCACCCTATACACAGCTCATACGGTTTATTTCGAACGGATTTGGCCCCGGCAATTTTGTACGCAACATCGGGAACCTGGACCTGCAATGGGAATCTGTTACTACCTATAATGCAGGGATCGACTTCAGTTTGTTTAAACGCAAGCTGGATGTAACAATAGATGTGTATAAAAAGACCACCAAAAATATGTTGCTGTACAGCTCTGTGCCAAACTTCCTTGGGTTAAGCGATGTACAACCTCCTATCTTGAATGCCGGCCAGATGACCAACAAGGGTATTGATCTTTCCATAACAAGCTACAACATGACGAAAAAGAACTTTACCTGGAAGACCAATTTAATTTTCTCCCATTATAAGAATACGCTGGATAAACTGATCAGCGCCACTTCCTCATTGGATGGGAAAATATTATTCAATACCATCACCGTAACGCATACTGTTCCCGGTCAGCCCGTAGGCTCTTTCTTTGGCGGCGTTACCAATGGACTGTTTACACTCGCAGAAGCTACCGGCGGTCTTATACCCGTTCAGTTTGATCTGCAGCCGGCCACATCTGCCAGCACATCAGGTACCTGGGCCGGTGATATCAGATTCAAAGACATTAGCGGACCTGGTGGAAAGCCTGATGGAAAGATTGACAATTTTGATGTGACTTTTATCGGCAGCCCTCATCCCAAATTCACGTACGGGCTTACCAATAGTTTTAAATACAAAGATTTTGACCTGTCGCTGTTCTTACAGGGAAGTTATGGTGCAAAGATCTATAACTTTTTACGCCGCCAGCTGGAAGGCATTGAAAACCTGTACGGCAACCAGCTGAAAACAGTCATGGACAGGTACACAGCTACCAATACAGGAGCTACCATGCCAAGATTCACCGTCAATAATAAAAACAACACATCTGTTTCTGACCGGTTTGTGGAAGATGGTTCTTATCTCCGGATCCAGAATATCTCCATCGGTTATTATTTGCCAAAGAATATCATTAAGAAGGCAATGATAACAAGTTTCAGGGTGTATGTATCGGCACAGAACCTGTACACTTTTACCAAATACACCGGGTATGATCCGGAAATAGGGTCCTATAACAGGAGTATTTTACAAATGAATATTGATAACGGACACTATCCTAATCCCCGCACATTTACTGCGGGTATAAACGTGGAATTTTAATAAGTGAACTTCAAAAATCAGGTTGTTATGAAAAATAAATTTCTGCTTGCTTTAGTTGTACTGGCCCTTGGGTCTTGCAAGAAAACATTTACCGACAGACCTTCGCTGGACCAGCCTACGGTAGCTACATTTTATAATACTGCGGCCCAGGTAAAAGGTGCTACGGGTACATTATACGGCCTGCCCTGGTTTGATTACCAGGATAAGGCTTTTGCCTGTATTGGTGAAGTAATGGGTGGCAACTCCTATACAGGTGATCCGGCCTATGCCCCTTTTATGAATTTTTCAGTTTCTTCCACAGACCCCCGTCTGTCTGAAGCCTGGAATTCTTTTTATAAGATCATGGGCTCGGCCAATGTGCTGATCAACACTTTTGAGGATAAAAAGGCACTGGGTGGTGATCCGGCCATATTGAATCCGGGGATTGCAGAGGCCAGGTTTATCAGGGGCGTATCCGTTTTCTTTATTGCCCGTATCTGGGGTGATGCGCCTATTGTAACCGATCCGGGCAAACTGGCGGTGTCAGGAGAGTTCCAGATCCCACGTTATTTGCAGGAAGATTTATTACGCTTTGCAATAGAAGACCTGCAATATGCAGAAGCCAATTTACCCGAAGTAGCTGATAAAGGACGTGTTTCGAAATATTCAGCCAAAGGAATGATGGCCAAGATCTATCTCTACAAAAAAGATTATACCAATGCCAAATTAAAAGCAGGTGAAGTAATTGCTTCTAATAAATACCAGTTGTTTGCAGATTATCATGGTATGTTCAGCTCCTCGGCGAATAATAATAACAGCGAATCATTATTTGCTTTACAATGGGTGAACTCTTCACAGTGGGGTACACAAAATTCCCTGCAGGCATATACAGCACCGGCCAACCTGCTGGTTACAAGTGACGGATGGTCATCCACCATTCCTTCACTGGATCTGCTGGCGGCTTACCAGCCTGGTGATAAACGCCGCAAGTGGTCGATCATGGAGCATGGAAATATTTACCCTGCATGGAAACCGCAGCGGCCTGCATTGACACCTAATGATATAGATTATAATGATTTTATGAAAAATGGTTATATCTATGATACGGGCAGCACACCAAGAACAATAGGTAATCCCTTATTGAATGTAAGAAACTCTTCCAGGTCTAACTTCTCAAAATATGTGGTAGGACCAGGCAGTGCTACAGAGCCGGTTGAAAAACAAAAGACACAGATCAATACCTATTTATTACGCTATGCAGATGTGTTGCTGATCTTTGCGGAAGCCACCCTGGGAGCCGCAGCCTCCACTACAGATGCAGCAGCCCTCGATGCTTTTAATAAAGTGCATCATGACCGTGCCGGTCTGCCAACGGTAACCAGTCTTACGGAGGATGATATTTTTAAAGAAAGAAGGGTTGAATTTGCTTTTGAAGGAGATTACTGGTTTGATATACAACGGAGAGGTTTTACAAAAGCCCAGTCCATTATTGCAGCACAGGAACGGGGACAGATCGATTATTCATGGCCCGGTGGTATCAATTCTTTTCACACTACGTTGAGTTTGCCCTATAAGCAGTTGTACCTGCCGATCCCTTTATCAGAAGTAAGCCAGAACCCCAAACTAAATGAGCCGGCGGTTCACTACTATTAAAATTCAGCATTTAAAACAGACATATGAAAAAAGCATTTCAAACAAAGAGTTTACAGCTTGCGGGAATAATCGCCATAGTTATTTTAACTATTGCTTCCTGTCAAAAAGATAAATCAGGCAGCCCGACAGGTGACGCTTCCGGCAATCCTTCCGCCTCTCTTATCCGGCCTGATTCTGGCGCCGGTAATACGATCCTGATATTGGAAGGATCAGGTTTGTCTGATATGCAAACCATTGAGTTTGAACGGAACCATGTGCCGGCCACCTTTAATCCCAATTTCAATACAGATAAATCACTGGTATTCCGGGTGCCGGACACGGCATTTGGCGGACAACAGAATATCATTTTTACCAACAGTCTTGGCAAGCAGGTGGTTGTTCCTTTCCGGGTGATCGCATTGCCTTCCGTGTCTGCGGTATCCCGTTATAGTTTCTCGGGCGGCGAAAGTATTACGCTGACAGGAAATAACCTGGATGACGTGAGCTCAGTAAAATTCGATGTGGCTGGTACCGACGTTACCATTGTATCCAAAACAAGGAAAACAATGGTGATCACAATGCCGGCTTCTACAGTGATCTCTACCAAATTAAGAATTACCAATGCCTCCGGATCTATCGTCACCACCCAGCAATTCATCAATGCGGACCAGGCATTTGTCTTCTTCAGGGATACTTATGAAAATGGCGAACAGGATGCTTCCTGGGGAGACCCCGGTTTTATATCAGGCATAGAGAAAGTTTCTGGTACTTCATCCTATGGTAAGAACTATCAATTAGGAAACTGGCACCTCATGGGATTTGGATGGAACCAGATCGCCCGTGGCAGTTATAATTATTTATCTTTCTGGATGAAGGGGGGCCTGATCGATCATGATATCTGGGTGAATTCCAGCAAAAGTACCGGAGGCGTAAGAGCTTATAACAGTTATGAAAAGATCTTTGTTCCTGCAGGGGTCTGGACCTATTTTAAACTTGATCTGAATACATTAGACCTCTGGCATAACGGGGCCACTTTCGATCAGATAGCCTGGTCCATAAAAGGCCCGGACAATGCCGATGAAAAAATGTACCTCGATGATGTGATGCTGATTAAATAATAGTATTGAACAGTATAATAACGCAGATACAAAGGTTTTTTGGGAAATCGTGTTATCATCTCCCCTCCTTGGTATCTGCGTTTTCATTAAAGAACAGTAAGCAGATTGTAGTATTCCGGCATCCAGCTTTTCTTTGCTGAATGTTATATAATTTGGTTTCTATTATTGACAAATACGAAAAATGACTGGAATAAATAATCTCTTTGGCTTGTTGGTGGCAACAGTTTTCTGCGGCCAGGTAAGGGCACAGGTTATTTTCCCATCCGATAAAAAGGCAACGAAAGAAACGGTTGCACTTTACAATAACCTGGAGAAGCTGATGCAAAAAGGGTTTATGTTCGGCCACCAGGATGACCTGGCCTATGGGGTGCACTGGAAATATGAAAAAGGGAGAAGTGATATAAAAGATGTAACAGGAGATTACCCGGCAGTGTATGGATGGGAATTGGGTCACCTGGAAATTGATCAGCCGCTGAATCTTGATAGTGTGCCCTTTGCCGGGATGCAGCAACTGATAAAACAGGGATATGAAAGAGGAGGAGTGATAACCATAAGCTGGCATTTGAATAATCCCCTCACCGGAAAAACGGCCTGGGATCCCGCTCCCGGAACAGTGGCTTCTATTTTACCGGGTGGCAGCCGGCACGATCTTTTTAAGACCTGGCTGGATAAAGTAGCTGTATTCATGAACGGGCTGAAAGGAAGTAAAGGAGAGTTTATACCCGTACTATTCCGTCCATTTCATGAACTGAATGGCAACTGGTTTTGGTGGGGTGGAAAAAATTGTACTGGTGAGGAATTTAAAGCACTCTGGATATTTACGGTGAAGTATCTTCAAAATGAAAAGAATCTTCATCACCTGCTGTATGCGTATAACACCGACCGGTTTTCATCCCGGGAAGAATACCTGGCAAAATATCCCGGAGATGAATGGGTGGATGTAATTGGGTTTGATATTTATCAGCGGAATAGCAGCAATGAGATTTTTCTGAAAGACATCGGTTCCATGTTGTCGATGCTTGAAACCATTTCGATAGAAAAAAATAAGATTCCGGCATTGACCGAATTTGGCGGCAACCTTTCTGACAGCAACTGGTGGACAGGTACCTTCCTTAAAGCATTGGACGGGCATAAGATCTCCTATGTGCTCGGCTGGAGAAATGCGGGACAGAAAGCAAACGGGGAGTTTGAATATTATGTGCCTTACAAAGGGAATAGCACAGAAAAAGATTTTATTAAATTCAGCAGGAATAAGAAAACATTCTTTCAAAAGGATATTAGTAAGAAAAATTTGTATCGTTTAGTTAAATAAGCAGAGCAATCGATGGCAGATGGTTGCGGACTGATTCTTCAGTCTGCAACCTCATTTTTAACCAAAAAAAATACAAGCGGAACCACCTGATGAGACTGACCATATATGATATAAGTATTGTTTTGCTGTACCTCGTTACAATGCTCCTGATAGGGTGGTATTTTAAAAAGAAATCCAGTCAGAATAAAGAAAGCTACCTGATGGGAGGGAAGACACTTCCCTGGTATATGCTGGGCCTTAGTGATGCCAGTGATATGTTTGATATAAGCGGTACCATGTGGATGGTGTCTCTCTGTTTTGTATATGGATTGAAAAGTATCTGGATACCCTGGTTGTGGCCGGTATTCAACCAGGTATTCATGATGATGTTTCTGAGCAAGTGGCTGCGGAGAAGCAACGCCAATACCGGGGCCGAGTGGCTGCAAACAAGATTTGGTAAAACAGGTACCGGGGTAAAAGGGTCGCATGCCATCGTCATTGCTTTTGCACTGATCAGTTGTCTCGGCTTCCTGGCTTATGGATTTATCGGGCTGGGCAAGTTCATGCAGATCTTCATTCCCTGGGATATTGTAAAAGACTATGTTCCTTTTCAAATAACGGAGAAATATGTGCCCCATTTTTATGGCATCGTGTTTACATTGTTTGCCATGTTCTATTCCATAATCGGCGGTATGCGCAGCATTGTACTGGGTGATATGATAAAGTATATCATCATGACCGTGGCCTGTGTGGCCATTGGTGTGATCGCCATGCAACATCTTAGTGGTCAGTCTCTCAATGTACCGGATGGATGGAAAGATCCTTTTTTCAACTGGAAGCTCAATCTCGACTGGACGGCTATTGCGGCCGATGCGAATAAAAAGATCGCATCGGATGGGTTCAGCCTTTTCGGCTTGTTTTTTATGATGATGTTGCTGAAAGGTGTCTTTGCCTCACTGGCAGGCCCCGCCCCCAATTATGATATGCAAAAAATATTGAGCACCCGCAGTCCGAAAGAAGCAAGTAAGATGTCGGGCTTTGTAAGCATTATTTTATTGCCCATCCGTTATACGATGATAACCGGTCTTACAGTGCTGGCCCTTTTATATTATAACCAACTGCATTTAAAAGGACCCGACGGTGTTACTGATTTTGAAAGAGTATTGCCAGCCACTATCAATACATTTCTTCCCGTAGGTGTGCTGGGAATTGTACTAACCGGTCTGTTAGGCGCATTTATGGGAACTTTCAGCGGCACCCTGAATGCAGCACAGGCTTATATCGTTAATGATATTTACCTGAAGTATATAAACCCCAATGCTGGTAATAAGCGCATCATCTCTATGAATTATATCGTGGGAGTGCTGGTGGTGACGGTAGGTGTTTTTTTTGGGTTCCTGGCCGATGATGTAAACGACCTGCTGCAATGGATCGTGGGTGGATTATATGGCGGATATGTGGCGGCCAATTGTTTGAAATGGTATTGGTGGCGCTTTAATGCCAATGGTTTCTTCTGGGGAATGCTGATTGGCATAGCAGGGGCAATGGCCATGCGGTATATAACCACCGGACTGCCGTTGTACTGGTGGCCCTTATTATTCGTTTTGTCAATGGCAGGTTGTATCATAGGTACATATGCCGCTCCGCCTACTAACGAGGAAACATTAAAATCATTTTATAAAACAGTACGACCCTGGGGATTTTGGAAACCAGTTCATGCACTGGTAGTAGCTGAAGACCCCACTTTTGTTGGCAATAAACGGTTTAAGCTGGATATGTTTAATGTGGTGCTTGGTATCATAGGTCAGTTATGCCTGACCATTTTACCGATGTACCTGATACTGGGAATGCACCTGCCATTAATTGTTACCATAGCATTATTGGCAGTCATCATGTTTATTTTAAAAAGGACATGGTGGAACAAGCTGGAAGATTGATCATTTAAAAAAGAATGTATGAGAAGTGAATTTTTTAACCGCCTGGCAAAACTGGAGAGTGAGTATGAAAAACTACTCCGGCGTCCCAATGAAAAAAAGGAAGGCGGTAATGGGATCGTTGAACGCTATCATAACCCGATACTTACAACAAAGCATATTCCGGTATTCTGGCGCTATGACCTGAACCCCGAAACCAATCCACACCTGATGGAACGCTTTGGGATCAATGCAGTGCTGAATGCAGGTGCTATTAAATGGAATGATAAATACCTGGTAATGGCAAGGGTGGAAGCAGCAGACCGGAAATCATTCTTTGCAATTGCAGAAAGTGCTAATGGAATTGACAACTTTAAGTTTTGGGATTACCCGGTCAGCATACCAGAAAAGGATAACCCGGATACTAATATTTATGACATTCGCCTGGTAAGGCATGAGGATGGATGGATATACGGATTGTTCTGTACAGAGCGCCGGGACATGACTGCCCCGCTGGCCGATCAGTCAGCAGCTATTGCCCAATGCGGCATTGCCCGTACAAAAGATATGCTTACCTGGGAGCGTCTTGATGATCTTATTACACCTTCTCCGCAGCAACGGAATGTGGTGCTGCATCCCGAATTTGTAAATGGCCAGTATGCTTTTTATACCCGTCCCCAGGATGGATTTATTGAGGCAGGCAAAGGTGGTGGTATTGGATTTGGGCTGAGTAAAAGTATTGAGCATGCAAAAATTGATGCGGAAACGGTAATCGATCCAAGGATATATCATACTGTGTCAGAATTAAAGAATGGATTAGGACCAGCACCATTGAAAACGAAGCAGGGCTGGCTTCACCTGGCTCATGGCGTTAGAAATACTGCCGCCGGGTTGAGATATGTACTGTATATGTTCATGACAAGTACGGATGATGTTACAAAGATCATTTATAAACCTGCCGGTTATTTTATGGCGCCTGAAGGAGATGAAAGAGTGGGAGATGTATCCAATGTATTATTCAGCAATGGCTGGATCGCAGATGAAGATGGTACCGTGTTTATCTACTATGCCTCTTCCGACACCCGGATGCATGTAGCTACCACCACGGTAGAAAAACTGGTGGACTACCTGGTGAACACACCGGCAGACGGATATAGTACGGCGGAAACACTTAAAACACTTACCGAGCTTATTGATAAAAACCAGGAAGAAGTACTGGTAAAAACAGCTTCTTCATTGGCCAATAAAAATAAAAGCTGATGGTTTCGGCAAATAAGGAAAGTGCGACTGATAGTTTATTGCACTACCGCAGCGAGGTAGAGGAAGAACTGCGTTCCATTCTTTCCTGGTGGTCAGCTTATATGCCAGATCAGCAGAAGGGAGGTTTCTACGGATCAGTAAACAATGATAATATTCCGGATACTGGTGCGGAGAAAGGGATCGTATTGAACAGCCGCATTCTCTGGGCATTTTCTGCGGCTTATGGTTACACAAAGGAATTGCCTTATCTGCAAATGGCCACCCGGGCCTTTGAATATATACTCGGGAAATTTATTGATACAGAGTATGGAGGCGTATTTTGGGCTGTAGATTCGGATGGCGGGATAAGTAATGCACGTAAACAGTCATACGGGCAGGCTTTTTGCATTTATGGAATGGCGGAATATTTCAGGGTTACCGGAAATGAAGCTGCTTTATTTTTTGCGCAGGACCTGTATGGTCATTTGGAGAAATACAGTTTTGAAACTATCAACGGTGGATATGTTGAAGCTTTTACCCGTGACTGGAAAGAGATCAGCGATCTCCGGCTGAGTGAGAAAGATGATAATGCCCGAAAAACAATGAATACCCATTTGCATATCATTGAAGCCTATGCAAACCTGTATAAAGTATGGCCGGAGAAAAATTTGAGGGAACGGATAGGTCACTTACTGGAGATTTTTGACAATCATATTATAAATAAAGACACGCATCATCTTCAGTTGTTCCTGGATGATGAATGGGAAGTACAGTCCTCACTTATTTCTTACGGACATGATATAGAAGCAGCCTGGTTGCTGCAGGAATGTGCCGAAGTGTCAGGATATAGTTTGTATGTGGACCGGTTCCGGCAACTGGCCATCGGGATAGCGGATGCTGCCGCAGATGGGTTGGATTCAGATGGCGGACTCTGGTACGAATATGAACCGGCTACGAATACATTGATCAGGGAAAAACATTCCTGGCCTCAGGCAGAAGCAATTGTGGGATTTTATAATGCCGGCCAGCTTACTGGTGATAAACGATATATTGACTTGTCGCAACAGAGCTGGCAGTTTATCCGAAAGAATATCCTTGATACCAGCAATGGTGAATGGTTTTGGGGCATAATGGAAAACGGTACTGTGATGCCAAAGGAAAAAGCAGGTTTCTGGAAATGTCCGTACCACAGCAGCAGGGCCTGCCTGGAGATCATGAAGCGAATTGATACAAGAACAGAAATACCAGGTAATTGAATTTTATAAGTAATTTTTAAATAGCCGTATATGAAATTATCTCTTCTGAGTTGCATTACAGGAATGGTGGTGGTTGCTGCAATAATTAGTTGTAATAAACCGGATGGAGGAGGCGGAACGCCAACGCCAACTGATACCAGTGTTATCATTGCTCCGGCTATTGATCCACCGCTTGCCGGAACGATCGGTTTTTTTATGGACGACTGGCAGCCAAAAACATTCACCCAGCCACCATTTACCATTGCTGCAACTCCTGCTGCTGCCCTTGCTACTGTAACGGTTGACAGAAGCAACATTATCACAAAGATCCCCCGCTCGCTTTTTGGCAATAATGCTAATATATGGATGTCGCAAATGGTTACAGAACCATTACTACTGGACCATATAAGTACGATCCACCCCCATATCATTCGTTTTCCCGGTGGCAGCATCAGTGATCTCTATTTCTGGAATGCAGCAAACAATACCCCACCTGCTGATGCACCGGCCCAATTGCTCAACGCGGCAGGAGTTAGCAACCCCGCTGGATATTGGTTTGGAGGAAATACGGAAAACTGGACCATCTCGCTGGATAATTATTATAATATGCTCCAGCAAACGGGTAACCATGGAATGATAACGATCAACTATGGGTATGCCCGCTATGGAAAAGGTGCCAACCCTGTGGCAACAGCAGCACATCTTGCCGCCGATTGGGTTCGCTATGATAATGGACGTACAAAATATTGGGAGATCGGCAATGAGAATTTTGGAGATTGGGAGGCTGGTTACCGTATCAAGCTTTCAGATAACCAGGATGGACAGCCCGAATTTTTATCTGGTCAGCTGTATGGACAACACTTTAAGGTATTTGCCGACTCAATGAAAAAGGCAGCAATGGAACTGGGAAAAACAATTTATATAGGCGCTGTAACATATGAAGCCGTGCCACAGCCCTGGATGACTGACACAAACAAAAACTGGAACACAGGTTTGTTTGCTGCAGCAGGTAACACACCCGATTTTAATATAGTGCATAACTATTATACACCTTACCTGACAAATGCCAGTGCTGATATTATTTTGAATACTCCCGTTACCGTTACGCAAACAATGATGGATTTTGTAAAACAGGCAAAAACAACCGCAGGACTCACCACCAAACCAATTGTATTGGATGAGTGGAATATTTTTTCTGTTGGTTCAAAGCAACAGGTATCGCATATCAACGGGTTGCATGCCGTAATGGTGCTGGGAGAAACCATGAAAAATAAATTTGGAATGACCTCAAGATGGGATATGGCCAATAGCTGGGACGATGGTAATGATCACGGTATGTTTAATGTAGGTAATGAACCCGATGGTGTGCCGAAGTGGAATGCCCGGCCGGCTTATTATCACATGTATTTTTTTCAGAAATTCCTGGGCGACCGGATGGTTGTATCATCATCCACCAATTCAGATATCATTAGCTATGCCTCTTCCTACACATCAGGCGAAGTGGGAGTGGTGCTTGTCAATAAAGCAACAGGTGCCGTGGCGACTGAAATAAAAGTGCAAAACTTCAGGATCGGAACCAGGTTTTATTGGTACACATTGACAGGCGGAGGTGATAACGGTGAGTTTTCAAGGAAAGTATTGGTGAATGGAAGTGGCCCTTCCGGCGCAGCAGGAGGCCCGGCTGATTATAAAACAATTAATGCCAATGCTGCTTCTGCTTCCGGCGGCATACGGATAACAGTACCGGGAAGGTCCGCCGTATTTATTACGATTGATAAAAAATAAAACCAGTAACAACCTGTATGAGAAAGATTATATTTATCCCGGTCATATTCTTTTTACTTTCTATGATGCCAGTTAAAAAAACCAGGATCGTTTTCTTCGGCGATTCCATCACCCAGATGGGAGTGAATGAAGGCGGCTATATAGACCTGATCCAAAAAAATATTACTGCCAAAGGACAGAAGGACCGTTATGAGCTGATCGGCGCCGGAATTGGAGGCAATAAAGTGTATGACCTTTACTTACGTATGGAAGAAGATGTGATGGCCCGCAAGCCACATGTGGTGGTGATATATGTTGGCATTAACGATGTGTGGCACAAAACATCAGGTATCGGAACCGATATTGAGAAGTATGAAAAATTCTATGTGGCCATCATTAAGAAGCTGCAGGCCAAAAAAATAAAAATCGTCGTTTGTACTCCGTCCGTTATTGGTGAAAAAAAGGATAATGCGAACCCGCAGGATGAGGACCTGAACAAGTATTCCGATGTGATCCGCAGACTGGCTGTTACGTACAACTGCACACTGGTAGACATAAGAGCAGCTTTTGCAAAGTATGAACAGGAGAATAATCCGGGTAATAAAGAATCAGGTATTCTGACCACCGACCGGGTACACCTTACGGAAAAGGGAAGCCAGCTCGTGGCCGCCGAAATGATGAAGGGTTTACAGATAGACTAATATGAAAAGATAGTAAACGGTTTATTTTTTTCTGCCAGACAGGATAAAGAAATCTAATTAGTAAAACTGTTGTGATACGATCAACCACTGCTGCCACTTTGTTGCTGCTTCTCATTGCAGCATGCACTTCCCGTAAAAAGGAGACCGGTTTTCATTTTCATAACCTTCCGGCATCAGCAACAGGCATCAGCTTCGAAAATACCATTACCGAATCAGATACACTAAACCTGCTGGTGCATGAGTATGCCTATATGGGCGGTGGTGTGGGCATTGGCGATTTTGATAATGACGGATTGCCCGATATTTTCTTTTCTGCTAATCAGCAAAGCTCAAGGTTGTATCATAACAAAGGAAATATGCAGTTTGATGATATTACCCAAAAGGCCGGTGTGCAAACGAATGGCTGGTGTGCAGGTGTAAGTGTGGTGGATATCAACCAGGATGGCTGGCAGGATGTATATGTGTGTGTATCAGGACAAGTACCTGCGGAGAGAAGAAAGAATTTGCTATTTATCAACCAGCATGACCTTACGTTCAAAGAAGAAGCAGCCGAATATAACCTGGCCGATACCTCTTTTTCAACGCAAGCCGCTTTTTTCGATTATGATAAGGATGGCGACCTGGATATGTACCTGTTGAATTTTTTATTAAAAGGCGACCGGAACACTGTCCGGTCAAGAGTAGTAAATGGTAAATCGTGGATGGCAGATGTCCTGTACAGCAATGACGGAACTCCTGCAGGGCTCGATCATCCTGTTTATACAAATGTGACTACGGAAGCGGGCATATTTGATAATGCCTACGGATTGGGATTAGCTATCAGCGATCTGAATGGTGATTCTTATCCTGATATTTATACGGCCAACGATTATCTGAGCAATGACCAGCTATGGCTGAATAATAAGAACGGTACTTTTTCCAATGTTATCTCTACAGCTTTACGTCATCAGAGTTATTCCAGCATGGGTACGGATATCGCTGATTATAATAATGACGGACTGACGGATATAGCCACCCTGGATATGCAACCGGAAACCAACGAAAGAAAAAAGATGATGTATTCTTTTTTTACGGATGTCCGGTACAAGCTGGAAACAGATGCGGGGTATGAACCACAATTCATCCGGAATATGCTGCACCTGAATAATGGGGTACGAAATGTGCAAAGCCGTAATGAACCTTTCTTCAGTGAAGTGGGACAAATAGCCGGCATGTCGGAAACCGACTGGAGCTGGAGTGTGCTGATGGCCGATTTTGATAACGATGGCTGGAAGGATATGCATATCACCAATGGGATGGGCCGTGATATTTTGAACGCCGATTTTGTGCAATACCGGAAGAATCCCGCCTTCAAACCAACGGAGACCGATTATATTTCACAGCAGCGGAACCTGGTGAAAAAATTAGATGAGCTGGGCTCAGCACCCCTGCAGGATTATTTTTATCGCAATAAAGGGGACCTCACTTTTGAGGACATATCTGTGGCGGCTGGTATTCCCGGAAACACTATTTCAAACGGTGCTGCATGGGCGGACCTGGATAACGATGGCGATCTTGACCTGGTGGTCAATACGGTGAACACCAAGTCATTGATACTGGAAAATGAATTGAATACTACTGAAAGCCGCAGTTCTACCAATCATTTTATTACACTGAAACTGGCAGGTGATGCTGCCAATAAAGATGGGCTTGGTACAAAAGTAATGGTGCATACCGGCGCTGATAAACTGTTTTTTGAACAATATCCTGTTCGGGGTTTTTTATCCAGTATGGATCAGCGGATACATATTGGCTTTCAAAAGCAACCAGATTCAATTGTTATCACCTGGCCTGACAATAAACAGCAGGTGCTGGTAAAACCGGTAATGGATACTGCATTTGTGGTAAATAAAAAAGAAGCAGCGCTGCAGGGCAGTATTGTGGATACCGTATCATTGTTATTGAGCGATGTAAGCGCAGCAGTACAACTTCCTTACCGGCACAGTGAGTCCTTTTTTTATGATTACGGGTTTCAAACGTTATTGCCGCAAAAATTTTCGCAGGAAGGGCCATTTATCAGCACTGGTGATGTGAACGGTGATGGGATGGAAGATTTTTTTGTCGGAGGGGCCTATGATCAATCCGGGAAGATCTTTCTGCAACAACCCAATGGAACATTCAGCGGCAAAGATTTAGTAAAAGGAGAGAAAAATGAAGAGGATATGCAAAGCCTGTTACTGGATGCAGATGACGACAAGGACCCCGACTTACTTATTGTAAGCGGAAGCAGTGAGTTTGATGTCAGTTCTCCGTTTTACAGGCCGCGGCTGTATTTGAATGACGGAAAGGGAAATTTCACGAGTGATAGTACCGCCATCCCTGCAACAATCGCATCTGCTGCCAAATGTATTGCAGGCGCAGATATTGATAACGATGGCGATACAGATATTTTTATTGGAGGAAGAGTGCTGGTTGGAAATTATCCCCAGGTGCCGAGGAGTTATTTGCTGCGAAATGATCATGGTAAGTTTACAGATATTACCCCTGCTTTATTGCAGCATCCCGGTTTATTGAATGCTGCGGCATGGACAGATATTGATAATGATAAGATACCGGAACTGTTACTGGCCGGAGAGTGGATGTCCATACGTATCTATAAAAAAACAACGGCGGGCTTTTCTGAAATTACCGGAAGCAGCGGTACCAATGAGTTCAGCGGTTTTTGGAGAAGCCTTGCTGCCACTGACATTGATAATGATGGAGACATTGATATTGTGGCCGGTAATTTGGGATTGAACAATCCCTACCGGATCACTCAGCAACAGCCTGCAAAACTGGTTGCACTCGACTTTGACGGAAATGGGGTGACAGAACCAATATTTTGCTATTATATCCGGGATAACAATTCCATTTACCGGCAAAGTGTGGGTATTACCCGGGATCAATGGGCGATGCAATGCCCGTCGATAAAAAAGAGATTTGATCTTCACCAACCCTTTGCATCTGCTGCGATGGACCAGATAATTACTGCGGATGAAATGAAAAGGGCAAATGTATTGACCTGTAATGAAGTTCGCAGCGGGTATTTTGAGAATAATGGAAAAGGCGTGTTTACATTTCATCCTTTTGAACTAGCGGCGCAGTTTGCTCCGGTGAATTCAATTCTTATTACGGATGTTGATAATGATGGGATAAAGGATATACTGCTGGCCGGAAATGAATACGAATACAATGTGGCCGTGGGCCGTATGGATGCTTCTTACGGACTGGTGCTAAAAGGAAATGGAAAAAGTTTTAGCTCCGTTACACCAGTAAAAAGCGGGTGGATATGTGATGGTGATGTGCGGGACCTGAAAATGATACAGGATAAAAAATGGGGACGGATGATGCTGGTGGCCCGAAACAACGATTCGTTACAAGTACTTCGTTTTAATTAACAGCAGGTATGAACAAGAAGATCTCTTATGCAGCAAGTGGGAGTTTGCTTTTACTGCTTTTCTTTTCAGTAGTTGCAAATGCTGCAATAAAGAAAAGAACAGGCAAGGATGAATTAGTGTTTTACCCAGCTGACCACCCAAAGATACAGTACACCGGCAGGATTGATTTTACCAACTCAAAACTACCCCGGTTCTGGCAGCCCGGTGTTTATATCAATATAAAATTTTCCGGCAGTTATTGCGAGATCATCATCAATGATGAAGTGCTGTGGGGTAAAAACCACAACTATCTTGAAATTGTGGTGGATGGTGTGGAGAAAAGAATACAAACCAGATCTGCACATGATACCATTGTGGTGGCAGATGGATCAGCGGACGGAGTGCATACCTTGCAGATCGTGAAAAATACGGAAGCCAATACCGGGTATCTTGAATTTGTGGGCATACGTTGTCAAAAACTGCTGAAGCCGGGTGCAAAACCCCGGCGGAAAATTGAGTTCATCGGCAACTCTATTACCTGCGGTGCAGGAAGTGATATCTCTGATGTTCCCTGCGGCAAAGGTGTTTGGCACGATCAGCACAACGCCTACCTGAGCTATGGGGCCATCACAGCAAGAGCATTGGAGGCACAATATCATTTATCAGCCGTCTCTGGAATTGGCCTGATGCACAGTTGCTGTAATATGAATATCATCATGCCACCGGTTTTCGATAAGATCAGCATGCGGAATGATACTATCCTTTGGGATTTCAAAAAATATCAGCCGGATGTGATCACTGTTTGCCTGGGGCAGAATGATGGTATCCGGGATTCGACCAGCTTTTCTAATAACTATATTAGTTTTTTTAAAAAATTGCGGGTGTATTATCCCAAAACAACTTTTATACTTTTGTCCAGCCCGATGGCAGAAGATAACCTGCGGGAGTTCATGAGCAACAATATTGCAGGGGTGATTGACAATCTTCATCGTTCTGGTGAAAAGAGAGTGTTTAGTTATATTTTTACCCGGCAATATTCCCACGGGTGTGACTGGCATCCCGATCTGAATGAACATGAAGTAATAGCGGGAGAACTGACAGCCTTTATTAAAAAAATCATGAAATGGCGGGTAACTCCATAAGTTTACCACACATAATTTATGTACACCCCTTCTTCTGACAGATACAATTCAATGAAGTACAACCGCTGCGGCAATAGTGGATTGTTGTTGCCTGCTGTATCATTGGGACTGTGGCACAATTTCGGGAATGTGGATGACTATGGTAACATGAAAGCAATTATTCACGCTGCTTTCGACAGGGGCATTACCCATTTTGACCTTGCCAATAACTACGGACCACCTGCAGGTGAAGCGGAGATAAATTTTGGTAAGATCCTGAAAGATGGGTTGCAGGCATACCGGGATGAACTGATCATTTCCTCCAAGGCCGGGTATTTTATGTGGCCTGGTCCTTACGGTGAATGGGGCTCTAAAAAATACCTGGTGGCCAGTATCAACCAGAGTTTGAAACGAATAGGAGTGGAATACGTGGATATTTTCTATTCGCACCGGCCCGACCCTGATACGCCAATGGAGGAAACAATGATGGCGCTCGACAGCATAGTGCGAAGCGGCAAAGCTTTGTATGCAGGTATTTCCAGTTACGATGCTGTGCAAACAAAAAAGGCGGCCGGCATTTTAAAAGAACTGGGTACACCCTGTATCATTCATCAACCCAAGTATTCCATGTTTGTACGTTGGGTGGAAGAAGGACTGATGGATGTACTGGGAGAAGAAGGAATAGGTTGTATTGCTTTTTCACCACTGGCACAGGGCCTTCTTACTGATAAATATCTTGATGGAATACCGGCCTCCTCAAGAGTGGGCAGGGGCTTAAGTAACGGGGCCATTCAACAGGAAGATATTTCATCGGAAGTGTTGTCTAAAATAAAGCAGTTAAATACGGTGGCACAACAACGCCAGCAATCATTGGCGCAAATGGCCATTGCCTGGTTATTAAAAGACAAACGGGTTACTTCAGTGCTGGTAGGAGCAAGCTCAGTGGGCCAGCTGGAAAATAATTTGGCTTGTTTAAATAATCTTGATTTTACTACGGAAGAACTAAATGGGATCGAGGCAATATTAAAAGCCTGATAGAAAATAAGAGTTACCTTTTTACCATAAATGATCGTTATGCAAACCCGTCGTCAATTCATTGCAAATACCTCGGGCCTGGCCCTGGGCTCGGTATTATTTTCTTCCTTTGATCCAGCACCCAAAAAAATCAGGAATGTGGGTATTCAGCTATATACCTTCCGGAAGGAAATGGCAGCGGATGCATTAGGTACCTTAAAGAGAATTGCTTCTTTAGGTATAAAACAAATTGAATCGGCAAGAAGTGATAAAGGACATTATTACGGGCTGACCCCAAAAGAAATGAAACAAGCATGTGCCGACCTGGGGATGACCTTACGCAGCGGCCATGTACATATTGATGATAAGTGGCAGCACACTATTGATGAAGCTGCCGAAAGCGGACAGGAATACCTCATTTGTTCCACCATGCCTACTAACGGGCAAACGATCGACAACTATAAACGGGTGGCCGAAGCATTTAATAAGGCCGGTGAGGAATGCAAAAAGCGGGAACTAAAATTTGGTTATCATAATCATGAGTATGAGTTTGAAAGTGAAAACGGTGAAGTATTATATGATGTGCTGCTGAAAAATACAGATACTGACCTGGTACATATGGAACTGGACCTGGGATGGGTGCTGGTGGGTGGCAAGAACCCGCTGGATTATTTCACCAGCTTTCCGGGCCGTTTTCCCCTCTGGCATTTAAAGGATATGGATCTGGTAAAGAAACACAGTGTGGAATTTGGTAAAGGCGGACTGGATATTGTGCAAATGCTGCAACACAGCAAACAGTCGGGTTTAAAATACTTTTTTGTGGAACAGGAGGAATATGCAAGCACTCCTTTTGAAAGCATGCAACAGAACATGGACTACCTGAAGAAACTGAAGTGGTGATAGTGGTACTTTTTTATCTTATTAGATTACTTTATTAGCCAAAAGCGTTTTGAAGCAGAATACACCCTGTAATAAGCTTATATTCATCAGACAAGTTCAATAAATACTTACTATGCAGGCAGCTGGCCCGTATCTCCGGGAGATGGGAGAGGTGCCATAGGCAAGAACCCGAAAGACTTCTTACTAAATCAGTGAAGCCAGCTGTATGCCTGTCCAATGTATTTGTAAGCGACGGTGCTTGTATCACATCGATTTTACACAAAACCCTTCGCTTATTTATATGACCATTGCAGCCAGAACTGCGAATTGCGTTATTGAAGGAAGTAGAATTATAACCAGTTACCCGAAACTAATTTCTGTTAAAAAAATGCTTGCTATGAAATTTTACCTGCCGCTCATTTTTTTATTGAACACCATATTGTCTATGGCACAAACAAACGGCGCCGGTAGTTTTCAATACCACGCAGATATCGGTAAGCCTAAAATCAAAGGCGATGTAACGTATGATAGCCAGCTGCAATCTTATACGATCAAAGGGGGTGGCTATAATATCTGGTTCAACCGGGACGAATTTCATTATGCATACAATAAGCTAAAAGGAGATTTTATATTGACAGCTAATGTAAAATTGAAGGGTACCGGTACTGACCCGCACCGGAAAATTGGCTGGATGATCAGGGCTTCAGAACAGGAAGATGCAGCACATATGAGTGCGGTGTTGCATGGCGATGGATTAACCGTTTTACAGTGGAGAAGATTGCGGGGCGCCTATATGAGAGACCCGGAGGATGAACTGTTTTCAATGAAAAAAAATGTGGGCATCATCCAATTGGAACGAAGCGGTAAAACATTTATCATGCGGGTGGCCAATTTTGGAGAACCCCTGCAGGAAACTGGCAGAACAGATGCTATTGATATGCCGGATGAAGTACTGGCCGGTTTATTTGTATGCAGCCATAATGCTGAGATGCAGGAGGAAGGCATGGCATGGAATGTTCGCATTGAACAAACGGTACCGGATTCACATAACGGTTACAGGGATGGAGCTTTGGGAAGTAAACTGGAAACGATGAATGTGTTTGATGGAAACAGGCTGGTGGTTTATGAGGACAAGGGAAGAATAGAAGCACCTAACTGGATGCCAGATGGAAAGAATTTGTTGTTTAATAAAGGAGGAAGCATTTACACCATACCCCTTTCAGGAGGTACTCCGGTACTGTTGAATACCGGTACTGCCAAAAGAAATAATAACGACCATGTAATTTCCTTTGATGGAAAATGGCTGGGAATCTCCTCTCACCGGGATGGTATGCCCGGCGGAGGAAGCACTGTTTATTATTTACCCCTCACCGGTGGTGAGCCAACATTGGTTACCGACAGCACTCCTTCTTACCTGCATGGCTGGAGCCCCAATGGAAAAGAAGTTGTTTATACCGCACAACGGATCAGCAAAGGGCCGGCGTATAATATTTACAGGAAACCGATAAATGGCGGTCCGGAAGTGCAACTCACTTTCAATTCAAAAGGATTGGCAGACGGGCCTGAGTATTCACCCGATGGGAAATGGATCTATTATAATGATAACAAAACAGGCACCATGCAGCTATGGCGTATGAAACCGGATGGAAGCGGGCAGGAGCAACTAACCTTTGATGAATACCATAATTGGTTTGCTCATGTATCACCAGATAATAAATGGATCGCTTTTATTTCTTTTCCCACCACTATTGATCCGGGTGATCATCCTTTTTATAAAAGGGTAATGCTGCGCCTGATGCCGGTAAGTGGTGCGGCACCCAAAGCGATCGCTTATTTGTACGGCGGACAGGGAACTATCAATACGCCATCCTGGAGCCCTGACAGTAAGTATATTTCTTTTGTAAGTAATAGCGGGCCGGTAGTGAAATAATAGCAACAGTTAAAACGGGGTGATAGATCTTTCAGGTAGTATTAAACCATAGCTAAAAGTCTGCAAAAAAGAGTCGGGTGTGATAACACGATTTAAAAAACAGAATTTCATGCGGAGAAGAATAATTTTTTTGATGCTGCTGAACAGCCTGTACTTAGTGGTAGTGGCACAACAGGACCAGTATAAACTGATCGATACGAAAGCAACTGATGAGACCAATGCGTTGTATAAAAACCTGGAGAAACTTTCACGGCACCATATTCTCTTTGGTCACCAGCATGCCACACAATACGGGCATGGCTGGTATGGTGATGATGACCGCAGTGATGTAAAATCAGTGACCGGGTCTCATCCTGCTGTGATCGGGGTAGATTTTAGCGGCCTGTATGGCAGACAGGATAGTATGATCGAAAAAGAAAAAACCTCTCTGCGAAAATATATTAGTGACACGTATGACCGTGGAGGAGTGATCACGGTATCCTGGCATTTTAATAATCCTGTTTCCAAAACTAATTTTTACTGGAATGATTCTACGGCAGTTGCCGCAGTGCCGCATATCATACCGGGTGGTTCACACCAGGAGAAATATAAAACCATTCTTACTACAATAGCAGAGCTGGCCAGGTCTGTTAAAGGCAAAGATGGTAAAGTAGTTCCCATGATCTTCCGGCCGTATCATGAATTTGATGGCGACTGGTTTTGGTGGGGCAGGGGACATTGTACCGTGCAGGAGTTTAAAGCATTGTGGCAGTTCACGGTTTCGTACCTGCGGGATACCTTGCAAGTTCATAATTTTATTTATGCTTTTTCACCGGATAATAAATTTGAAACAGAAGAAAAATTCCTGGAACGATACCCGGGTAATGACTGGGTGGATATGGTGGGAATGGACAATTATGGCGACTTTGGCCGCGACGGGCATTACAATTTGGAAGCCGGGTATAAAAAATTGAAAATAGTTGCTGACTATGCAGCTAAGGCAGGCAAGCTGGCGGCTTTTACAGAAACAGGATTGGAATCTATTCCCGATACAGCCTGGTGGACACAAAGTTTACTAGCAACAATTCAGCGTAGTAAGTTGCGGTTGTGTTATGTATTGGTTTGGCGCAATGACAGCCGGAGCCCCACCCATTATTATGCTCCGTTTCCCGGTCATGTTTCGGAAAAAGATTTTTTAAAATTCTATAACGACCCCTATACATTATTTGAAAAAGATCTGGAAAGTATTTATAAAAAATAAGCAAATGAAAAAACTTAGTTATACCCTCTGCCTTTTGTTAATGATGCATGTATTGCTGGCGCAGCCTGTAAAAAAGCATGGTTGGTTGCAAGTAAATGGCACCCAACTGGTGGATGAAAAAGGAAGTCCGCTGGTATTGCGGGGAATGAGTTTTGGCTGGCACAACTTGTGGCCCCGTTTTTATAACAAAGGAGCGGTACATGAGCTGGTGACCAACTGGCATTGTACGGTCATCAGGGCCTCCATGGGAATTGAGTTGAATGACAGGGGTTATTTAAAAAGCCCTGACAGTTCCGTACTGCTTATGGAGAATGTGATCGATGCCTGTATCAAAGAAGGGGTGTATGTGATCATTGACTGGCATGATCATAATATTCACCAGGAAGAAGCGCTAACCTTTTTTAAGAAGATGGCAAAGAAATACCACGGGTATCCCAATATTATTTATGAAATATATAATGAGCCGGATTATGAAACATGGGCTGAAGTAAAAGCGTATTCAGAAAAAGTGATAAAAGCAATAAGAGAGATTGATGAAAAGAATATCATACTGGTAGGTTCTCCCCGATGGGACCAGGATGTACAATTGCCGGCTGCTGATCCTATCAAAGGTTATAAGAACCTGATGTACACCATGCATTTTTATGCTGGCACACATAAGCAATGGCTTCGTGACAAAACGGATGAAGCCATGCAAAAAGGCCTGCCCATTTTTGTATCGGAATGTGCCGGTATGGAAGCCACCGGCAATGGCCCGCTGGACTATGCAGAATGGCAGAAATGGATAGACTGGATGGAAGCCCGGAAACTGAGCTGGATCACCTGGTCTGTATCAGATAAAGATGAAACCTGTTCGGTGCTGAAACCATCCGCAGCATCTGATGGCAGATGGAAAGAAGAGGACATCAAAGAATCCGGGATAAAAGCAAGGGCATACCTTAAACTTTATTCAGTTAAATAAGCGCTTCTTTACATCGTCTGACGGTCTCCGTCTGACGATGGCCGTTCTCGTCAGACCGGGACGGTCAGACGATGACGGTCATTCCCCGCCAAATACATTATTCACGGCGCCTTCCAGCATCGGGAATTTTTCCACCACATATCCTTTGATGGTTGTAATTGCTTTTTTTGCCTGCTCGTCTGTAAGACCGGCTTCCGTTTTTAATCTTTCTATTAATTCCAGCATGGATGAGAAATTTAAAAGTTTAATGTTTAAAGTTATTGAAGTTCTGTATGCTCCGCTGTCGCCCGGCAGGAATTAAATGCCAAAGAAAAAACCAGGCTTTTGCCTGGTCTAAATCATTTTTAATCATTCAAATCCTGTAAATCATAGTTTAGGCTACTTTCAGCAAGCTCAGCTTGCTCTTATCAAATTTGCGCTTGGCATATTCAAGGTCAAGTGTGAATTCTTTTTCTTTTGAGGAGGGCATTTCAAACATGGCATCTGTCAGTATGCCTTCGCAAATGCTGCGGAGGCCCCGGGCGCCCAGTTTATATTCGATCGCTTTTTCCACCATAAAGTCGAGCACATCCAGTTCGATGGTGAGGCTGATTCCTTCCAGTTCAAACAGCCGCTGGTATTGTTTAATGAGTGCATTCTTTGGTTCAGTAAGGATAAGCCGAAGTGTGGCTGCATCCAATGGATCCAAATGAGTAACCACCGGCAGTCGGCCGAGCAATTCTGGTATCAGGCCAAATGATTTCAGGTCCTGCGGATTTACATAACGCAACAGGTTCTTCTTCATGTCTTCCTGCAGTTCTTTATCTACATTGAAACCAATTGTATTGGTTTGTACTCTGCGGGCAATGATCCTGTCAATACCATCAAATGCGCCACCGCAGATAAACAGAATATTTTGGGTATTGATCTTTACTAATTTTTGTTCGGGATGCTTGCGCCCACCTTGTGGCGGTACCAGCACTTCGGAACCTTCCAGCAGCTTCAGCATACCTTGTTGCACCCCCTCGCCACTTACATCACGGGTGATGGAAGGGTTGTCTCCTTTACGGGCGATCTTATCGATCTCATCTATGAAAACAATGCCTCTTTCAGCCGCCGTCACATCATAGTTACACACCTGGAGCAACCGGGAGAGAATGCTTTCCACATCTTCACCCACATAACCGGATTCTGTAAATACGGTGGCATCCACGATGGTAAATGGTACATTCAGCAGGCGTGCAATGCTTTTGGCCAGTAAGGTTTTGCCCGTACCGGTTTCACCCACCATGATGATATTGCTCTTCTCTATTTCCACATCGCTGGTGGCGGTAGCTGCATTTTCATTATTTCGTTGCTGTAAACGTTTGTAGTGATTGTACACGGCCACGGCCAGTGTTTTCTTGGCCTCATCCTGGCCGATCACATATTCATCCAGGAACTTTTTGATCTCTATCGGCTTCTTTACATTGAGTTTGAAGGAGGATGTGCCTTTTTCATCCTTAACGGTCAGTTCCTGGTCGATGATCTCCCGGGCATGCTCCACGCAATTTTCACAAATATGCCCTTCCTGGCCGGCAATAAGGATCTTCACCTCATCACGGCTGCGGCCACAAAACGAACAATGTAAAGGATTCTTTGCCATATTTTCTTAAGGTATAACGAAGTAGAAACGAATTCGTAACGTACAAAATTATAAAACGACTTTGAGAAGGACGGTTTTATTTCAACAGAACTCAATAAAAGGGCCTGCCGGGGTATCCGGGCAGGCCTTATCAATTTATTATCAGCTTGTTAGAGCTTTTCTATGAGTTTATCTGCTATGCCATATTTAATAGCGCCCTGGGCATCCATCCAGTAATCCCGGTCAAAATCCTTCATGATCTGCTCCACCGTCTTTCCGCAATTTTTGGCCAGGATACCAGCCCCTATTTCCTTTACCCGCCGGGTTTGCTCAGCCTGTATCTCCAGGTCGGCACTCACACCTTGTATATATCCGCCAAGCGATGGCTGATGGATCATCACCTCGCCATGCGGAAAAATATACCGGCTGCCTTTTTTACCTCCACTCAGCAAGATGCTGCCCATAGAGGCTGCCAGTCCCATACAAATCGTACTTACCGGGCTACTGATCATTTGCATGGTATCATACATCACCATGCCACTGGTTACCACTCCGCCCGGACTGTTGATATAGAATTTGATCTCTTCTCCTGGCTTGTCTGCATCCAGCAGCAGCAATTTGCTGACGATGTCTTTGGCACTTTTATCATCAACCACACCCCAGAGGTAAACGGCCCTTTTTTCAAAGAAGTAGCGTTCGAGTTTTTTGTTGAACATACCGGTTTCACTATCACTCTTCGGACGTTCTTCTTTTTCATCGTCGTCGTCTGCTCTCCAGTCGTTGTATACAAATTGTTTGCGGTTCATACGCTGTATTTTCTTTTATTTTTTTGTTGTCAACTTCAGTTCCCTGATCAGCTTTGTTGTGTCACTCACTTCATCGTTCGGTTCGCTACTCATCACCCCCCCGATCCCCGGGTTTCACCCGGAGTTATTCATGTTTGACCCCTTCGGGGTCGGAATACCATCAGCATTTCTAAACAAACATCACGATGTATTCCATTTTCAAATTTTCACATTCCCTCATTCCCTAATTGGCTACTCAGTCTTTCTTCACCTTTCTCGGATTTGTCAGCAGCACTTCATCCACCAGTCCATATTCTTTTGCTTCGGCTGCGGTCATCCAGTTATCCCGGTCAAAATCTTTTTCAATTTGCTCCAACGGTTTGCCTGTATGCACATTCACTACTTCATACAATTCCCTTTTCAACTTGCGGATCTCATTCACCGTTATTTCAATATCACTGGCCTGACCACCGATGGCGCCACTGGGCTGGTGCATCATGATCCGGGAATGTTTCAGTGCCGCTCTTTTTCCTTTGGTGCCTGCTCCGAGCAACACACAAGCCATAGAAGCTGCTACGCCGATGCAGATGGTAGCGATATCGGGACTTACATATTGCATGGTATCATACACACCCAACCCGGAATATACACTGCCACCGGGACTATTGATGTACATATTGATATCCCTGGCCCGGTCAGACGAATCGAGGAACAACAGCTGCGCAGTTACAATATTGGCGATCTCATCATTGATCGGATATCCAAGAAAGATGATACGGTCCATCATAAGGCGGCTGTACACATCCATTACGGCTACATTCAGGGAACGTTCCTCAATGATATTTGGCGTCATTCCGGTTACCAGGTGCGAGGCATAGCTGTGCAGGGTATTGCTGGAAAGGCCACGGTGTTTCACCGCATATTTTTCGAACTCGGAATTGAAGGTCATGCGTATTGAGTTAATAAGTTAATTGGTTAATTAGTTGATTTGTAAAAGGCAACGATGTTTCCTCTTAACTTTTCAACTGCTCTTCCTGACCATCAAATATCCGTCCAAATGACGTAATTGCAAAATCACTGACAGAAAGGCAGAAGCTGGAGGCCGGAAGTCGGAAGTCGGAGGTCTGAAGTTGGAAGTCGGAAAGACGGAAAGTCCGGAAGACCATTTCTGTTTATTGAATAGTTCTTCCGGACTTTCTGACTTACTGTCTTTCTGATTTATCAATGATGATGGTGCTGATGCGCTTCCACCATTTTGGTGAATTCTTCTGCACTGATGTCTTTATCGGCTGGTTTTACCTGTGTGGCAGCCCATTCAAATATTTTTTGAGTCTGGATGCGATTGTATGCATCCTCTACATATTTTCTGTCTTTCATCATCTTTTCTACATAGTCGGTTACCCAGGGTTGATCATCACTCAGGTTGGCGCCACCCATATAGCTAAAGAGTTGTTGTTTGGCAAAGGCCCTTACTTCATCCGGGTTTACTTGAATGCCATTATCCTGAACGATCTTGTCAGAGATCAATGTCCATTTCAGCTGACTGATAAAGGAGGGAAACTCTTTTTCCACTTCCTCATCTGTTTTGGCCGTTTCTCCCTGTGATTTTATCCATTTCTTTAAAAATCCTTCCGGGAATTCAATTTGGGTGTGGTCCACCAGTTGATGAAATACCTGGTCGCTGATCTGGTTATTCGACTGTCCATTCCAGTAATTCTGTATCTCTGCTTTTACTTTATCCCGGAATTCCTGTTCTGTTTTTACTTCAGGATTTCCATCAGCATCTTTTGCAGGATAGAGCTGGGCAAAGAATTCTTCATTCAGTTCTCTTTTTTCCAGCAAGCCCACTTTGGTGATGCTGATGGTAAAGTATTTATCGGCAGCGGAAGGATCTTCTTTGTCCAATCCCAGGTCGCCAATGATCCACTCTCTTTCTTTTTCATCAAAAGCTGATCTTAACTGCACAGTTTCGGAGTCGCCGGCTTTTTTACCGATCCAATTCTTACGGAAGGCTTCGGAAAAATATTTTACCAGGACAGAATTGTCTTTTTTGATACCGCCTTCCACTTCGCTGCCATCTGCATTGGCTTCGGCGAATGTTACGTTCAGCACATTATCTTCTGTGGTCACGGTTTCTTCATCTTTCATATTCCCATAACGGTTCTGCAGCCTGTCCACTTCGTTATTCACCATTTCATCGGTCACTGTCACTACATAGCGGGTGGTTGCAGCTTTAGCCAGGTCGGGCAGGTTGAAATCAGGTTTCATTCCCACTTCAAATTCAAATGAATAATCAGCGGGATTGTTTACATCCAGTTGTTTGAAATCAGATTCCAGGGGAAGTGGCTGGGCGAAAATATCCAGCTTATCGTTTTGCAGGTAGCCGATCAGTTCTTTGTCAACGGTTTTCAGTACTTCATCGGTAAACAAAGAAGTGCCATACATTTTTTTGATCAGTCCTGCGGGTACCATCCCTTTTCTGAAGCCGGGTATATTTGCTTTTTTGCTGTATTCTTTCAGCGCTTTTTCAAAGGAGGGGAGATAATCGGTCTTTTCCAGTTTCACTGTCAGCTTTTCATGCAGCAGGCCGATGTTTTCTTTAATAACTGTAGCCATGAACGTTTAATGTTTAAAAGTTTAAGGTCTAAGGTTGTTTACAATTTGTAATTGCTTTTAACTGTAGTAAAGTCAGGCATGAAAGAACGTTAAACGTTAAACATACAACCTTCAACCTTCAAAAGTCCGGATGGAGGGACTCGAACCCCCACACCTTACGGCATCAGATCCTAAGTCTGACGTGTCTACCAATTTCACCACATCCGGAAGAAAATTCTAAAATTCCAGTTCCAAATTCCAAATTCCAGTAGGCGGCCAAAAATTGGGATTTGTAATTTCCCTTTTTGGAATTTTCATTTGGGGTTGCAAATGTAGCTGATTTGCATAGAATAAAACGCCTTTTTTCCGTAAATTCGTAGACAATGGAAACCGTAGCACAGATACCTAAATATAACCTGAATGAGGAGGATGAAAAGAAGCTGATCCTCAGAGAATATCGTTCCCTTCTTAAGGTACTCAAGACCAAATTAAAGCCCGGTGATAAAGACCTGATCCGTACTGCTTTTGAAATGGCCGCTGAGGCCCATAAGACCATGCGCCGGAAAAGCGGGGAGCCCTATATCCTTCATCCTATTGCGGTAGCCAAAATTTGTGTGGATGAGATCGGGCTGGGTGTCCGGTCTACTATCTGTGCCCTGCTTCATGATACCGTGGAAGACACTGATATTTCCCTGGATGATGTGAAACGGGAATTTGGAGAAGAGATCACCCGCATCGTGGACGGGCTGACCAAAATCTCCAATGTTATTGATGTGAATGCTTCGCAGCAGGCAGAGAATTTTAAAAAGATATTACTGACCCTTACGGATGATCCCCGGGTGATACTGATAAAACTGGCCGACAGGCTGCATAATATGCGGACACTGGACAGTATGAAAAGGGAAAAGCAACTGAAGATAGCCTCGGAGACGGTATATGTGTACGCACCACTGGCACACCGGATGGGTTTATACAATATCAAAACAGAAATGGAAGACCTGGCCATGAAATACATGGAGCCGGATGTGTACAAAGACATTGCCCGCAAACTGGCGGAAACAAAAAAGGAGCGAACAAAATTCATCAATGAATTCATTAAACCGATCAAAGACAAATTAGATAAAGCCCAGTTGAATGCCGAAATATATGGTCGCCCAAAAAGTATTCATTCTATCTGGAATAAAATGAAAAAGAAAGGGGTGGAATTTGAAGAAGTGTATGACCTTTTTGCTATCCGGGCCATCCTGGACTCACCACCGGAAAGGGAAAAAGAGGATTGCTGGAAAGTGTATTCAATGATCACTGATGAATACAACCCCTCTCCCGAACGGTTGCGTGACTGGCTGAGCAATCCTAAAAGCAATGGCTATGAAGCGCTGCACACTACGGTGATGGGACCACAGGGCCGCTGGGTGGAAGTGCAGATACGTACCAAACGCATGAATGAGATAGCTGAAAAAGGACTGGCCGCCCACTGGAAATATAAAGAAGGGAACAGTGATGAAAGCCGGTTTGATAAATGGTTTCAGCAGATACGGGAAGTGATCACCAATCAGGAAACAGACAGTATTGACTTCCTCCAGGATTTCAAGACCAGTTTTCTTGCAGAAGAAATTTATGTTTATACGCCCAAAGGTGATGTAAAGATGCTTCCGGTAGGTTCCACCGCTTTGGATTTTGCATTCGCCATCCATAGTGCGATCGGTGTAAAAACGATTGGTGCTAAAGTAAATCATAAGCTGGTACCTATCAGTCATATGCTGCATAGCGGCGACCAGGTGGAGATCATTACCAGTAACAAGCAAAAAGCATCGGAAGACTGGCTGGGCTTTGTGGTCACCTCCAAAGCAAAAGGAAGGATACGGGATGCATTGAAAGAAGAGAAAAGAAAAGTGGCAGACGAAGGCAAGTACACCGTACAGCGAAAGCTGGAAGGATTGGGTGTGCCCATGTCGCAGCATAATATTGATGAGATGGTGCAGTGGTACAAGCTGCCTTCTAATCTTGACCTGTTTTACCAGGTATCTGTAAAGAATATTGACCTGAAAGACCTGAAAGAATTTAAAGTGCTTGGCGACCGGATAGAAGCACCGAAGCCGGTGAAGATACAGGAGCTGAAGCCGGAGTATAATCCGAACCATCATGCCACTTCAAGAAAAGATGCGGAGCTGGTGATATTTGGTGAAAGCAGTGATAAGATCGTGTATAATCTTGCTAATTGCTGCAAGCCTATTCCGGGAGATGATGTGTTTGGTTTTGTAACTACAGGTAAAGGGTTGACGATACACCGTACCAATTGTCCCAATGCCACTAAGCTGTTATCCAACTATGGGCACCGGGTGGTAAAAACCAAATGGGCGAAGAACAAAGAGATATCCTTTCTTACCGGTGTAAAGATCGTAGGGATGGATGATGTGGGAGTGGTCAACAAGATCACGATGCTTATTTCCGGGGAGTTGAAAATAAATATCGCTGCACTGACCATTGAAGCAAAAGAAGGGTTGTTCGAAGGAAATATCCGGCTGTATGTGCATGACAAGGAAGAGCTGGACAACCTGGTGCAGAGCCTGCTGAACCTTCCTGGTATTGAATCTGTGGAACGGTATGATATGGAGGATATACCGTCGTGATTGAGTAAACGTTTCCACCCGTATTTTTACTAATCCCTTCTAAATGACGTGCCTGTTTTACCAAGTAAAACAGATAATACGTATCTTTTCGGCGGGTTAGGGATCAACAATTACAAGAAACAACTGCATCTTTTATTATGAGACTGAAACTGTTGAGAAGAGTCACAGCATTTAGCTGTTTGATGATTATTCTTTCCGGATCGATTTCCGCACAAAACTTTTCCTTTAACTGTTCAAAAGATACATTGGTTCCGGGCTGTCCTGCCAACTTATGCATCACCCTGCAAAGCCTTATTCCTGATCTCAGGGGATTGTCAAGTTCATATACATTAAACCCTGGCAGTACCACTTCGGGATGTTTCCCCATATATGTGGCTCCCAACGACCCGGCAGGAACTTCTACCACTCTTAATGTGGATGACACATACAGTTCAGTGATCAATCTCAGCTTTCCCTTTCCATTCTATGGTACTTATTATAATTCACTGGTGGCAAGTACCAATGGGTATATAAGTTTCGACGTTTCGCTGGCAGGGGGTGGCTCACACTGGCAAAACCGCGGCGATCTTCCCAACGCATTATATGACAGGGCGCTGGTAATGGGGCCGTATCATGATCTGCTTCCCGGCGCTGCCACTTCTCCCAACCAGCGCATTCAATACCAGGAATTTGGTGTAGCACCCTACAGAAGGTGGATCCTTAGTTTTTATAAAGTTCCCTTGTTTTCCTGCACCGCCCTTATTGAAAACACCCACCAGATCGTATTGTATGAATCCACCGGAATAATAGAGGTTAAAATTTTTGACAAACAGATATGTACGGGTTGGATTGGCGGCAAGGCCATGGTAGGTATCCAGGATTTTACCCGTACCCAAGGAATGACTGCCCCCCTGAGAAGAATGAGTGATCCCGCATGGGGCAGCATCGGGATGAATGAAACGTGGCGCTTTGTGCCTAATTCAGGAGCATCACTTTTAAAAAGAGTGGAACTGTATGATATGGGCGGAACGCTCATAACAACAGGCACTACGATCAACCTCGGTAATGGTATGCTTGAGGCCTCTTTCCCCAATATTTGCGCACCGGCCGGCGCCATAACTCCATATGTTGTTCGTTCGGTGTATGAGAAAATTGACGACCCCGCAGTTGAAGTATTCGGTTCAGACACAGTTCGTATAAACAGGGCAGCAGGACTTACTGGTACGGCCACTTCCACACCGGCCTCCTGTGGTACAGCGGATGGTACCATAACAGTTAATGGTGTGACCGGAGGTACCACTCCATATGAGTATTCATTAGATAATATCACCTGGCAATCCAGTAATGTGTTCACTGGTTTACTGGCCGGCCCTTACACCGCTCATGTAAGAGATATCACTACTATTTGTACCCGTGATATTGATATCACCATAGGGCTTTCGGGCAACCTTGCTGCCACTACATCTTTTACTGGCGCAGCCTGTACAGGCGTTAATAATGGCACGATCACTATTACATCAGCAGCCGGCACAGGGCCCTACACCTTCAGATTAGATGCGGGGGCACCCCAGGCTGGTACCATACCTTATACATTTACTGGAGTTGCTCCGGGTCTGCATAACGTATTAGTTACTGATCTTAGTAACGGATGTGTGTCAGTTCCTATTCCTGTTACCGTTACAGCTGGTGCTGGTGTTACTGGCGGCTTATCACAAACAGCTACTTCCTGTCCGGCATTGAGCAACGGTACTATTACGGTAACAGTGACAGCCGGTACTCCCCCCTTTACTTTTCAATTAGATGCAGGTGCGCCCCAGTCCGGTGCCAGCCCCTTTACATTTACCAATGTGCCAGCAGGGTTTCATAACGTATTGGTTACAGATAATGTGGGATGTACAAGACCTTTAGGTATTACAGTGAATGCCGGGCCAGCCGTATTTGCAAATACAACGCCGGCTGCCACATCTTGCAATGGTGCAGCAGATGGTTCTATAACAGTTACCCCAACCACCGGTACAGCCCCCTATACTTTTTCACTCGATGCTGGTCCTTTTCTTCCCGGTGCTGTTCCTTATACTTTCAATAACCTGGCTTCTGGCAGTCATACGATCCAGGTGACTGATGCAAACGGATGTGCTTCCACACCGGTTAATGTGCCAGTTGCCGCAGGGCCAGCACTTACAGGCATTGCAGCTGCCACTGCCACTTCGTGCAGCGGTGCTGCTAACGGCTCCATAACTGTGACACCGACCAACGGAAGTGCTCCTTATACGTATTCATTAGACGGGGCTGCACCAGTAGCCGGCCCTGCGCCTTATACTTTTACCAATGTGCCGGCCGGACCTCATTCTGTTGTTATAGCAAGTGCAGCAGGCTGTATCTCTTCCCCCTTGTCTGCTCCGGTGGCAGCAGGCCCTGCCCTTTCTACTACTGCCAATGCTACAGATGTGCTTTGTAATGGAGGAGCAACAGGTTCTATCACTGTTGTACAACCCGTTATCGGCACTCCTCCTTTTGAATATTCGCTTGATAATGTTACCTGGCAGATCAGCCCTCTTTTTAGTGGCCTTCCTGCCGGTGGTTACACTGTTTATTTCAGAGAAAGTAATGGTTGCAGTGGTTCATATCCTGTTACAGTAAATGAACCGGCTGTACTTTCTGCTACAGCAGCTGCTGTAGCGGTGATCTGTAACGGGCAAAGCAATGGTATCGTTACAGTAAGTGCCGCTGGTGGTATAGCTCCGTATGACTATTCTATCGATGCAGGTGTGACCTGGCAAAGCAGTAACGTATTCAATATGCCTGCCGGAACGTATAATATAAGGGTGAGAGATGTTAACGGCTGTATTACGCCTCAAACAATTACCGTGACAGAACCAGCAGTTCTTACAGCTTCTTCTGTCAACACCAATGCCAGTTGTAATGGTGGTAATGACGGAGTGATCACAGTTACGGCTACCGGTGGAAACTCCACTTATGAATATTCAATTGATAATGGCACTACCTGGCAGACCAGCAATGTATTCAATGTGGCGCCTGCAACTTATACCGTAATGGTAAGGGATAACCTGGGCTGCAACACCAATTTCACAACTACAGTAGGATTGACGAGTGATTTTACATTTACAAAACAAACAGATGCTACTATTTGCGAAAGCAAATCAACACAACTGGAAATGATATCCAATGCCAACCAGTATTCCTGGTCTCCTGCCATTGGCTTAAGCAGTACAAACATTTACAACCCGGTGGCCAATCCAGTTGTTACCACCGAATATTTTGTCACAGCCACACTGGGCCGCTGCAGTGTTGATGATACGGTGATGGTGTATGTAAATCCGGCACCAATACCCAATGCAGGGGTGGATGGATTTATCTGCTACGGACAAACCTATCCAATGCAGGCTTCAGGCGGTACACAGTACACCTGGTCACCATCCACATATCTTGATAATCCTAACAGCGCTACCCCAATTTCTAATCCGGCAAAAGATATTACGTATACTTTATCAATAATTTCGGATGTAAACGGGTGTGCCTCTCTGGTAACAGATCAGATGCATATAGATGTTACACCTCCTGTTAAAGTGACAACTCTTCCTTATGATACCGTTGGATATCCCGGCGATACATTACGGATAGTGGCGTTGCCTTCAGATCCTGATGCAAATATTTATACATGGACACCTTCCATAGGACTCAGCAATACGAGTATTCCAAACCCCCTTCTTACTATCGGTCCTATTGGAAGTGATCTGACCTACCAGGTCACTACATCCACCATTGCCGGATGTAAAGGACAAGGGTATGTGCATGTAAGAGTCTATAAGGGCCCGGATGTGTATATGGCCACTGGTTTTACTCCTAATGGTGACGGAAGAAATGACCGGTTCACACCATTCCCTGTTGGAATGAAATCATTGACCTATTTCAAAGTGTTTAACCGGTGGGGACAGTTGATGTTCTCAACCACCACCCAACATACAGGATGGGATGGTAAACTGGAAGGCAGGGAACAGCCGGTCGGTACTTACATTTGGATGGTGGAAGGTATTACCAAACAGGGTAAAGTGATTACCAAGAAAGGTGTGGTAACACTTATACGCTAATCTTTTTTCTACGTCATTATTAGAAGGCTCCGGAAACCGGGGCTTTTTAGTTTCAGGAAATACTGTTTTCAAACTTATGGATAACAAAATCAGCCGGTTAATTATCTTCCCGTTTGCATGGCAGCCCTTCTTTCACTTGCGCCGTATTTTGATTATCTTGTATGCTGATTCTTACCAGGCAAAC
>CAYUCU010000011.1:0-44767 GCA_964443345.1 uncultured Chitinophaga sp.
TTATGGTGACAAGGACGGTATTGGTGTTTTCCCGGGGCTGATCAGCATGTTCAACAATCCCAATTGGAAAATTGACGGCAGTAACAAACAGTGGGTAACGATCACTGCTGCAAAGGGAAAACCGGTAACCCTGTACATGAACCGTCCTTTGCCGGAAGAAACAAATGAAGACGCAAAAGCACAGGAAGCATTATGTAAATACCTGGAGAAAAATAACATCATTGCTAAAGTGACCATCAACCGGGGCCATAGCTATAATGCACCCTATACGATAGAGCAAATGTCCACCGCTTCAAAAATAGTCTTCATGGGCTCCTGCGGAGGATACCGTTCCATTCATGATATTTTGGAAAAAGCGCCGGATGCCCATATCGTTGGCACCAAACAGATCGCTGATGCGCCGGTAAATAACCCGTTCTTAAAGTTGATCACCGAGAAATTGAGAACGGGAAATAATATTGAATGGATCCCTTTCTGGAAAGAATTGGGAAAAATGGCCACGGATAAGATATTTGAGGATTATGTGCCGCCCTACAAAAATCTCGGAGCATTATTTATTAAGGCGTATAAGATGGCGATGAATGAGTAGCTAGGAGGTTAAAAGAGAAGGAGGTAAAGAGGAGATGCCGGGCTTCACGCTGAGTTCACAGAGGTCGCTGAGGAATACATGTAAAGACAGGTATGTAGAGTGAATACAAGTAAATTGAATTTAACTTTCGGAAAACCCTTCGTATTCTAAATGAAATTTCGCCCTATCAGTCTCGTAGCTCGCAGCTCATAGCTCACAACTTACTCTTCATCCATACTCTTTTTCTCATTTTCTCTTTTCTCCTCTTAGCTTTGCCTTTTTTTACAATCATTCACTTTGTCAACCCCAAAGAAAAGTTTTTTTGATATTGGCCTGCTTCGCCGGGTGTTTCAGTATGCAGCGCCATACAAGAAGAAATTTTATTTGTCCGTAGTACTGGCTATTGTGCTGGCCATCATCACTCCTATCCGGCCCATGCTGATACAGGTGACGGTCAATGATTATATCGGTGGCGACAAGGCAGCCCGCTTTCTTAACGGCCGCTTTGATATTGTGGAAATGGTGGTATTGGTCACCATCATCCAGGTCGGGATCATCATTGCAGAAACGGCCATGCGGTTCTTTTTCTCGTTCACCACGGCCTTATTAGGCCAGTCGGTAGTAAAAGATATGCGGGTGGCGGTCTATAATAAAATACTGAACCTGAATCTTTCCCAGTTTGATAAAACACCGATAGGAACACTGACCACCCGTACCATCAACGATATAGAATCTGTAAATGATATTTTTTCAGACGGGCTGGTACCGATCATTGCCGACTTGCTGTCTATTATATGTGTATTGGCCTTTATGTTCTGGAGCGACTGGCAATTGACGCTGATCGCATTGATCCCTTTCCCGCTTATCATCCTCGCCACTTATTATTTTAAAGAAAGCATCAACAAATCTTTTTTTAAAGTAAGAAATGCTGTGGCGGCTTTGAATGCATTTGTGCAGGAACATCTTACGGGAATGGCGATCGTTCAGGCCTTTGCCTCCGAAGACAGGGAGTATGAAAAATTCAAAAAGATCAATAAAGAACACCGCAATGCGAACATAAAGGCCATTTTTGCTTATTCCGTGTTCTTTCCGGTGGTGGAGATAGTGCTGGCGCTTTCCATCGGCCTGATCGTATGGTATGGCGCCGGGCAAAAAGCGGAGGCGGGAACGATCATCTCGTTCATACTTTGCCTGAACCTGCTGTTTCGTCCGCTGCGGGTGATAGCAGATAAATTCAATGTGTTGCAAATGGGCATCATTGCCAGTGAAAGGGTGTTTAAAGTGATGGACAATCCCGATTTTACACCGCCCGCCGCCAGTGATGCCTACCGGCCGGAACTGGTGAAAGGCAAAATTGATTTTGAAAATGTAGTATTTGAATACAATCCCGGGGTGCCGGTATTGAAAGATGTTTCCTTTTCGGTGAATCCTGGTGAAACGATAGCCATCGTTGGCCATACCGGAAGCGGTAAGACCACCATTATCAGCCTGCTCAACCGGTTATATCATATTCAAAAAGGGGCAATAAAGATCGACGGGGTGAACATTGAAGAATACGACACCGATATATTACGGAAAAACATAGGCGTGGTGCTCCAGGATGTATTCCTCTTCTCCGGGTCCGTGATAGACAACATTACATTGCGCAACCCGGATATTACCCGGGAGAGAGTAATAGAAGCAGCCAAACTGATCGACATGCACGACTTCATCCTGCGGCTGCCGGACGGCTACGATTATAATGTGATGGAAAGAGGAGCTACCTTATCGCTTGGGCAGCGGCAATTACTATCCTTCATCCGGGCCATGTTGTACAACCCTTCCATTCTTATCCTGGATGAAGCCACTTCTTCCGTAGATACGGAAAGTGAGATGCTGATCCAGCATGCGATTGATACGTTGATAAAAGGCAGAACTTCCATCGTGATAGCCCACCGCCTTTCCACCATCCGCAAAGCGCATAAGATAATAGTGCTGGATAAAGGGGAAGTAAAGGAAATGGGAACACATGAGGAATTGTTGCAAAAGGGTGGTTTTTATAGTAAACTGCATGAGATGCAATTTGAGAAAAAAGAGACGCTTACTTCCTAAAAAGGCTCATTTCTCTGATAATCAAAAGCTACAAACCCGCTGGGATAAATGCTTGCAAGCCAAAGGCATCTTTTTTCTACATTCGGTCAAATTCCCTTCTCTCAAAGTTCGTTTTCACCCCTGCATCCCTATCTTTGCGGCAAATTTCGGAACAGGTATGGTAGTTCAGCGTTTCAAATCCTTTACTGTAGCGGCTTTCAGCATTTTTTCCTTACTGTTTTCTGTGCCAGTTATGGCCCAGCATCCCGAAGGGGATACCGCCCATGAGCAAACCGGGCAAAATGCAGGAGACCACGATACAAAAAAGGGCAAATTGAACGTTGGAGAAGTGATTTTTGAACACGTTTTGGATGGCCACGAATTCCATTTTTTAGGCAAATCCCTTCCCCTGCCTGTAATTCTCTATTCTCCGCAAAAAGGCTTTACTTCTTTCATGTCATCAGATTTCCACCATGGCGAGCATGTAAAAGAAGGATATATGATCCTCACCCATCACAACATAGAAAAAATGGGGTTGGATCCTAAAAAGTTTAAACCCGAAACAATCGTTGCCGTTGATGCCGCCGGAAAGATTGACCCTTCTGTAAAAGTGTATGATTTCTCCCTTACCCGCAACGTGGTACAAATGATACTGGCGCTGACACTTTTTGTAATTATCATGCTGCGGATCGCTAAACGCTACAAGAGCGGCGTTGGTGTTACCTCTGCCCCCAAAGGCTCTCAAAGCCTGCTGGAACCGGTGATTACTTTTGTAAGAGACGAAGTGGCTAAGCCAAACCTGGGACATAAATACGAGAAATACCTCCCTTACTTACTAACCGTTTTCTTTTTCATCCTGATCAATAACATATTTGGGCTGATACCCGGTTCGGCAAATGTGACAGGCAATATCGCTTTTACGGCTGTGCTCGGTCTGATCTCTTTTATCGTTATCATGTTCAGCACCAACAAGCATTACTGGGGCCACATTTTCAACCCGCCGGGAGTACCGTTGGGAGTAAAGTTCATCCTGGTGCCGGTAGAGTTCCTGAGTGTGTTCATCAAGCCCTTCGCTTTGATCATCCGTCTTTTTGCCAATATGGTGGCGGGCCACATTATCATTATTTGTTTGATCTCATTGATATTCATTTTCGGACAACTGAATCCAATTGCCGGTTGGGGAGCTTCTCCGCTGTCAATCGGGTTTACTGTGTTTATATACCTGATCGAAGTGCTGGTGGCTTTTTTACAAGCTTTCATCTTTACGATGCTGACAGCAGTATTTATCGGCCAGGCATTTGAAGGAGAGCATCATGACGGGCATGACCATGAAGATGCTGTGGTTATTTAAAATTGTATTTTTTAACTATCATTAATAACAACAAACATGGATTTACTGAATGTAATTCTGTTGGAAGCTACCGCTAACGCAGGTGGTGCAATTGGTGCAGGTCTTGCTGCTATCGGTGCCGGTATCGGTATCGGTCAGATCGGTAAAGGCGCTGTAGAAGCGATTGCCCGTCAGCCAGAGGCGTCAAACGACATCCGTGCAAACATGATCTTAACAGCCGCCCTTGTAGAAGGAGCTGCCCTGTTTGCCATTATCGTTGGCTTCCTTGCAATGGTATTGTAATACCGTTGCCACAAAAAATTACTGCATCCAATGCACAGGGCGGAGGATGCAGTACTTTAAAAATGACAAAAAACAAATTCCAAATACCATGAAGGTATCAATGTTTGGAATTTGGAATTTATAACCTGGAATTTTTTGAATTATGGAACTGCTTCTCCCTAAACTTGGATTACTTATCTGGACGCTTCTGGCCTTCCTGATCGTTTTCTTCCTGTTGAAGAAAATGGCCTGGCCAGCTATCATCAAAGGGCTCCGTGACCGTGAGAACACAATTACCGATTCTCTGGCCACTGCACAGAAAGTAAAAGAAGAAATGGCACTGATGAAAAGTGAAAATGAAACCTTGCTGGCGAAAGCCCGTGAAGAAAGGGCCCTGATGCTGAAAGAAGCCAGGGAAACAAAAGAAAAGATCATCAGCGAAGCAAAAGAACAGGCAAAAGCCGAAGCAAGTAAAGTGGCCACAGAAGCACAAGCCGCCATCAATGCACAAAAAATGGCTGCCCTCACAGAAGTGAAGAACCAGGTAGGTAAACTGGTGATAGAAGTAAGTGAGAAAGTGCTGAGAAAAGAATTAGCCAACAAAGAAGCGCAGGAAGCTCATATTAAAGGGCTGGTAGATGGAGTAAAATTGAATTAAAAAACAGCTACGAGTTGTGAGTTATGAGCTGCGAGTTAAGTCGCTCCGGCTCGAAACTCGAAACTCAAGGCTCGAAGCTAAAAGAATATGCCCAATCCACGTTTAGCAACACGGTACGCCAAAGCACTGATTGACCTTGCAATAGAAAAGGGCCAACTGGAAACTGTATTTGCAGATATGAGCTGGTTGAATTCTGTTTGCAAAAGCAACCGTGATTTTGTAAATGTGCTGCGCAGCCCGATCATTAAAGCAGACGTAAAGAAAAAGATCATTGAAGCCGTGACCAACGGACGTATCAGCGAAATGACGGCCGCTTTCAACAGGCTGATCGTCACCAAAGGCCGGGAAAGTAACCTGCCGGAGATCATCCACGCATTTATCGAAACCTATAAAGAGAAAAAGAATATCTATACGATCCAGTTAACAACCGCCACCCCTGTTAATGATGCGACCAAAGCGGCCATCGTGGCCCAGGTGAAGAAGTCAGCTGGTTTTGAAAATGTAGAGCTGGAAGAAAAGCTCGATGCAGATCTGATCGGCGGGTTTGTATTGCAGGTCGGCGATAAGCTGATAGATGCCAGTATTGCGTATGACCTCAGACAGATTGCGAAGCAGTTTGAGAACAATGATTTTGTGTATAAGTTGAGATAGAATGAAGACGGAAAGCCGGGAAGTCCGAAAGACTTGCCCTTCCTTGATCAATCTTCTTTTCTGACTTTCCGTCTTGCGGACTATTGACTAAATAATAAATAAACAGATAAATAGTATAATATATGGCAGAGATCAAACCAGATGAAATATCAGCGATACTGCGTCAGCAGTTGAGCAACTTCAACGCCGCTGCAGACCTGGAAGAAGTGGGTACTGTATTGCAGGTGGGTGATGGTATTGCCCGTGTGTACGGTCTGGGCAATGTTCGCTATGGTGAACTGATAGAATTTGAGAATGGCGTAAGAGCTATCGCCCTGAACCTGGAGGAAGACAACGTGGGTGTGGTACTGATGGGGGAAAGCGGCGCTATTAAAGAAGGTGCAAAAGTGAAACGTACCGGCCAGATCGCTTCTATCAAAGTAGGAGAAGGTATGGTGGGACGTGTGGTGAATACCCTTGGTCAATCCATTGATGGCAAAGGCCCCATCACCGGTGAGCTTTATGAAATGCCGCTGGAAAGAAAAGCGCCGGGTGTAATTTTCCGGGAACCGGTAAAAGAGCCGCTGCAAACTGGTATCAAAGCGATTGATGCGATGATCCCCATCGGCCGCGGGCAAAGAGAATTGGTAATTGGTGACCGCCAAACCGGTAAAACGGCTATTTGTGTGGATACGATCATCAATCAGAAAGAATTTTTTGACGCCGGCAAACCGGTGTATTGCATATATGTGGCCATCGGCCAAAAAGCATCAACCATTGCACAGGTAATGAAGACCCTGAACGATGCGGGTGCGATGCAGTACACAATTATCGTTGCAGCTTCTGCATCAGATCCTGCACCGCTGCAGTTCTATGCTCCATTTGCCGGTGCGGCCATTGGTGAGTTTTTCCGTGATACCGGCCGTCCTGCTTTGATTATTTATGATGACCTGTCAAAACAGGCGGTAGCTTATCGTGAGGTGTCATTGTTGCTGCGTCGTCCGCCGGGACGTGAGGCTTATCCTGGTGACGTTTTCTATCTCCACAGCCGCTTGCTTGAAAGAGCTGCGAAGGTGATCAGTGATGATGCGGTGGCAAAAAACATGAATGATGTACCTGACAGCATCCGTCACCTGATCAAAGGTGGTGGTTCGTTGACGGCGCTGCCAATAATTGAAACACAGGCAGGTGACGTATCTGCCTACATCCCGACAAACGTAATCTCTATCACCGACGGACAGATATTCCTGGAAACCAACCTGTTCTTATCTGGTATCCGTCCGGCTATCAACGTAGGTATTTCTGTAAGCCGTGTAGGTGGTAATGCCCAGATCAAATCCATGAAGAAAGTGGCTGGTACACTGAAACTGGACCAGGCCCTGTACCGGGAACTGGAAGCCTTCTCTAAATTTGGTGGCGACCTGGATGCAGCTACTAAGAACGTAATTGATAAAGGTGCCCGAAATGTGGAGATATTGAAACAACCGCAGTATTCGCCTTTCCCGGTGGAGAAGCAGGTGGCGATCATTTACCTCGGTACAAATGGTTTAATAAAAGAGGTGCCGGTAAGTAAAGTAAAAGAGTTTGAAGAGCATTTCCTGATGGAAATGGACAACAAACTGCCGGATGTGATGGCGGAATTTAAGAAAGGAAACTTGCCAGAAGACGGTATCAAGAAGATGGTGGAACTGGCGCAGGGATTGATTCCTCAGTACAAAAAGTAATTTCATTTCATTTAGTTACTAAACCCCTCTTACAAGAAGAGGGGTTTTTTGTTTACCCGGCCTCACAGAGAATTTCCTACTTTTACAGGCGGCTTACCATAAACAATTCCACAATTGTTCACAACACTTTCCTGATGAGTAATAATGGAATAACATACAAAGCGCTGATCGTAGATGATAATGCTATGGCAAGAGTACTGTTGCGGCAATTGCTGGAGCAGGTGCCCACAATTTCCATTGCCGGAGAATGTGATAATGCAGTGGATGCGGTGACGCAACTGAACCAGCAGGATACCGACATTCTTTTCCTGGACATTGAAATGCCGGGAATGAGCGGTATTGAATTGTTGAAATCACTACAAGTACGTCCGCTGACGATCTTCACCTCTGCCGACAAAGGCTATGGCGCCGAAGCCTATGAATTAAATGTGGTGGATTATCTTGTAAAACCATTGCTGCTGCCCCGCACCATGATGGCCATAAACAGGGCCACCGAATTGCTGAAAAGAAAAGAAGTGTACCTGAATGAAGTGCAGGCCGAACATATTTTTATTAAAGAAAATAAGATAATCCGCAAGCTGCTGATCGATGATATTTATATGCTGGAATCCAAAGGGGATTATGTGAAGATCCACATAGCCGATAAATATCATGTAGTACATGCCACCCTAAAACTCTTTGAAGACCGCCTGCCCGCCAGCAAGTTTATGCGGGTGCACCGCAGTTTTATCATTGCTATGGATAAGATCGACTATATAGAAGAGAATATCTTATACCTGAATAATGCTCCCGTACCGCTTTCTGAATCTTACAGGGGTGCCTTTCTTAAAAAACTGAACTTGTTATAATTGAATCATGAAGAGGCCCGGCAATTTCTTTTTGTGGATCGTATTGCTGGCTGCCGGCCTTTTGATCAGTATTACTATTGCACAGCTGGTTACCCAGAGATCTCTCTCCCGGGTACGGGAAGGTAACAGCCAGGCCACTACTACATTCACGATCAACAACCGGTTGCAGGAAATGGTAAACCTGGCATTTGAGCTGGAAGCAAAAATGCTGACCGGAAAACCGGAAGACCTGGCTGCACATAACAGGGGCATCAAAGATTCGCTGACCCGGCTGCAGTATAATGTTGGTGTCTTAAAAAAACTATGGTCCGATACATTGCAGGCAGGAACATTAAATAGGCTTACCAATTTTGTTAATAGCCAGGTAGCCCTTTCTTTTACTATTCTTACTGCTTCAGAAAATAAAAATACTCCCTTGCAACGAACGCTGATAGATTCATTGCAGCGCAAACACTGGGGCGATAGCATTTATTCAACAGCCATCTCTTTTCAAAAAGGGCTGGAGCTGGACCTGAAAGGCACCCTTACTCAAAATGATAAGGCCGCCTCTCAACTATCCATACTAAACCGGCTGCTGGCTGGTGTGGCATTGCTGGCGATAGTAGTGCTGGCCACCATCATTATCCGAAGGCAACTGAAACAGCTTTCTCTGATCAAAGATCTGCAGGAAGCCCGGAAAACAGCACTACAATCGGTAGAGACAAAAGACCAGTTCCTGGCAAACATGAGCCACGAAATCCGTACACCGCTGAATGCCATAAAAGGTTTTGGAAGGATATTGCTGCAAACCCCGCTCAATACTGATCAGCAGAAATATGCGTCCATCATTTCCACTGCCAGTGAGAACCTGCTGACCATTGTAAACGATATTCTTGATTTCTCAAAAATAGAAACCGGCAACCTGGTATTGAAGAAAAAGACCTTTCAACTGGGCCAGGTGGTAAATGAAGTGGAATTGATGTTTACTCCGTTGGCACAGGAGAAAGAACTAAACTTATCATTTTCAACAGACCCGGACCTTCCACCCTTTGTAAAAGGTGATCCTGAGCGGCTGCGCCAGATATTGGTGAACCTGCTCAGCAATGCTATTAAATTTACCAATAGTGGTACCGTATCACTGGAAGTAAAACTGACCGATGTAAAAGAAAACAAAATAAAAACAAGATTTCTTGTAGTGGATACCGGGGTAGGTATCCCCTATGAAAAGACAGATGTGATCTTTGAACGGTTTGAACAACTGGACCATTCCTTTAGCAGGCAACAGGGGGGCACCGGGCTGGGACTTGCCATTACAAAAAGACTGGTAGAAGCAATGGGTGGAAAGATCGGTGTAAAAAGCAAAGTAAATAAAGGGTCCATCTTTACCATCGACCTTGAATTTGAAAAGATAAGCAGCGCCGTAGCAGAGCAGGAAATGCAGTTGCCGGTGCAGGATATGGATACCGTTTCCCTTAGTTCACTGAAGATACTGGTGGCAGAAGATAATAAGATGAACCAGCTGCTGGTAAGAAGCATATTAGACAAGTACGACATCATTTCAGAAATGGTGGAAAACGGCGATGAGGCGCTTACTGCAATAAGGAATAACAAATACGACCTGGTACTGATGGATGTGCAGATGCCAAAAACAGATGGTATAACGGCCACCCGGATATTCAGGAAAGAAGCCGGCACTGCACTGCCTATAATTGCTATGACAGCCCATGTGCTTCCCGGGGAAAGAGAGAAATGTATTGAAGCAGGCATGAATGATTATCTCTCCAAACCATTGGATGAGGAAGAGGTGATCAGTATGCTGAAAAGATATTTTTCATTAGCACCTGCCACCAGCACAGCCTCCTTACCGGCCGACGGCAACAGCTGGCTTAATATGAGCTACCTGAACAGTATTTGCGGAAATGACCCAAGAAGGATCCGGTTGATATTGACCGAATTGCATAAACAATTACCACTTGAAATAACCGCACTCAACAAAGCAGTTGATACCCGTGTGCTGCATGAAATAAAACGTGTTTGCCACCACCTGAAATCAACCCTTTCTCCCCTGGCACCGTCCTCTATGCCAGTTATTACTCTAACAGAGCTCAATAATTTATTAAATAGCAATGGCCCTGAAAATCTGTTTGTAACCAAATCAAAACAACTTGCAGAGCAGCTTACAGAAACTATAAAGGTGCTTGACACGATTCTCCCCGGTTCCGGCGCTGATATTTAGTCCTTTTTCTATCTTTGACATATTAAATATTTTTTACCCTATTTTGAATACAGCAAGAAACGATAGCAGTAGTGATAATGGCGCTCAAAAAGACCCTGTCTCTTCAGCGAAAAATGCCCTTAAGATCATCTGGTTCACAGGCATTATTTGCTTTGCCATAATTTTCATTTCCCTTTTTACCACTTCTGCAGCTGTACCTGGTAATAAGTTCCTGATCAATAAAACAGAAAACAATAACGTCCGATCAATAGATGAACTGCTGCTGACTTCTGAAGAAGCATTGCTTTCAGATAAAAAATCATTTGTGAACGGTGCACTGCGGTTTCAGTGGCGCAACCAGGAGCCGGACCTGAACCAGGAAAATAACAGGGCGATCTTATACAATAATATATTGAAGAAGAAATTACAAAAAATAAGAAGGGAGGAAGAGGCCGACTTTTCAGTAAGACCAGTACCAAAATAATATACCAGATATGAAAACGCTAACCAGTCTATTGCTGATCGCTTTATGCGCTGCAGGCACATCTTGTGTGGGATCCCGGAAAATGTCGGCTGCCCGGGAGAGACTGAATACCATAAAAGAAACCCAGGCAGTAGAAGCCAGCCAGGTAAAACAGATCACTTCAACTACCCAAAAAAAATTAAAGGACAACAAGATCGACAGTATTATAAACAGCCGGTTTGACTTCCGGGTGGGAAGGATCCATGTTGAAATAGACTCTGTTTCAGGAGAGATCGCTTTTTTGGATAGCCTGATGGCTAATAAAAAAGACTTCCGAAAGACGTATAAAAAAATCATCATCCCAAAACTGGCAACACTGGATTCTTTTAGAAATGAAAGTCTGAAAAGAAAACAGGTGTACCTGATGCTGGAAGACGGGATCAATACAGCCAACTATACCCTGTTTGACCTGGCGGCTTTTTTTGGACCGGGAAAATATGCCATACCCGAAGGCCAGGAAGAAATAGCTACCAACTCCTTTGCACCCCTGGTAGATTCTGTGATCAAATTCTCTGAGAAATACAAAAATTTTAATCAAACGGCTACATTAGTTATTCTTGGCTTTGCCGATGGAACAGGATTCGATCCTCAAAGTGCCCTGTATGCAGAGCTGGCCGGGCTTATAGGAAAGATCCCGGTATCGAAACAGGAGCTGAATAAAAAATTGTCAGAGTTAAGAGCCTTGACATTAATAAAACAACTGCAAAAACAGTTTTTGAGCAAAACAGGAACTGGTAAAACAGCTGCCCCTGTAAATGTGGAGTACCTGGCAATCGGTAAAGGCGAGGAGCTTCCTTTTAGCTCTATCTCAAACTACAAGGATGAAGATGAACGGCGCCGGATCGTACTTTGTTATTGGGCCATTTTACCCAAATAACTAAGAAATACAGCGTCTTATCCAAAAAAATACCTGCTTTATCGAAAATCTCTAACCGGGGCACTGTTCACTATTACTTTTACCCCAACCTTTTAAGGTAAAGTGGAGGAATTTGTATTCAGGATGACCTGGTTAAGCTTCGTTCATCTTACAGTTCAGGAATACCGTTTTTTTCTCATCTAAATAAAGCAGTTAGTCAAGGTCTAAACGTCTTCCACTTTTTTAAAGAATTGATTACCCGCTGCTGGTGGATTTCGGAAGTTGGCATCGGAAATTGAATATCAGTTAAGGAATCTGCAGCGCAGGAAAAGTAACCATCGATTGTGTCCATCGTTTTTAACGCATCATTTTGTGTTAAATAAAAATTGAGTATGACCATCATCAGTATTTTGGGAGATGGCTCCGTCTATCCTCCCATAAATAATCAAGACCTTGTTATAAGGTTATTGCAAGGCCGTATTTATATAGGCCAGTTCAACAAACATCTTTTTATTTCTTCCTCCGAAAACTATCTGAACGAACCTTCAAATGCAACCGATCTGAAAGCAGATGTGCTGGCATATATAAATTCTCAAATGCCCGGACTATTAGAAAGAAGGCAGCCCGTTCATATTATTTGTCCGCAAAAAATAGCGGCAAAGGCTAAATGGTATTCCGGGCCCTCCTTAGTTTGACCGTATTGCAGCCCATCATTACCCTGATGAATATATATGTTTCTGTTTGACAGAAGCCGCTAATTTTGCACCCACCAGCACATTATCATGCCCGGAAATAAAACTTCCACTATCATCATAGTTGTATTCCTGTTTATTTTACAATCACTTGTTGTTTGTACTTTCAAGCCAGGTAAAAAGGATGCTGTTAATGAAGAGCAGGTAAAACTGGGGCGATACCTTTTTTTTGACAGGCGATTATCCATCAATAATACCCGCAGTTGCGGAACCTGTCACAATCCCGAGTTTGCTTTTACAGACGGATATAAACGATCATTAGGTGCCTATGCCGATCTGCATCAAAGAAATACCCAGCCTGTATTCAACCTCTCCTATCTTAAATACCTGACCAGCGCCGATTCCACGCTTCACTTTGCAGACCAGCAAATGAATAACCCCCTGTTCAATCAGCACCCCATAGAAATGGGTGTGGCAGGAAATGAAGAAACCATCTTGCAAAAGATCCGGACAGATGCCCTGTACCCGGCACTTTTTGCAACTGCTTTTCCAGGGCAGCAAAATGCTATTACTTTTCAAAATATCATTACGTCGATCAGTACATTTATGTACACTATCAAATCAGACCAATCGCCATATGATGCATACAGGAACGGAGACACCAATGCTCTTTCTTCTGAAGCAAAAAAGGGAATGCAGCTGTTCTTTTCTCCGGCATTGAAATGCAGAACCTGTCATGGAGGATTTAATTTTTCTTCCCCCTCCCTTACTAACGGGAAAGGAGATACCTTGTTCTACTTCAATACCGGGTTATACAATCTCAATGACAGTAATAATTATCCAGGCTATGACCAGGGTTTGTTTGAGCACACCAGGCAGTCCGGAGACATGGGAGCATTCCGGGTTCCTACATTAAGGAACCTGGCATTTACAGGCCCGTATTTTCATGATGGCAGCGCTGCCACACTGGAGGAAGTGCTTTCCGTTTATGAGAATGGCGGACGTACCGTCACCCGGGGTTTATATAAAGGTGATGGAAGAAAGAATATATATAAACACCCATTGATTAGCGGTTTCAGGTTAAATTCGCAACAACGGAAAGACCTGGTCAGTTTCCTGCTCCACCTTTCTGATTCATCAGTAATAATTAACCCGGCTTATGTCAACCCATTCAATGAGGATGAAACACGACAATAAACTACTTCCTGCTCTCCTCCTTTTTGTTGCCCTGGTGCTTATCGGTTCCTGTACTAATGAAAAAAAATCGGGTGATGGCAGCAAAATAAGCAAGAATGATGATGCGATCAACTCTGTATTAATGGCTACTGACAGCCTGGCAACGTTTCCGTTTGTACAGGACCGGGTAAATGAAATAAAAATGGCTTTGCAGCAGCCGAGGCCCGTATTGTTATGCAAAGACAGTCTGGATACCAATCAATCACTGGCCCAGTTGATCGCTTTAAATGATTCTGCATTTACACAGTTTTTGACAGACCCCTTTTCAAAACTTCCGTACCGGAATGAGATCTTTGGTGTGTACCCGGCCCGCCAAAGCGATATGGCCACAGTAAAGGCAGCATACAATCTTGCATCCTGCTACCGGGTGGAACTGTATAATTATGCGCTGAACAATACGTCCATTGCCCTGGTGGATGTGCAGCAGCAAAAAGTAGTGCAGCGTTATTATCTCAGTAATTCGCAACCGGATATTTCTGCCTACCTGAAAAATCTTGCAGTAAAGATCGCCGTTGAATCACCAGAGGTGCAACAAGCCCTTGGAATTAAACCGGCTGAAAAAGATGCGCTGATGGCCAGTACGAAAACCTCGCTGAACAGGAGCCGCTGCGAAAGAAGCCGGCACCTGTGTGTGGCCCCCACTTTTATTAAAGATGATAAAGCATTATGGGCTATTGTTGATCTGACCGACCACCGGTTGGTGGGTGTTCGCTGGACCAATGTTGGCAATAGCGGCCCCGCTGCGCCTATGATGACAGAAAGAAGGCTGCAGGATGATAAAATAACTTCCTGCTATTGCGAGGTAGAACAAAAACTAAACAGGAATGGATGGAACATGAACTATATGCTTACCAGCAGTGATGGATTAAGGATCACAGAAGTGGCATTTAATAATAAACCGGTTTTGAAAAGCGCTAAACTGGTGGACTGGCATGTAAGCTACAGCGGTACGGATGGTTTTGGCTATAGTGATGCAGTGGGGTGTCCTTACTTTAGCCAGGCAGCAGTGGTAGCCTGGGAAATACCAACGATCGCCGAGCTGAAAGATGAAACGAATAAGACCATTGGCTTTGTGCTGGAACAAACCTACCGAAGTGAAGGATGGCCTGCTGCCTGTAACTATAATTACCGGCAGCGGTATGAATTTTATAATGATGGAAAATTTCGGGTAGCCTGTGCCAGTATTGGCCGGGGCTGTGGTAATATGGGTACATACCGGCCCGTGTTCCGTATTGCCTTTGCCGGCGAAGGAAATAATTTTTATCAATGGGACAACAGTACCTGGCAACAATGGCAAAAAGAAAAATGGAATGAACAAACCAGCCTGTCTTCATTTACCACTGAAGGATTTTTGTATAAAATTTCATCCGGGCCAACAGGTTACTATATGGAACCTGGGCGGGGCCAATTCAAAGACGGTGGCCGTGGTGACTTTTCCTTTGTATATGTAACTAAAAATATTCCCGGCCGGGAAGAGGGTGAAAATGACCTGCCCACCATTGGTCCCTGCTGCAACAACGATTATCACCAGGGACCGGAAAAGTTTATTGAACCACAACCGGATGATATCACCAATGCTCCGCTGGTGGTTTGGTATGTAGCACAACTGAAGAATGACGACCGGAAAGGAAATGAATATTGCTGGGCGGAGAATGTGCTGGAAAACGGTGTATGGAAAACAAAAGTGTATCCCTGTTTTGCCGGGCCATTATTTGTGCCCGTAAAGTAATAATGAAGATGGCTTAAAAAACAAGCTCATGAAAAATCGCTTCTCTTATTCCCTGTTTTGTTTCACCTCTTGTTTGGTATTGCTGATCTCATGCAAAGAAGACACTGTGGAATTTTCGCCAAATAATTGCAAAGCAAACCCTTCTTTTATACAGGGAATGGGATTTAACCCACGAAATTCCTTTTTCAGCACATCAGAAATAAGAACAATGGGATTGGTATTACTTGAAAGTGAGCAGGCCGGAAACCCCAGGGCAAGGATCACTAATTCAACACAACACCCCTCCTGGAGAAAAGCGGGTTGGCTGGCCCCCATATTACTGGATGAGTCAGGCAATATCTACACGGCGCCGGCCCCTTTTATCAATATACTGGACAATCCGATCAGCAATAACAATACGATATACAAAGTGGATTCGAAAACCGGGATGATGGATGAATTCCTGCGGCTGCCATTTGCAGATTCCATTAATCCCGACAATCCTTTTGGAATTATTGGGCTGATCTATTTGTGTGAAACAGGTACCTTGTATGTTTCAACGGTAGCCGGTTCCCGCCGGCATGAAGAGAATGGTCATATTTATGCTATTGATGTAAAATCAAAAAAGATCATTGATGAGATAAAGCATACCGATGCCATGGGTATGGGCATCTCTTATATCACAGGTCAGCGAAAATTATTTTTTGGCACCGGAAGAAGCTCCATTATTTATTCGGTGACCTTATCAGGGAGTGGAAAATTCTCCGGTTCCCCTAAAGAAGAATTGACCCTGCAGGATATGGGCCCGCGGGGAGATGATAAAGTACGGCGCATTACCACCGACCAGTTTGGCAACCTGTTGATTCACGGTTTTGAATTCAACTTTAACCTGATCGCCCCCAGGGAGAAACAAGAAACGATTTATAAGTTTTCCTGGAATGCCGATGAAAAGAAATGGGTCACCAATAATTAATTCCCTGTCATTTTCCTTTCCACAGGTCCACAAAAAATCTCCTGCAAAGAACGTTTTATTACTCTTTTATTTAAAGAACGGAATCGTATTTTCCCGATGAAAAATTAGGTGCTTATACTTATGTTGTTTTTTGAGAATACACTTAGTTTTGTTTTCCAATATCAATTTAAAACCATACTAAAAACCACCTTTTATTCATCCATCTACCAGGCTGCCTTATTATATAAATGCATTAACCACAAATGCAGCCTTAAATCCTTTTGAAATGAAACCATCATCCAAATCTTTACTGCTGCTTATTATAGGGATAAGCTGCAATTACTTATTGAAAGCCCAGATATCCGGCACTGCTTTCAAAGACTTTAACTTTAACGGTACGCAGCAAACCTCTGGTTTCCCAACTGAGCCCGGTGCATTTGGTGTTACAGTTAAAGCATTCAACAGCCTTAACATACAGGTAGGGCCTACAAAAACAACTGCCGCCAATGGTACATACAGTTTTACAGCCGGTGAAATACCTGCCACCACAGCAGTTCGTATTGAGTTTACTGCACCAAGTGGCACTTTCAATGCAAAGAGCGGTGCCGCTAATGCGACAGACGTACAATTTGTAACAGCACCTTCTGCAACTGTTAACTACGCCATTACCAGCCAGGACTGGTATTCTAATACAGCAAATCCTTATGTGGCCACCAATGGCTATACCAATGGAAATCCTAATACAAGTGGTGCCGGATCTCCCGGTGCCAATAATAATTTATACATTTTCCCATACACCATGCGGGATGCTGGCAATACCACAGCAGATGATGGCGGCCCTACCCGCAGAAGGCCCAATAATGAATTGGGTTCTGTGTATGGTCTTACTTTTCAAAAGACAACCCGGACATTGCTAATGGCCGCTTATTTAAAAAGGCATATTGGTTTTGGGCCTAATGGTATTGGAGCGATCTATAAATCTACTGTTGCTGCAACGGGTGTGCCCGCAGCAGCAAGCTTGCTGGTAGATGTCAGCACAATTGGCATTAATGTAGGAACCGATCCCAGAACAGTAGCGTTGCCTTCTTTATCCGCCACAAGAAATGCAGATGTAGGCGTTTTTTCAGAAGTAGGTAAAAGAGGTATCGGAGGTATTGATGTAAGTGAAGATGGAAAAGACCTTTACCTGGTAAATATGTTTGAAAAGAAATTACATCGTATCAATATTGGCAGCCCTTTAAAAGGTTCATTTACCGCAGCCGATGTTACGGGCAGCTGGTTGATCACTGATCCCAGTACGGCCGGCCTGGTATGGCATCCGATGGCCTGCAAAACGGCCAATGGAAAAGTATATATAGGCGGTGTGGTGGTAAAAGAAACTTCAACCACACACAACCTGGCTACAGATACCGTAGGTGCAAGAGGAATAGTGTATGAATTTGATCCTGTTACAGCTACGTTTACCGAAGTGTTGCGTTATCCGCTTAACTACCGCCGGGGTTTTGCTAATAATGATTTTCGTTATCCGGCAAAATGCAACTGGTGGTGCGGATGGCAGAATAATGGAAACGGTGGCGCCGGAGATCCGTTGCAGGCAGACTATAATGCAGCAAATGGGGCCTTTACGGGAGGAATTTATTACCCGCAGCCAATGATAAGCAGTATTGAATTTGATGTGGATGGGTCGATGATACTGGGAATAAGAGACCGGTTTGGCGATCAGATGGGTTATCAGAATTTATCCAATGATGGGTTGCCAACAGGTACTGGTTTTGGTGGAGCGAATAATTTTTACAGGGGATTGACCTCAGGTGAAGTTTTAAGAGCGGGTAAAAATTTATCAGGTACTGCATTTACATTAGAAAGTCGTGGTCAGTCAACAAGCCTTGGAATAACAACAGGCACACTTGATGCGGCATCACCCGGTAATCCGGCAGTTTCGGGAAACTGGAGTCCTGTAACATCAGGCACACCCTGGGGTGGCTTTTTTGGACCGGGATGGGGCGGCACTGCCGGAACGATACCCGGAGGCGGACCAAACCCTGGTACACAAGGCGGCTATTTTTATTTCAATCATAATTTTACCACTACAGGTACTGGTACAAATGGTGTTGGAGCAGCTGTTACCCTAAATGGTACTGCCGGCACAGCGATCAATGCACACTATATAAAATCGAATGGAGGCCTGGGCTTATTAGCAGGGTCAAATGAAGTGGTCCATACTATTATGGACCCGGTGACCACTTCCTTTGCAAACGGGGCAAGCAGGCTGATCAACTCCGGAGCAAACACCGGTACTATGGCGCAGCGATTACAAATAGTTGCTACTACCACAGGCACACCCGGTGATCCTACCAACTCCGGTAAATCAAATGGACTGGGTGATATTGAAATTCTTACTGACTATCAGCCTATAGAAATTGGCAACCGGATCTGGACAGATGCCAACGGAAATGGTGTTCAGGATGCAGGAGCTGCAGAAGCTGGCATCAATGGAGTGGCAATAGAATTAGTTAGTCCCGGTCCCAATGGAACTTTTGGCGATGGTGATGATGTGATAGTTGCTACAACTACAACAGCTACCGTTAATGGCCAGGCCGGGTCTTACTTCTTTAGTACATTGACCGTGGCAGATGCCCGCAAACCCGCTTCCTTTACAGGAGTTGGGGCAAATGATATATTACCCGGGTTTGACTACCAGGTGCGAATAGCAAATGCCTCCGGTGGTTCACAGCAAGCTGTACTGGCAGGACTGCAATCCACAATATTGAATGCTGTAGCCAACAGTATAGATAATATTGATAATGATGGATCGGCTAGTGGCACCAGCGTTGTAGCACTGTTTAATTCAAATAATACCAGTCATAGTTTTGACTTTGGGTTCAAACCACTTGCAAGTCTTGGAGACAAAGTATGGAGGGATGACGATAAAGATGGCATACAGGATACCGGCGAACCGGGAGTGGCAGGAATAACGGCAACACTTTATAACAATGCCGGCACCGTGGTGGGAACAACGGTAACCGATGCTTATGGTATTTATCTTTTTGATAACCTGGCAGCAGGCACCTACCAGGTCAGCTTTACTGCACCTGCCAACTATTCATTTACTATACAAACCAACGATGTTGATAATACAACAGTAACCGGAGGTTCCACAGCTGCCAATGGCAGTGATGTAAACGCTACCACAGGCCGTACGGCTAATATAGTACTGGTGGCGGGTGAGAATGAACGTAACATAGATGCCGGATTGATCTTTACACAACCTGCTACCGCCAGTGTGGGAGACAGGGTGTGGCTGGATACTGATAGTGATGGTGTGCAGGATGCCAATGAAGTGGGTGTATCCGGGGTAACCGTTACCTTATATAACAATCTTGGTGTTGCAATAGCAACAACAGTAACCGATGCTAATGGCAATTATTTGTTTACCGGGTTAGCCGCAGGCACATACAGTGTTGGCTTCACCCTTCCGGTTGGTATGAATTTTACCGGTAAAGACGTGGGCGGTAATGATAATACAGACAGTGATGTGAATACATCCGGTGTTAGCTTTGGCAAAACAGACAACTTTACACTGACAACCGGAGAAAATAAAACGAATGTGGATGCAGGTCTTGTAACGGCTCCTCCTGCAACAGCCAGCCTGGGCGATAAAGTATGGCTCGATCTGCCGGGCGGAACTGCTAATGTGCAGGATGCCGGTGAACCAGGAGTGGCCGGTGTAACGGTGAACTTGTACCGGGATGCAAATGGCGACGGTGTAATAAATGGTGCTGAAGCAACCACTCCGTATGCAACTACTGTAACTGATGCATTTGGCAATTATATCTTTAATAATCTTCCTGCTGCTGTTGGGTCCACATTATACAAAGTTGGATTTGTAGCTCCCGGTGGATACACATTGGTTACCGCCAATGTTGGTACGGATGAAACAAAAGACAGCGATGCAAATACCGGTACAGGGCTCACCGGAAACTATTTCTTGTTCCCCGGTCAGCGCAACCTGACAGTAGATGCAGGATTAACACAAAATGCCCCGGCCGGAACTGCAAGGCTGGGCGACAGAGTATGGTTTGATGCGGATGGAGACGGTGTGCAGGATGCTGGAGAAAATGGCGTAGCAGGAATAACTGTTACGTTATATAATAATGTTGGCGTTGCAATAGCAACAACAGCCACCGATGCCAATGGAAATTACCAGTTTGCCAACCTGGCAGCAGGTGATTACAGTGTTGGTTTTAGCAACCTGCCGGCTGGCTATAGCTTTACACCAATATGGGTAAGTAATGATGCCAATGCCACTAACAGCGATGCGAATCCTGCAACGGGCAGAACAGGCACTATAACATTAAGCGCAGCAGAAAGCGAGCAGGATGTGGATGCAGGACTGATAGCCGGTGTACAAAGCGGGCTGGGAAGTCTTGGAAATAAAGTGTGGTATGATCTGGATGCTGATGGCTTACAGGACGCTGGTGAGCTGGGCGTACCGGGTGTATTAATAACATTGCTGGATGCAGGTGCCGATGGTATTGTTGGGAACGGAGATGATGGCGCCAGCAGAACAACCACTACCAATGCATTAGGAGAATATATTTTCACCAGTTTACCTGCAGGTAATTACGTTGTTCAATTTGGTACAGCGGTACAGCAGTTACCAGCCGGCTATACCGTACCCACAGCAAACCAGGGAGCAAATGATGCGGTGGATAGTGATGGATTGCCCGTGGCAACCAATGGCGCACCCGCAGGCAGCAGCCGTACAGCGGTATATAATCTTGCAGCCGGAGAAGACAACTTAACCGTGGACCTGGGACTTACACCTGCCGCAGGAACTAATACATTAGGCAACTATGTATGGTTTGATAATGGCGCAGGTGGCGGCACAGCTAATGATGGCATACAAAATGGAACAGAGCAAGGAGTAGCTGGTGCAACAGTAAAACTTTTCAGGGATGCCAATAATGATGGCGTGCTTACCGGAGGGGAATTAACAGCTGTAGCAATTACTACTACTGATGTGAACGGGGGCTATTTATTTACCGGTTTAGCAGATGGCAGTTACCAGTTAGAATTCAGTAACCTGCCAGCTGGCTTTAGTTTTACAGGAGCAGATGCCACTGCCGAAAATCTGGGTACAGACAGTGATCCAAATCAAATAAGCGGAAGAACAGCATTCATAGATATTGATCAGCCAGGTGTTAACCCTGTTGGTGTGGTTAATTTAAATGCAGATGGCGGTATCACCAGTACAAGAGCTGCATTGGGCAATTATGTATGGCTGGATACAGATGGCAATGGAACACAGATCTTTGATGGTACAGAACCTGGCGTTGCAGGCGTAACGGTAACGTTGTACCGTCCCGGATTTGGTTTGGATGGCATCGCAGGCAATGGTGATGATGCCTTACCAGTAGCTTCAATGATCACTGATCAAAACGGGCTATACTTATTCAGCAACCTGGAACCCGGCACTTATGAAGTGGAGTTTAGTACCGTGCCCGGCGGGTTAAGCTTTACACAAAGAAATACACCCGGTGATAATGGAAACAATACTAATAGTGATGCCGTGCCTGTAACGGGCAACACATCTGTGGGCAGAACGACAAGTATTGTTTTGGCTGCCGGGGAAACAGATCTTACGATCGATGCGGGGTTATTCAAACCAAGAGCAGTGATCGGAAATTTTGTTTGGTCTGATGTAAATGGAAATGGCATACAGGATGCCGGTGAACAAGGATTAGGTGGTGTAGTAGTTACCCTGATCGATGGTGGTGGCAACCCTGTAGCAGTGGCCATTACAGATGCGAATGGCGGCTATTTGTTCCCCAATGTAGCACCAGGTACTTATTCATTAAGCTTCACCAATCTGCCGAATGGTGTCGTGTTCACCACACCCAATCAAACAGGTGGCGGTGGTAATGATAATAATGACAGTGATGTAATTGGTACTACGATAACCGGAATAGTGGTGACGACAACCACAACGAACCTCAGTTTTGATGCAGGTGTGCTTGGAGCGATAACATTACCGGCACGTCTTGAGTTTACTGCCGTCAAACAAGGGGCTGTTGGAAAACTGAGCTGGAAAGTGACACAAGAAGATAATGTGGCAAGGTATGAACTGGAGCGTTCAACAGATGGTATTACTTATACGCTGATCAGCAGTCAGACCAGGAACGGCAACAGCCTGTATCAGCATACAGATGCCCAACCGGCAACCGGGATTAATTATTACAGGGTAAGAATAGTGGACAATGACGGCCGGTACACTTTCAGTGAAGTAAGGATATTGTCCTTTAGCAGGGGTGGCCAGGTGGTTGTGTTCCCCAACCCCGCTGTTGATATTATCAATATTCAGTTGCCCGAAAATTGGCAAAGCAGTAAAGTGAAATTGGAGATGTATAGCCAGTCAGGCCAGTTGGTATTTAGTAAAAATCAATTATCAGGCAACCAGGTAGAGCGGCTTCAGGTGGGAAATCTTGCAAGAGGCATTTACACCATCCGCCTGCAAAATGAAACCGGGGAAGTGGACGTGAAAAAAGTACAGCTGAGCAATTAAATTAAATAAACAATTATAAATAATCCCGTTCCGGACATCCGGAACGGGATTATTTATTTTCATCCAATTGACAAACATCCCCGGAAATTGGCCGGCGTATTTGTTCAGAAAAAGCTTCAACGTCAAAAAACAAGGATTTAACGACAGTTTTGTCCCTCTAAACGAAATTTTTATACCTCACTATTAAAAAGTCGTCTATTTGTTCCGGAAGTGTTTATGGTTAATTCCGGACAAGGCGTCAATGGGTATTAAGTTTTGATCGTTCATTGGATTTCTATTCGACAACATCATCTCTTATACTCATTGAATGCCCCGGAAATTTCGACAGGCTTTTCGTTGAAGATCAATAAGAAAACCCGGGGCTACCGATCAGTGGATTACAAGCCACCAGCTTTTTAGCCTCACCTTATTCCCTATGATAATAATAAAAGCTCCTCTTGCAGGAGTTTTTATTATTTACAGCCGGCAAAGAACAGAACCTTCCACCTCCATCAAAGACAGCTTAACCTCCTCTATAAACTTCATGGCAGTTCCGCTGCAACAACTAAAAAACAAAAGGGTTTCTTTTTAAAATCACTTTTAAAAAGAAACCCTGGTATGTTGTTCAAGCTATACTTAAATATCTTAATTGCCTCCTAATCCACCACCACCTTGAGTTCTTTGCTTCTCTTCTTCAGAAGCATCTTTACGCTGACGGGCGGCTTTTACAGTATTGCTGCCAAATCTCCAGCTAAGACTGGTACGTAACTGACGGCTTTCCCAATTGCCACTGGCGATTGTTTTCTGTCCGGCAAAATTGCTTTCGCCCCTCCATTTCATCGAGAAAAATATGTCTGAAACAGATACTTTTAAATTTCCTTTCCCTTTAAAAATGGTTTTCTGCATTCCGGCATCCAGCGTCCAGAGGGATTTGCTTTCAAAAGTGCCCTGCCATATGGAAGGTGAATTATACCAGCCGCTTGCCTCTGCTGTCCATTCTTTCTTTTTACCAAATTTTAAACTGTGCTGCATATAAATATTGAAAGAAGCCACATCCAGGTCGATCTTCCTGTTACCGCCACCAAAATCAGCTTTATAGCGGGAATAGTTTCCACTGAAGTTTACAAACGCCATATATGATTTATACATGAACGGATAGCTGATATTCAGCGCAAACACATCTTGTGTAGCCAGGTTCTTTTTTGTGATAAAGCTTTTTGTCTTTTCTGCTGTATCCACCAGTTGTGTGAACACATCTGCCACATGACTGTAACTTAATGATGTATTCAGTTTATACTTATAGGTATTCGTCAGTGTAACAACATTGGTGTACTGCGGACGAAGCGATGTGTTACCTTTCTGGAACGTGTATTCATCCAGTTTGAATTCAAAAGGATTCAGGTCCTGGTATGCAGGCCTGTCTATCCGGCGGCTGTAAGAAAGTCCCCATTGATTCATAGGGTTCTTATTGAAAGTAATGGCAGCACTGGGAAAGAAATCGGTGTATTTTCTTTCAAAAGTGATCTTGCTGCCGGTATTAACGGAGCCGTCACTATTTAATCCGTAAGAGTCACCGGCAGAATTGGTGTTCTCCATTCTTACTCCGCCCTGTATCATTACGTTCTTAAACTGCCTGTTATAGTTTATATATAAGGCAATGATACCTTCACTATAATCAAACTGGTTACTGCGCAGAATATCCAGTTGCTTCGTTTCAGGATGCAGTTGCGTCACATTAAAGCGCTGAAAATTATTATTTGTGGAAATAGAAGATCCTTTGGCGCCCAGGCCCAATTTTCCTTTCTTAAAGTTTTGTTCATAATCCGCCTTCAGCGTATAGATATTAATATCTGTAGGCGATATGAACCGGTAAATAAACTGGTCCTGCAGCATGGTGCCGGTGGGATCATAGTAATAGTTAGGCTGCAGCTGATTAGCATCAATGCGGAACAAACCATAGTCTGCATCAATATTCAATTCGTGACCGGAAGTGTCTGCAAACTTATAGTTCAGGTTGAAGTTCAGGTTATCCCTTTCCATCTTATTACGGTTGTTCGCCTCCAGTATCCTGTCCACTACCCCTGTTGGTTTGTAACTGATCGGTGTCCTGCTATCACTGTTAAAACTGTTCTCGGTAATATTGCCATTGATCAATATGCCAATAGTATGCTTGCGATTGATGAAATAATCAGCGCCGGCTTTAAAGCCATGACTTTTATTTAACATCAGCATCCTTGTTTTTTGATCGAAAACAGTATCCTGCAGATCTCTGTACAGGTTGAACTTGTTATTGTTCCTGGAATCATTATAGTTATAATTTCCAAAAACGTTCAGGCCTTTATTCCGGTGATTTAAAGAGAAGCCACCATTATACTTTGGAGAAATTCCAATATTATATCCAGCATTTACCGATCCGTTTGTTCCAAAAGCTTTGTTCTTCTTCAGGCGGATATTGATGATACCTGCATTACCCGCTGCATCATACTTGGCGGATGGATTGGTAATGATCTCAATAGCCTCTATCTGTGCCGCCTGTATCGATTTTAAATAATTGGTAAGATCTGAACCTGATAAAGGCGTGGGTTTACCATCGATATAGATCTGGACACCATTTTTACCAGCCAGGCTGATGTTCTCATCTTTGTCCAATAATACACCCGGGGCTTTGCGAAGTAACTCCAGGGCATCATTACCAGTGGAGTTGATCGTTCCTTCCACATTCAAAATGGTTTTATCGGCTTTTACTTCTATCATTGGCTTACTAGCAGTAACAGTTACTGCTTTAAGGTTTTCGGTATTTTTAGCCATTGTGATATCACCCAGGTCTATCTCGCCTGAGCCGGACAATTCAAAAACTTTAGAATACATGGTGGCAAATCCAACATGGGATGAACTTACCAGGAAGCTTCCAGATTTATTAGAATTGATGGAAAACTTGCCGTTGGACCCGGTTATAGCGAGCTTTACTACAGAAGAGTCTTTTGCGTTTAAAAGAGAGACGGTAGATTTTTCGATGCCTTTTCCCTCCTGATCCTTTACTACGCCGGTAACCTGTTGTGCCTGAGCGGCAAATCCCATAAGCACAATACCGGCCAAAATTGATACTAACTTTCTCATTATTAATGGTTTTTGTTTTTTACAGGGCAAAGATACTCCTGTGTCATGCAATTGTAAAAGCCTTATCCGACCAAAGGCTTAAAACATTCCATGAACGGCATGAAATCTCCGGCGAAATGAAATAATTATAAAGGAATCCGGGAGCCAGGTTCTGGCCCTTTATGATTATCACCTATTTACCTTAGGTTTGCAGGCAAAATCATCAATATGAATTTTCCGGCCAATCTCAGGTACACCAAGGACCATGAATGGGTCAGTTTAGAAGGTAATATCGCCACTATCGGCATCACTGATTTTGCACAGGGTGAATTAGGGGATATTGTTTATGTAGAAGTAGAAACCATCGGCCAGTCTATGGAAGCGGGTGCTGTTTTTGGGACTGTAGAAGCAGTAAAAACCGTTTCTGACCTGTTCTTACCTGTAAGTGGAAAAATTATGGAACTGAATGCTGGTCTGGCCAACTCACCTGAGTCTGTAAACACAGATCCTTACGGTGCTGGCTGGATGATAAAGATGCAGGTGGATAATCCGGCTGATGTAACAGCGTTATTAGATGCTTCAGCCTATGAGGCATTAGTGGCATAAAACCATCGAAGTACTTTCTTCGTATTTGAGCATGATGCAATTATTGTTTAGTCATTGTATCTTAACCAATTAATTGAACCACAATCCAACATACAGCGAACAGGAGCTGGTGTCTTTGTTGCAGCAACGCAACGAAAAAGCTTTCGGCTACTTGTATGACAATTATTCCGGTGCCTTGTATGGTATTGTGAATGCTATCATTACAGATAAGGAAATTGCCAATGATGTACTGCAAAACGTATTTGTAAACATCTGGAGGAAGATCGAATCCTACGATGCATCAAAAGGCCGCCTTTTTACCTGGATGTTGAATATTGCCCGCAATGCATCAATAGATGAAGTACGGTCGAAAGGATACCGGGATGCTCAAAAAAATCAACCAATTGGCGAAAACGGAGAAATAGCCGGTGCCATTACCGGGCCATCTGTTGATGATGTGGGGTTGAAGAAAGTACTGGGGAAATTAAAAGGTGAACTAAGGGTGCTGGTGGATATGTCTTATTTTCAGGGTTTTACCCACGAGGAAATTTCAAAGGCATTAAACATACCCCTGGGCACTGTAAAAACGAGGATTCGAAGCGCCCTGAGCCAATTAAGAACAATGATTCAATAAGTAAGTGAACACACAGGAATACATATCAAGCGGAATTGTAGAAAGCTATGTGCTTGGACTGGCTTCTGATGAAGAAAGAAGAGAGTTTGAGCAACTATGCAGGCAATATCCCGAAGTGCTGGAAGCAAGAATGGCTTTTGAACTGATCCTGGAAAAACAGGCTCTGGAAAATGCAATTATTCCGCCTGCAAACTTAAAGGGAAAGATCATTAACGCTATTGATTCCGGAGCCAAAGTAATTTCTATTGAGCGGACGCCTGTTAGAAAACCCAACTGGTGGAAATTCGCTGCAGCTGCTTCAGTTATCTTGCTGGCAGGTAGTATTTATTGGAATATGACCTTGTCCAGCAGAAATAAAAGCCTTCAGAATAGTTATAATAGCTCCCTGGCTGAATTGGGTGATCTGAAAAAAGACATCCGGGTGTTACAAGAAAATCCAAATGTAAAGATGGCCGCTATGAAGGGAGAGGCCATTTCTCCGCAATCCTTTGCTACCGTTTATTGGGATACTACTTCTCAGGACGTGTACCTGATGATCAATAATTTACCTAAACCGGCTACTGATAAACAATATCAGCTTTGGGCCTTCCTGGATGGCAAACCCATCGATATGGGTCTGATTGAAATTTCTGAAAAGCCTCTCCAGTTGTACCGTTTAAAAAAGGCCCGGTCTGCCCAGGCATTCGCTATCACTCTTGAAAAGAAAGGCCGTGCTGATGTTTCCAAACCGGAAGGCCAGGTCTATGTAGTCGGTAATCTCTGATATTTCCCCGCATCTACCAATCTAAAACTCCTGTTTCCCCGTAAATAGCAGATACCTTATTCCATTTGCTATAGTAGTTTTGGTTCTATAGTTGGTTAAAGAAAGGGCCTCTTCAGGGGCCCTTTTACTTTTTGTCAATTGCCGGAACAATATCGTTATGCGGACAGATTGAAATCTTATTTTATATTGCGGAAATTATTTCTCTTGAAGAAATTCCAGCCTTCCTTTATCCCTGCCATTACCTGGTTTATTATTTCTACCGTTTTGCTTGTTATGCCCGGAAGTGATATTCCCAAAGAGAACTTCTTTACAAAGATCCATTTTGATAAGTGGGTTCATTTCATCATGTTTTTTATCATGGTGTTGTTATGGTGTTGGGCATTGACCGGTAAACAATTCAATAACATCAATCTCCGAAAATCATTTTTTATAGTTGCCCTTATATGGTTGAGTTATGGAATAGGGATGGAATTCGTTCAACGCTACTGCACTTATAACCGTTCTTTTGATGGGGGAGATATTATTGCAGACGGAGTGGGATGTGCTGCTGGTCTTTTTTACAGTTGGAAGAGGTATATAAAAAATTGACCCCTGTAGAAACAGGGGTCGCAACCAAAACTAACTGCTTATGAGAAAATTGACTGTCTTTATAATGAGTTCAAATAGTAATCTACAATTGTATAACGCAAATTTACTGCCGGTAGTATGATGTCTGCTGTTAAGGAAAGTTTAAAAGCCCGGTTTCCGTAATTACACCTGATTCGTGTTCGTAAAACTTCCCATCATTTTTCCGTAGTTACGATGCTTGCTCTCAGAGAATTGCATAAAGCGGGCAAAGATTTTTGCGTTCAATCAATCGGAAAAAGTTGACAATCAGCTGACAAAGAACTTGAGATTTGTTTAAACCTGCGTTACACTTGATGTATTCAAAATTTCATGCCAAAAAACCCGTCTTTCAAAAAATAAAAAGCCGTCCGGCAAATTGCTGAACGGCTTTTCTAAGTGTTTTTTTGCCTATTTATTTTATAAACCCTTTTATCAGGTCCATCAATCCGCCGCCGCTGCTTTGCTGATCCTGGAAATTGTTCTGTGCTTTTTTAGTAAGGTTTCCTATAATGTCCTGAATATCAAACCCACCGTTGCCGCCGGCAGAAGCCCCTCCGCCACCGGTAAACTGTTCCAGCAGGTTCTGAAGCATACCGCCGCCACCGCCACCAATGCTTTGTTCAGATTGGCCACCACCCGTCAAAGAACCTATCAGGCCATCCAGTGTAAATCCTGCATTATTGGGATCATTCGTCTGGTTGATCAACCCGCTGAGTGCATTGGGAATAAGTGAATTGGCCACATTGCTTGCTGAAGAGGGGCTCATTTTATACTTGCCCACCAATTTGCTGATAAAATACCCCACCATCATGGTAACGATAGGGTTTTTGAGCAATCCTCCTATTCCACCCGAACCATTTCCGCCGGCAGTAGCACCACCACCTTTAAAAAGATCAAGAATATTTTGGAAGCCGCCGCCGGCCACTATATTTTGAAACCCGCTTGCGATTGTTTTTGTGGCATCAGCCATTACCTCTTCGTTGTGTTCATTGGGCACCTCAGGATTGTTCACCACTGCATCTTGTCCAAATTGCTTTACTATGTCAAATATCTTATCCAGCATAAAAATTGATTTATACCAAACTTCAGGGAAGCCAGTATGGTTAGAAAAATTATTTTAAAGAACTAAAATAATCTTTCTATTGATTTACAAATAATAAATTTCGATGAAGTGTGCTTCTTTTGCGTTAGGCCCGTTGTTAGTTCTGCTTAGTAAGTTTTTCTGAGTTTTCAGCAAACTGTAAGGCATCGATCAGTTCACCAATGTCTCCATTCAGAACAGCATCCAGGTTATAGAGTGTAAGTCCTATACGGTGGTCTGTTACACGGCCCTGGGGAAAGTTATATGTTCTGATCTTGGCACTCCGGTCGCCGGTGCTTACCAGGCTTTTCCGGTGTCGTGCTATTTCATCCTCCTGCTTTCTTACCTGCTCTTCATAGAGTCTGGTACGAAGCATCTGCATTGCTTTCTCCCGGTTGCCTAATTGTGATCGTTCCGTTTGGCAAACTACTACCGTACCGGTAGGTATATGCGTCAGCAATACTTTCGTTTCCACTTTATTTACGTTCTGTCCGCCCGCACCGCCACTTCGGGCAGTTTCCATTTTTACATCAGCCGGGTTTAATTCAAAATCAACTTCCTCCGCTTCCGGCATTACGGCCACCGTAGCCGCAGAGGTATGTACCCTTCCCGATGCCTCGGTATTAGGCACCCGCTGCACCCGGTGCACTCCGCTTTCAAATTTTAATGTGCCATACACATCATCCCCTGTCACTTCCAGTTGCACTTCTTTATATCCTCCCACACTTCCCTCATTTTCACTAAGCAATGCTGTTTTCCAACCCCGTCTTTCACAATACCGCATATACATTCTCAGCAGATCACCGGCAAACAAACTGGCCTCATCGCCACCGGTACCTGCCCGTATTTCCAAAATGGCATTCTTTTCATCCTGCGGATCTTTAGGTATCAGCAGCTGGCGGATATAAACTTCCATCTGCGTTTTCTTTTCCTCTTGTGCGGGAGCTTCCATTTTCGCCAATTCCCTCATTTCTTCATCGCTGCCCTGCAAAGCCTCTTTGTAAAATTCAATATCATCCAGCACCTTTCTATATTCCGTGTAGGCAGCTACAATTTTTTCCAGGCTGCGGTATTCCTTACTGGTTTCCGCAAACTTTTTATTATTGCTTACGATCTCCGGGTTGGTAAGTGCTACCCCCAACTGGTCAAATCTGGCTTTTATGGCTTCCAGCCTGTCTAACATAAATGATTAAAATTCCAGGTTATAAATTCCCGCATAGAGTTCTGACCACAAGGGCCTTTGGCGGGCAAATTCCAAGGGGTGCAAAAGTAGCAAAGAATAACCGGTTAAGTTTTGGGTTATGGAATTTGTTTTCTTGAATTTTACACCATGGCGTATTTAAAGTTCAAAGCTGATCAATTGTTTGACGGGCATCATTTACGGGGAGCTGACATGGTGCTGATAACTACGGATGACGGAACTATTGACGGCCTGGTTCCTGCTGCCGAAGCCGGGGATGATATTCAGACCTTTACCGGCACCCTTTCTCCAGGGTTGATAAATTGCCATTGCCACCTGGAGTTGAGCCATTTAAAAACCGTTATTCCACCGCACACCGGGCTTATCGACTTTCTGTGTTCTGTTGTAACTAAGAGAGATTTTGCCATGGAAATAATACAACAGGAAATTATAAAGGCCGAAAAAGAAATGTATGATAACGGCATTGTGGCAGTTGGCGATATTGGTAACACATCCGATACTGCTGGCATAAAAAGCAAAAGCCCGATATACTGGCAGAATTTTGTAGAAGTGCTTAGCTTTACCGATGAAAAAGCGGAAGAAAATCTCAACCATTACAAAGCTGTCGCAGAAGAATTAGAATCAGCACTTCGTATCTCTCCTATCCCACACCGTACATCGCTGGTCCCTCATTCGCCTTACAGTATATCGCCAAAAACTTTTCAGCTGATCAACGAAGCAACAAAGGATCAGCTCATCTCCATCCACAACCAGGAGCACCCTGCAGAAGATGAATTGTACAAGACCGGCGGTGGAGACTACCTGCGGCTCTTTAAGATATTTGGTCTCGACAGATCTCCTTTTCCTGTAACGGGCAAAAGTAGTATTCGTTCCATATTGCCTTATTTTACCAATGGGCAAACCATCCTCCTTATTCATAATACCTTCATGCCTGAGGAAGATATTATTTGGGCAAATGAATATGCTGATTCCAGTGCATTGAAACTGGTGTATTGTATCTGCATCAATGCCAACCTGTACATTGAGAATAAAGTACCGCCAATTGATCTGCTGTTGAAACACAATTGCCGCATTGTTCTTGGCACAGACAGCTACAGCAGTAACTGGCAACTGAGTATTGCCAAAGAAATGGAGGCTATCCGCCGGTACTTCCCGCATATACCTGTTGAAATGGTGCTGCAGTGGGCCACCAGCAACGGTGCAAAAGCTTTGGCATGGCAAAATGAATTGGGGGCCTTTGAGAAAGGGAGTAAACCCGGAGTGACAATCATTGATCCGCTATTTGCACGATCAAAAAGAATAATCTGACCTTTACACTCTTTTAAACAGTACTGAATTTTGAAAATAATCACCTGGAACTGCAATATGGCTTACCGGAACAAAGCCAGCCTCATCCTGGCCCGGAAACCCGATATACTTATCATACCTGAATGCGAGCATCCTGATAAGCTAAAATTCAAAACAGGAACACCATTGCCAACTGACATTCTTTGGTATGGCGAAAATCCACACAAAGGCTTAGGCCTGTTCTCTTATAGCGATTACAAATTTCAGTTGCATACAAGTCATCAGCCTGAGTTTAAAACGATATTGCCTGTTACGGTGACAGGGGGGAAGATCAACTTTACCCTTTTCGCCATATGGGCTAATAACCCCCGTGATAAGGGTTATGAATACGTGGGCCAGGTATGGAAAGCTTTACAGTTTTACAATGAGCTGATCCGGAACCGAAATACCATCCTGGTTGGCGATTTTAACAGCAATACTATTTGGGATAAACCACGCCGGGAAGGAAACCATTCAACAATGGTGGGGTTGTTGGAAAAGAAAAAGATCTACAGTACCTATCACCGTTTTTTTAATCAGCAACAGGGAAGAGAAAAGCATAATACATTATTCATGTACCGGCATTCGGATAAAGCCTATCATATTGATTACTGTTTTGCCTCAGCTGATTTTGTCAAAAAAATAACTGCGGTAAAAGTAGGGGCACATAAAAAATGGTGTGCATTAAGTGACCACACTCCGCTGGAAGTTACATTTGATATCTAACCCAATATCTCCCGTAGTACCGGCAATGTCTTCATTGTTCCAAAATCGGGAATATGCATGGCATAATACCCTTCATATACATGCAATAACCTGCGACGGAAATCATGATGTAGTTTTATTTCTTCCAGTTCTTCCGGTCGTTGTGCTTTTAGTAATTGGGAAGTAACAAATGCCTGTTTCTCTTCCAGAAAATGTGGATGATGCGGCTGCTCGGCTACAAAACTTCCCTCCTGCAAATCCAGGAAAGTGTTTTTATTGCTATAATCATCCGTCATTTTAAAACCAAAGAAATATGTGAGATGAAGGGCAAAAAAAAGTGGCAGGTTGGCCATTATTGAGCCTTTGCTTTTATCGAGATACAAAAAACAATCTTCTGCAAAATGAAATAATTCAGGATTGCCTTCTGGTTCTTTCAAACATTTGGTAAGCAGTTCCACCATAAATAATGCTACTGCATTTTGAGGCACCTCTGTTAAAATATGCTGGTAGATGGCGGCCCATTTAAATTCTTTGATACGGTTCAGGCGTTTCAGTTCATTATGATATACCACCAGGTCAAGAAGGGCGGATGGTTGAAATAAATTTGCCTTACCGGTCCCTTTTTTAGTGGAAGCCCTCACTCCATTCACCAGGTACGATTGCACACCGAATAATTCTGTAAAAATGGTTACGATGATACTCGTCTCACCGTACTTAGCGGTCCGCAGTACAATACCTTTTGTTTTATGAAGTTTATCCGGCAATGATTTTGTTTGAAATGAAACTTTGTAAAGTTACTATTGTCCCCCGGCTTCGGGGGGAACACCATGATAGTACCGTCTTTTCTGTTATCACAAGTATTGATAAAATCACATCCTCTCCGTTCACAAATTATCTGATCTAACCTGTTTTTTGCGTTTCTTTGCGTGCCCACCGAGGTCTCTTTTAAAACAGGGCAAAACCGGGTTCTATTTACAATAACTAATTCTTATGTGGCAAAGGCTCGGACAGTTTATTCTTAAATACCGCATCCCGTTGCTGATGCTGCTGGCAGCACTTACCGGGTTTATGACCTTTCAAGCCAGTAAAGTACAACTGAGCTATGATTTTGCAAGGGCGATCCCCATTAACAATCCCAAATACAAAACCTACCAGGAATTCAGAAAAAAATTTGGTGAAGACGGCAACCTGCTGGTCATTGGTATACAAACCGAAAAACTGTTTGAAGAAAAAACATTTACTGCTTACGCTGCATTACAACGGGAGTTGAAAAAAGTGAAAGGGGTGGATGATGTAATTGCAGTGCCAACTGCCATTAACCTTGTCAAGATCCCAGAAACAGAAAAGCTGAAAGCAGATACCATTTTCCCCGACCGGATACTCAGCCAGTCTGAAATTGACAGTGGCGCCGCTGTTTTTTTGAACCTCCCTTTTTACCGGGACCTTTTGTATAATGCTTCTGCGCATGCCTGGCTGATGGGTGTACGCATCAATAAAGATATCATGGCTTCTAAAGAACGGCTGGATATCGTACATACTATCGGTGATATTGCCGATACATTTGGGAAAAACAATAACCTGGTTGTGTACAAAAGCGGTCTTCCGCATATACGTACAGAATTATCTGAACGCATCATAAAAGAAATGCGGATGTTCATTATCGCATCTGTTGTTCTTTCCGCATTGATATTACTTCTCTTTTTCCGTTCGTTTACGGCTATGTGGCTTTCGCTTACGGTGGTTTTTATTGGGGTGATCTGGAGTTTTGCCACCATTCATTTGCTGGGTTATAAAATAAGTATTTTAAATGCACTGATCCCCCCGCTGATCGTAGTGATCGGTATTCCCAATTGTATTTATTTTCTCAATAAATTTCATACTGCCTACGGAGAAACAGGTGATAAAAAGAAATCACTTGTTATGATGGTAGACCGGATGGGAGTGGTCACTCTTTTCTGCAACCTGGCAGCCGCTATCGGTTTTGCCGTTTTTGCACTTACACAAAGCCAGATACTGAAAGAATTTGGCATCGTGGCCGGCATTAACATCATGCTGTTGTTTTTTATTTCACTGGTCTTTATTCCGGCAGTGCTTAGCTTTTTACCGCCACCAAAATCCCGGCATACCAAATACCTGGACAACCAGCGGCTGAAGCGATGGCTGGACCGGCTGGAAAGATGGTCGCTAAATCACCGGAGATTGATCTATGGTGTTACGATAGGCATTGTCGCTGTTTCTGTAATGGGAATATTCAAACTAAAAAGCCTTGGTTATATAGTGGATGATCTGCCCAAGGAAGATAAACTTTATACTGATCTCCGGTTTTTTGAAAAAAACTTTAAAGGAGTAATGCCATTGGAAATACTGGTGGATACTAAAAAGAAAAGAGGGGTCATCAATCTTAATAACCTGGAACGCATTGATTCCTTATCCCGGTTCCTGACAACTATTCCTGATATAGCCCGGCCATTAAGCATCACAGAGGGGTTAAAATTTGCCAGGCAAGCTTTTTTTGACGGGGACAGTAACAGCTACAGCATGCCTTCCAGTTATGACTTGCCTGCGTTGTCTCAATATCTAAGTTTTAAAGGAGCGCCGGGGGAGGCCAAAAATTCTTTTGCCAAACTGGTAAGTACGTTTATGGACAGCACCCGTCAGCAGGCCCGGATCAGTGTGAGCATGGCCGATGTCGGGAGTAAACGATTGCCACAGATATTAGACAGTATTACGACCCGGATAAACCAGCTTTTTGAGAAAGATAAATATGAGATACAGCTTACCGGTACCAGTGTTACCTTCCTGGAGGGTAGTAAATATATCATTAATGGATTGAAAGACAGTATCATATGGGCATTCGTATTGATTGCTTTTTGTATGCTCTACCTGTTTAGGTCAGCCCGGATACTGATCTGTTCTCTTATTCCCAATATTATTCCATTGCTGATCACAGCCGGGCTGATGGGCTGGGTGGGCATTCCGTTAAAACCCTCTACTGTGCTGGTTTTCAGTGTGGCATTAGGGATTGCCATTGATGTTACCATTCGTTTCCTGGTGAATTATAAACAGGAACTACCGCATTACAACTACGACATGAAACAGACGGTTATTGAAACGATTCACAGTACCGGTATCAGCATTATTTACACTTCCATGGTACTCATTGCGGGCTTTATCATATTCTGTTTCAGCGGTTTTGATGGAACCAAGGCGCTGGGCTGGCTTACATCGCTGACATTGGTAACAGCCACCTTTACCAACCTGGTACTGCTGCCCGCCATTCTTATTTCCTTTGTAAAGATCAAAAAGTAGTCCCCTTTCTTACTTTTGTGTAACAAAACTCCCGGGAAAGCAGGGCTTCTGTGCAGCATCGGGCATTGGCAATTTGTCTGGATTAATGGTTACATTTAACATATCGGATAAGGCTGATTTTCATTCAACTGGCTGTATTTTCAAAAACTTAACTTTTTTTTTAATTTTTCGTTGAAGGTTAACTAATTTCAAGCCCCCTCTTGCAGGGCTTTCGATTTCTTTATATACTAAAACTAAACGCACATGAGAAAACTGTTATTACTGCTCTTTGGTGTTGTGTTTTTTGCCGTACAGGCGTTAGCACAGCGAACCATCTCTGGTAAGGTTACGGACGACAACGGCGCTCCCATACCTAATGTATCAGTAGTAGTTAAAGGTACTACTGCCGGCACCACTACTAAAGCCGATGGAACTTATTCACTGGTTGTTCCTTCAAACGGCAAAGCCCTCATATTTTCCGCAGTAGATATGATCTCTGTTGAAGCTGGAATCGGCACCGGCACAACAGTAAATGCAAAATTAAAAAGCGAAGAAAAAAGCTTATCTGAAGTAGTGGTAACGGCTCTTGGTATCAAAAAAGATAAAAAAACATTAGGATTTAGTCTCACACAATTGAATGCCGCAGAACTTACCAAGTCCCACCAAACGAATATCACTAATGCACTGGCTGCTAAAGTACCGGGGGTACGTGTAAGCGGAAGTGGTGGTGCTTTTACAGGTTCCAGTATAATCATTCGTGGTTATACTACTATGACTGGTTCCAATCAGCCTTTATTTGTTATCGATGGTATTCCAGTGGATAATAGCGGTGGTGGAAGTCCTTTACAAAATGGACCAACTGTTTCAAACAGGCTTATTGATATCAATCCTGAGGACATTGAAAGTATGAGTGTGCTTAAAGGTCCTTCTGCATCGGTGTTATATGGCTCCAGGGGATCTAATGGTATTATCCTTATTACAACTAAAAAAGGAAAGGCCGGTCAAAAAGCCGCTATCCAATTCTCATCTACATATTCAATTGAGTCAGTTAATCGTATGCCTGACTATCAAAATGAATATGCGCAGGGTAATAGCGGTGCCTTTAATGCAACGAACCAAACATCCTGGGGACCCCGCATTACAGGACAAACAGTTACAACTGCTTATGACCCCTATACAAATACGAATACCAGGACAGAGCAGTTGGCAGCATATCCCAATAACGTTTCTGATATGTTTAAAAACGGGATAAACTGGCAAAATAATCTTGCTTTTTCTGGCGGTACAGATAAAAACACGTTCCGTTTTTCTTATGGCCATACAAGGAACACTGGTGTGCTGGCAAACAATATACTGACCAGGCATAATTTCACTATCAACACAACATCTAAAGTAAATAACTACCTGACTGTTGGCGTATCCGGTACTTATTCTAACAACGCATCCAGAAGAACTCAACAGGGCAACCAGTTGAGCAACCCCCTTTTCCGTGGTTGGTTCACACCCCGCAGTTATAATCTCACCGGGCTTGCTTTTGAAGATGCGGCAGGAAACCAGCGGTATCCATTGGGAGAAGACAACCCATACTGGACCATTAAGCATAACAGGTATCGTGATGAGATCAACCGGTTCATTGGTAACGTATCCTTTAATTTTAAACTGACCAAATGGCTGCAGGCTGATTACAAGATTGGTACTGACGTGTATTCCACTTTCCGCCATGGCTATGATCAGATTGGTGCAAGAGGTGGTGCAAATACTACTGCAAATGCCGTAGGTGGTATTCGTGAAATCCGTAACCAGTACCGTAGTTTAAACTCCAATGGCTTTCTTACTGCTAATAAGCGAATTAGGAGCTGGAATTTTACTGCGATTGTAGGAACAGAGTTTTTGCAGATATATAATGCAGTTGCCCAATTAGATGGTAAAGGTGTCATCGTTCGTGATTTCGAACAATTGAGCAACACAACCACTTTTAGTCCGGCCCCCTCTAATGGATCTTCAAAAACAAGGTTAATTGGTGTTTATGGTGATTTTACGATTGGTTACAAAAGCATCTTTAATGTCAACGCTACTTTTAGAAATGACTGGGCCTCTGTTTTCAAAATTGGCAATAACTCATACCTGTATCCAGGTGTTGGCGCATCAGTGAATTTTACGGAGTGGTTCCCTGGATTGAAAAACAAGGTAGTGGAGAACATCAAAGTACGTGCTAATATTGCCACTGTTGGTAAGGCTGGCGATCTGGTCTATGCAACCGATTCTTATTTTGGCGGCGCTGGTTCTGCTGATGGTTTTGGACCAACTATTGCATTCCCTTTTAATGGTGTTCAGGCATTTAGCTTAAGTAACAGCGCTGGTAACCCGCTGCTTGGCCCTGAGTTTACTACTAATAGAGAGATAGGGTTTGAACTGGCTTTCTTTAAAGGCAGACTGTCTATAGAAGCTACAAAATATAAACAAAAATCAAGAGATCTGATCTTCCCGGTTCCTAACTCTGCAACAGCAGGTATAACCTCAGTTTCATTAAATGCAGGCAACATATCAACAAAGGGTGAAGAGTTAAGTGTTATTGCCACTCCCATAAAAACAAAATCCTTTGAATGGAATATCAATTTCAACTATTCCAAATTCAAGAGTACGGTTGACAAGCTTGCTCCAGGCGTAACTAATATCTTCCTGGGTGGTTTTACAACTCCAAATATCCGGTTAGTGGAAGGTGATGAGTATGGCCAAATCTATGGCAACGCTTACCAAAGAGATACTAAGTCAGGAAAAATCATTGTAGGAGCGAATGGTCTTCCTTTGATCACATCTGGTGTTCAGAAAATTGGCAATCCCAATCCTAAATATATTATTGGTATTACCAACACCTTTACCTACCGCACATTTACTTTATCATTCCTTATTGATTATAAAAAAGGAGGGCAGCAATATTCCAGGAATATTGCCGATCTGCAGCGTAATGGTGTAGCAAAAGAAACAGCAGAATTTCCCCGCTATGATGGAGCAGGTGTATTGCAAAAACCTTACCTGTTTGATGCGGTGTATGCTAATGGCCAACCCAACACTACCTATCTTTCGGCACAAGATTATTTTGGAAACAGCGGTAAATATGCCGCAGCAGAAGGTTTTATCTACGAAACCACCTGGTTTCGTATCCGGGAAGCTTCTGTTAGCTACAGCATGCCTTCTTCGTTGTTGACTAAAACGCCTTTCGGAAGTGTAGAACTCAGTGTCTTCGGGCGCAACCTGTTCCTGAATGCACCACACTACCCACATCTTGATCCGGAGCAAAATGCCTTAGGTATAAGCAATGCACAGGGTTTGGAGTTTAACGCCTTGCCTCAAACCCGAACAATGGGTGTAGGTCTAAAGCTTAGTTTTTAATTAAAAAAAATTCAGATAAACATGAAACTTAAATATTTAAAACTGCTCATACTGGCTTCAGGAGTTCTTGCTGTAAGTTCTTGCAAAAAACAGTTGGATATCAACTATGACCCTGACCGCTTACCAGACGGCAACAGCCCTATTGAGCAATTGCTTACTTCGGCGCAAGTAAATTTGGGCTTTGAAGGAGGAAGTGATCTGTTCCGGTACACCACACTGATCATGCAGCATATGTCCGGTGGTGCCTCACAGCCAAACCAGACCTATGAGTATTACCGGCATAATATTACTGGCAGTGATCTGAACAACGTTTGGGGAAGTATTCACGCCACGACTTTAAGTGACCTTGAACTGATCATTAAACAAGGAAGTGCGAGCCCTTACTATGTAGGTATTGCCAAAATACTGAAGGCGTATGAATATGCGCTGGTGGTGGATGTATGGGGAGATGTTCCTTATTCGCAGGCACAACAACTGACAGGAAACACACAGCCTGCATATGATGATGATGCCACCATTTATCCTAAGCTTATTACCTTGCTTACAGATGCTGTTACCGATCTGAATGCCAGCTCAAGCGTTTTAACTCCTGGTGCCACTTCTTTAATGTACACAGGTACTTATGCCACAATCAAGGCCAATTGGATCAAACTGGCCAATACGCTTCGTTTACGGCTGTTGCTGCACTACAGCAAAGTGAACCCTGCTTTTTGCGTAGCTCAAATAACTGCTTTGGTAAACACAGCTGGCATCACTTTTATGGCATCTAATGCTGATAATTTCCAGATGAACTTCTATAATGTGGCCAACCAGCGCAACCCAATCTCTGCATTTGAAGTAAGCAGGCCCAACTATTTATTTGCTGATGCAAGAATGTTGAGCCTTATGAATGCAAAGAACGACCCCCGCAGGGCTACTTATTTTACCGATTTCCCGCTGGGGTCAGGTAATTATGTTGGGGTTTCTGCCACTGCTCTTCCCCCGGTCCCTAATAATAATTACAGCCGTATTCATACGTTCTTGCGTGGTGCCGTTACTACTCCTGCAGTTGGAATTAATTCTGCTGTATATAGTGGTGCCGCCCCACAGCGCATGCTTCCTTATGCTGAATATTGCTTTATTCGTGCAGAAGCTGCTTTAATGGGAGCTCCGGGAAATGCACAAACGTTCTTTACGGATGGTATCACAGCTTCCATGCAGGAAGCCGGTGTGACTGCAGGCAACATCACTACCTACCTCACTGCATATGGTACCCTTACAGGAACCAATGCACAAAAATTGCAACAGATCATCGAAGAAAAATATGTTGCTTTATTTGGTGTAAGTGTGGAACCCTGGAACGACTGGAGAAGAACAGGATATCCCACACTTAGCTCCCCTACCAATTCAATAACAGGTGCTATTCCAAGAACACTGTTCTACCCGCAATCTGAAATTGACCTTAACCCGAATTGTCCGGGTCAGAAAGGGGCAAACTTGCAGAGCACTGTATTCTGGGATAATTAATAACAAACATTCTTTTTATAAAAAAACCTCCGGAGATTCCGGAGGTTTTTTATTCAATAACCCTTTTACTATTTTACCACTTCACCGAGTATTCTTTCCAGGTCTTCTCCCCGCAAACCTTCCGCAATTACTTTACCATCGGGCCCTACCAGCACATTATAAGGTATCCCTTCTATTTTATATGCCGGTACCACCGGGCTTTCCCAATACTTCAGGTCGCTTACATGCGTCCAGGTAAGATTATCCTGCATGATCGCTTTTAACCAGTCTTCCTTACCATCAGGCCTGTCCAATGAAACACCCAGGATCGTAAAATTTTTATCCTTGAATTTATTAAATGCTTTTACCACATTAGGATTTTCCAACCTGCAGGGTTTGCACCAGCTGGCCCAAAAATCAACCAGCACATATTTTCCTTTGAATGAACTCAGCGTTACCTGGTTGCCATTAGCATCGGGCAGGCTTATTTCCGGGGCCAGCTTACCGATCATCCCCTGTATAGAAGATTGTATGGAGGCCAGTCCTTCATGTTTGGGAAACTTAGCAGCTGCTTCATTTACAATACCCACCACCTCCTGTTTATCCATCGGCTCCAGGTTATAACCGGGATTATTCGCCGTAGATTGATAATAACTTAAAATAAACATGCTGAGCGCCGGGTTGTCACTTTTCTTCAATGCATCGGCAACAATCGCCTTTGCCTCTTGTGCTGCGACAAAAACCTTTTCCTCATATACCCGGAAAGAGCTGTCAGCTACGCCGGCCTTACTTAAACTGTCTGCCTGGCGGCTGTTAAAAAATATCTCCTGTAGTTTGGTATTAAAAGACACCATAAAGTTTTTCATCTGCAGGCTGGCTTTTGAATCTTTTACATCATAGCTTTCTGCAAACTGGTCATTCTCTTTGCTGAACTTAATGTCAAGAGTTACTTTCGAAACATCATTGATAACGGCTGCTACCGGAAACTGGTTCTGATCAAACCGTAAGTTGTACATAGTGGCTTCCCGGGTATTTGCCTGCAGCTTATACTTGCCATTTTTATCTACTGTAAAGGAATCCACAATGGTTGGTTGCATTGAGGTCATCGGTATCTCTTCCAGGTAAACGACCCGTGCAGGGTTATTGGTAATGGTGCCCGATACTGTAAACTTGTTTTCTGCAGATTTATTGGTACAGGATGCCAATGCTGCAACGACCCCTGCCAGTAATAGTATTTTTTTCATTAGTTGTATTTCTTTATTTAGCGTTTAATTTCTCAAGTAATAACTGGTTTGTTAATTTGGGATCTGCTTTCCCTTTTGATTGTTTCATTACCTCGCCTACAAACAATGCGAGCAGCCCTTTTTTCCCCTTTTTATACTCCGTAACCTTTTCTGCAAATTTCTCCAACACCAGTTCAATGATTGGTCCTAAAGCCGACACATCTGACTCTTGCAGCAAGTTTTGCGCCGTAGCGATCTGTTCAGGCGTTTTAGCACTATCCAATAGCAGGGCCGGGAATATTTTTGCCGAAGCCGCAGAAAAACTAACCTTTCCTGAATCAATCAAACCAATCAGAGCAGCAATTTGTTCTGGCTGTAATGGAAAATCTTTGATCTCTTTTCCATTCTCATTCAACCAGGATCTTACCGGTCCAAGCATCCAGTTGGCTGCAGCTTTATTGTTAGAAGTGTGTAGTATGATCGTTTCAAAATAATTGGCCTGTTCTTTTTCCTCTGCAAGTACCGTAGCATCATAAACCGAAAGCTGAAGTTGCGAGATATAGTGTTGAATCCTTTCTTCCGGTAAGGCCGGGATGGACTTCCGTATGCTTTCAACAAATTCATCCTGCAGTTGAAATGGAGTAAGATCAGGTTCTGCAAAATAGCGGTAATCATCTGCATCCTCTTTATCCCTTGTAGCAAAGGTAACCCCACGATCTGCATCAAAACCGCGGGTTTGCTGCAAGATCGTTTCGCCGTTTTCCAGGAGTGTGATCAAGCGGCTGGCTTCTGCTTCTATAGCTCTCTTTACATTCCGGATCGAGTTGAGGTTTTTTACTTCTACCCTGGTACCCAATTGTGTATCACCTTTTTTTCGAACAGAAATATTTGCATCACAACGAAGGCTTCCTTCTTCCATATTGCCATCACATATTTCCAGGTAGCGAACAAGCTTTCTTATCTCACTTAAATAGGCTACCGCCTCGTCGCCGCTCCTCAGGTCAGGTTCTGTTACTATTTCAATCAGCGGTGTGCCTGCCCGGTTGTAATCGATACAGGTATTGGCATCATCCATATCATGCAGGCTTTTTCCGGCATCTTCTTCCAGGTGTATGCGATTGAGACGGACCTTTTTTTCAGTATCACCTGTTTTTATTTTTACTATTCCGCCTTTGCAGATCGGGGTAGTGTGTTGTGACACCTGGTATCCTTTGGGAAGGTCTGGGTAGAAATAATTTTTTCGGGCAAAATAGTTGTACTGTTCGATCTCACAATGACAGGCAATCCCCATTTTAATAGCAAATTCAATCGCTTTTTTATTCATCTTCGGCAATGTTCCGGGATGACCGAGGGTAATAGGGCTGACATGCGTATTCGGCTCTGCACCAAAAGCAATACTGTCTCCGCAAAAAAGCTTACTTGCTGTTTGCAATTGAGCATGCACTTCCAGGCCTATCACTATTTCGTATTGTTCGCTGTTTGACATTCTGTGAGTTGCCTTTGGCTATCTCTCGCAAAGGGAGAGCAAAAATAGCCCATTTACGGGAGTAGGGAAATACAAATCACCCAGGGCTCGCTGAGGACGCTGAGGAAATACATATCGCACAGAGGATAAGGAGGAAAAGAGGAATACAAATACGAAGTATTCTCTTTCTCTCTTTTCTCTCTGTGCGATATGTATTTCCCTGTATTCTCTCAGCGTACTCCGCGAACCCTGCGTGAAAAAGATAAAGCCCTATCCCGCAAAAGCAAGACAAGGCTTTAATTACCACACACCAAAACTAAATAGTTACAGATCGGCTGTTTTAATTTTTTTAGGCATTTTCACTTCAATGCTTTGAGATTTGCCATTGCGGGTAAGCTGGAACCGAACGGTAGGGTTGTCTTTCTTTTCCCTGAGCAATTTTGAGATCTCATCTACACTATTTATCTGCTTATCATCCAGCTGTGTGATGATGTCTTCTTCTTTGATACCGGCTTTTGCTGCATTGCTCTCATCATCCACTTCCACCACTTTTACACCCTTTCCATCATCGGTATCCTGAACAGAAAGTCCGAGTTTGGGAGAGCCTCCGGACCAGCTCCAGTTTTGTCCGCCATAGGGAGCCAACTCCCTGAGACCTTTTAAGTTTGGCGCTATTTTATCAAAATGCATATCGCCCAGGTCCATCTTATAGTTCCCAAATGGCTCGCCGGTAGCAAAAAGATTCACGCCTTTCCATTTTGTCAGTTCAGCGGTAGCTTTTTGTTCTTTTTTATCCCGTAAATAAGTTACAGTCACTTTATCACCCGGCTTGTGGGCTTTTATAGCAGCGGTCAGGTCTTCCGGACCTTCAATCTTCTTGTCATCAATTTTTGTAATGATATCGTTTTCTTTCAGGCCAATTTTTTCGGCAGCACTTTCATTTGTTATATCCTGGATCAGGGCGCCTTCATCTGTCTTTTCGGTAGTTACTCCCAGCATGGCCCTGTTAGCATCTTCACTGAACATTTTGGAATTATCATTCATATTGTGATTCCAGTTTCCCCCTTTTCCACCCCGGCTGAAGCTCAGTGATTCGATGTCTTT
>CAYUCU010000012.1:0-41289 GCA_964443345.1 uncultured Chitinophaga sp.
GTACGATTTCCCTTTTCAATTTAGCGGACTGATCAGGATCTTTTAGTACGATCTCAACACCGCTATACTCGTCAGCTCCCAGCTTTAATGCCCGTCTTACAAAACTGATATTGGTGATGCCATACTTATTATCAAAGTCCTGCTGAATTAAAAATGCAGCCGAAGTACTGATGGTGTCATTACTGATATCTTCCAGTTGGTTTATCTGAATGGAGCTGCTTCTTCTGGGCAAATAGATCTTTAGTGGAAAAGGGTTTCTGTCGGCATATACACCCAGGGCAGCTTCCACACCGGCACCTACAATGAGTTTAGGCACTTCACCGTTTCCAATATCATAATTTCCATTGATCAGGTGGCTGGCCACTCCTGAAGTATAGCGGTAATTCTCATCCACCCCCTTTAAATAAATAACGGATTGGTAATCGCCATTCTGAACCAATGCTTTTTCCTCCAGTACCAAAGAAAAATTTTTAATGCCATCCAGTCCTTTCAATTTGGTCAGCTGCTCTGGTGTAATGGTGATCACTTTTCCGGAAACAGGAGCAATTTTGAGATCGGTATAGAAGGAGGAATAAAGTGATTTTACCAATCCTTCAAACCCGTTGAACACCCCCAGCACCAATATCAATGCGGCAGTACCGATAATGATCGCCACAATACTTATCCAGGCTATCACATTGATGGCATTCGTGGATTTTTTTGCTTTAAAATACCGCCAGGCGAAAAGAAAGTTCAAAAGTTTAACGGGTTTATTAGTTTACAGTTTAACACTCAGGTAAAAGCATTTACATTCCTGATGCAGCTCCCAGTCCCGGATGAACTATTATCTGTTATCCTTTATCTATTCACTTCTCTTTTTCTCTTCCTCAATTTTCTTGAACAGTTCTTCCATTTTAAACACCTGATCAAGTGTATCATCCTGGAAAAACTTTAATACCGGTATGCTGCGCAACTGGTGTCGCACTTTTGCTGCCAGTTCCTTTTTGATCTCGTGATGACGGTCTTCGATCTTTTTTAATGCTGCCGCCACATCTTTTACCTGGAAGAAACTCAGGTAAAACCGGGCTTCCAGTAAGTCGGGTGTCACTTTCACCGACGATATGGACACCATACCTCCATCTACCATATTAAGACCAAGGTGCTGAAAAATACCATTCATCTCCTCATTCAGCAGTCCGGCTATCTGTTTCTGTCTTTTACCTTCTTCCATGATTTTGTCATTTTTAACGGCCTACCTTTGTCCCGCCTCAAACGGGACTGCCGTGAACACGGTAAAATTAGTTACTTTGCGGCTTTGCAGCAGAAGCAATTTCCATGAAACAATACTCGAGGATCTTTAAATACATTGGGGCATATAAAGGCAAAGTAATTCTTTATGTCCTTTTCATATTGCTGAGCGTTGTCTTTTCGATCGTGTCCATTGGTATGCTGATGCCATTTTTGCAGCTCATCTTTACCGGCGAAGGCGTTATAAAATCATCTAACAACCCCATTATTAAAGGTATAAATGATTTTATCGCTGATTCGGTCAATACGCAGGACAAAACAAAGACCCTGGCCTTTATCTGCATATTGATGATCGTATCTATCCTGCTAAAAAATCTTTTCATCTACCTTTCTTATTATATCCTTAACCCGCTGAAGAACCAGGTGGTCAATCTGCTGCGGGAAGATCTATATGATAAAATATTACGCCTGCCTATCGGCTTTTTTACAGAAAAAAGAAAAGGCGACCTGATGAGCCGCATGTCAAATGATGTGGGTGAAGTGGAAGGCTCTGTTGTAGGAACGCTGGAAGGATGGATAAGAGACCCCATGACCATCATCGTCACATTGACCGTATTATTTTTGATCAGTGTACAGCTAACGCTTTTTATTCTCATCCTTATACCTGTGCTGGGACTGGTGATCGGCCGGATAAGCAAATCGCTGAAAAAACATTCGCAGGAAGTGGCACAAAAAAACGGGGAGACCTTTTCCATCATTGATGAAACACTGGGCGGACTGCGGGTAATAAAAGCGTTTAATATTGAAAAACTGCTTCGCCAAAAATTCCTGAAAACAAGCGATGAGTTACTTACTGCAAAAAATAAGATCTCTTACCGGCGTGATCTTGCCTCCCCGCTTTCTGAAGTACTCGGTGTGCTGATGTTTACAATTGTTTTATACTATGGCGGGCGGCTGGTATTACGGGGTGAATTGCTTGAAGCCTCTGCTTTTCTTGGTTTCCTTGGTATTTTCTATAATATCATCAATCCGGCAAAAGCCTTATCCACTTCTTTCAGCAATATGAGAAAAGGCGCTGCTGCTATCAACCGCATAGAAGAAATACTGAACACACCGGTAACAGTGGATGATAATCCCAACGGCAAACAACTGACCGCCTTTACTGACAAAATAGAATTCAGGAATGTTTCTTTTGCTTATGCTGATGCTGTTATTCTTGACAATATAAACCTGACGGTAAAAAAAGGACAGACCATTGCACTCGTTGGCTCATCCGGGGCCGGTAAATCAACGCTTGCCGACCTGGTGCCGAGATTTCACGATGTAACCGGCGGTGAAGTGCTGATAGATGGAGTGAATATCAAAGATTACTCGCTTCACTCTGTCCGAAGCCTGATGAGTATTGTAACACAGGAGCCTATTCTTTTTAATGATACCATCGGGCATAATATTGCCCTGGGTTTTGAGAATGCTGACAAAGAACAGATAATTGAAGCCGCAAAAATTGCCAATGCCCATGATTTCATCATTAAAAAAGAGGGGGGCTACGACAGTAATATCGGCGACCGCGGCTCCAAACTGAGCGGTGGTGAAAGACAGCGATTAACTATTGCAAGAGCTGTATTAAAAAACCCACCGATACTTATTTTGGATGAAGCCACTTCATCTCTCGATACGGAAAGCGAACGGCTGGTACAGGATGCTATCAATAACATGATGCAGAACCGTACCAGTATTGTTATAGCACACCGGCTGTCAACTATCCGCCATGCAGATGAGATCATTGTGTTACAAAAGGGGAAGATTGTAGAAAGAGGCAATCATGATGAGCTGCTGGCGCAAAATGGATTTTACAGAAAGCTAGTTGAAATGCAGGAAGTACGGTAGCAGATGATAACTGATAGATAAATATCAGATGATAACTAATAGATAAAAGATGGTAGTTATACCCGCTATTTCAGCGCCGTTTTTCCATAACGCACATTTTCTGCTTCCGTAAGATATTCGCTGATCATCTCTTCCTCATCATTGGGCATACCGGAAAATGCTGGTATCGCCAATATAATTGACATGGTTGTTCACTTATCAAAACTACAGCAAACTGAATCCTTCCGGCGGACAGGATTCAGTTTGCTGCAACGTTTATAGAAAAACACAAAATACCTGTTCCCTTATTTAAACGGGTCTGAATATTTTACATCAGTGGTCACCGTTCTGTCTGTAAGTGTCTTTAGAAAAGCGATCATCGCTTCCTTTTCACTATCAGAAATGGGGATCCCACCAGGTGCAAGCTGGATAGGAAGATTAGGATGATCTTTTATCCCGTTTTGATAATGACTTACTACCTGCTCCAATGTTGTAAACCGGCCATCGTGCATATAAGGGGCCGTCAGCTCAATATTTCTTAGGGTAGGAACTTTAAAAAACCCCATATGTTCGGGAGCACCCGTTATCTCCCCAAAACCATTATCTGCATATACTTCATCCAGCCCGTTATTGGTTGTATTATTAGGAGCAGAATTGAAGAAAAAGGTAGGTACATGGTCGCCAAAAGTGGCTATGTCATTATGACATTCACCACAGGTAGCTTTCACCCTGCCCATTCCATATTTTTCCTGTGCAGTAAGGTTCGAAAAACCGGTTGCAATTCCCGCATCAAACTTTGAATTATAAGAAACAATGGACCGGATAAATTGTGCCAGCGCTTTTGAAATCTTGTCAGACGTGATCGTTTCTGAACCAAATGCTTTTTGAAATAATGACGGATAATAACTTTTGGCGCTAAGCTTACTTACGAGTGCCGTTAAAGATGGCATTCCCATTTCAATATGGTCTTGTATAGGCATCAGCACCTGGTCTTCCAGCGTAGCGGCCCTTAAATCCCAAAACATTTTCTTGAAACCAAAAAACCGGACGTTTGCCAGCGCCATGGAATTTCTGCGGGTGTTACCACCTTCAAAACCTTTGGAAAATTGCAGTCCGTCCACAAAAGCTTTATCCTGGTGGTGACAAGACCCGCAGGAGATAGTATTATTTATAGACAAGGCCTTGTCGTAAAAAAGTACCCTGCCCAACGTGGCCCCATCATTGGTGATCCGGTTATCAGCCGGTGTATTATCAAACCCCGGGTTTGCTGCTAACAGGTCTTTATAATAAGCAGGCATATTGTCCAGCACGCCGGCATAATTATAAGGAGTGGAAGGCAATGTGGGAGTTCCTGCGCCGCCGGTGCCTCCACCTCCGCCGGGAGGAGGGTCTCCTCCAGATTCTTTTTTACATGATTGACTGAAAAAAATGACTGATGCAGCGATCAGTAGTACCACAGAGGTACTGGCCTTTAGTTTCATAACAAAGGGGTTTAGATTAAAAAAATTGTTGGCGGAAGGGGTTATGACCTAAAAGAAAAATGGAAGTATCGGCAAGAACAGCAGGTTCTGCGTCAACCACGGAAGAGCTTGTGGAAATTCAAAAATATTGAAAAACTAACGTATAAAAAAATGCCCGGGAATAAAATTAACAACTACTTCAGCACTTCCCGGCTTATTACCAGCTTCTGTATCTCACTTGTTCCTTCACCGATCGTACAAAGTTTAGCATCACGATAAAATTTCTCCACCGGAAAGTCTTTGGTATATCCGTACCCGCCAAAAATTTGCACGGCATCATTAGCTGTTCTTACTGCCACTTCACTGGCATAGTATTTTGCCATCGCTGCTTCTTTGGTCATGGGTTGTTTTCTTTCCTTCAGGTCACATGCCTGCAGCGTAAGCAATTCTGCAGCGGCAATTTCTGTTGCCATATCTGCGAGTTTAAAAGAGATGCCCTGGAAATTGGAGATAGGCTGATCGAACTGGTGCCGCTCCTGCGAATACTGTAATGCTGCTTCATAAGCGCCTTTGGCAATACCAAGGGATAAGGAAGCGATGGATATTCTTCCGCCATCCAATACTTTCATAGCTTGCTTAAAACCATCCCCTACTTCACCCAGCCGGTTAGCATCTGGTATGCGGCAATTATCAAAAACCATTTCTGCCGTTTCACTGGCCCTCATGCCAAGTTTATTTTCCTTTTTACCTGCACTAAATCCGGCTGTTCCTCTTTCCACAACAAAAGTTGTAGAGTTGTTTTTTGTTCTTGGTTCGCCGGTTCTGCAGATCACCACTGCCACATCACCACTTTTTCCATGAGTGATCCAGTTTTTGGTACCGTTGATGACCCAGTCGTTTCCATCTTTCACGGCGGTACAACGCATATTGCCGGCATCACTACCGGTATTGGCTTCTGTAAGGCCCCAGGCCCCGAGCCACTCTGCAGTGGCCAGTTTGGGCAGCCATTTTTTCTTTTGCTCTTCAGTACCAAACGCAAGGATATGACCCGTGCACAATGAATTATGTGCCGCAAGGCTCAATCCTATCGAACCACAAACCTTAGCTATTTCTTCGATCACCGTTTTGTATTCAAAATAAGAAAGGCCCGCACCACCATATTCCTGCGGTACAAATACACCCATCAATCCCAACTTTCCCATTTCCTTAAAAATATGAAGTGGGAATTCCTGGCTCTCGTCCCATTCCATTACATGGGGTTTGATATGTTGCTGGGCAAAGTCTTTGGCCGTTTGAGCCACCTGTTGTGTAAGTTCGGCCGTTTGAAAATTCATAATCTATTAATGGTTGGGGTTTGTTTTAATAACTATGCCACTCCAGGTTAAGGGGTGGCACAGTCTTGGGCCTTCACATGAGGACAAGCAATCACTAAAGGCGATGCAATATACAGGAATTTTATACAAACTAACAACTGTTAGCCGGCAGTTATTCAAAAAACTTTCCTTCAGCTAAATGCCAGCTCCAGACCATCCCAGGCCAGGTGAATATGCTCCGGCAACTGGCTTTCAATTTCTGAATGCAAACCCAACTGGTGAGAGATGTGCGTAAAATAAGCCGCCGGCACTTTTAACTCTTCCGCCAGGTCAACCGCTTCATCCAGCGTAAAATGCGAGATATGCTTTTGTTTGCGGAGTGCATTCAGTACAAGTACTTCGCTGCCTCTTATTTTATCTTTCTCAGTTTCATCGATCCGGTTGGCATCTGTGATATAGGTAAACTTTCCAAACCGGAAACCCATCACCGGCATTTTCAGGTGCCATACCAAAACGGGTATAACAGGAATATCGCCAACGGTGAATGGTTCCAGTGTGATCGTATTCAGGTTCAGTTCCGGAATTCCGGGATAGCGGGTATCGGTAAAAGCATAATAAAAATCCCTGCGCAATGCTTCCTCCGTCAGCGAATCGGCATAAACGTTCATAGGCTTTTTATGCAAATAATTAAATGCCTTCACATCATCCAGTCCGGCCAGGTGGTCTTTATGCGGATGTGTAAACACCACAGCATCCAGGTGCTTTATTTTTTTTCGCAGCATCTGGTATCTAAAGTCGGGGCCGGTATCCACTACCAGCGTAGTAGTGGCAGACTGTACCAAAATGCTGGAACGAAGCCGGTTATCTTTCGGATCAGCCGAGGTGCACACTTCACATTCACAGCCGATCATGGGTACACCACTGCTGGTGCCGGTGCCAAGAAATGTTATTTTGATTGGGGGGCAGGTCACGGAGTAAAGTTAATCAGTTAATTAGTTGGTTGGTTAATTCGGGAGTTGACCAATTACCAGGTACCATATCCAGCTTACAGATTAACTGTTTAGCTAATTAACTACTTACCATTTCCCTCTGTTTCCAGTTTTGAGATAATTTCGATGAACAGCTTTTTTGATTCATCAGTCAACGTGTCGGGGTTAATATCCAACTGTGGTATCAGATCGATCAATGTATTAATGCGTCCTTCAGTTTGCAAAAACTTATTCAGCACCACCACTTTCTTTTCTTCCAGGATACAGTAGCCGCTCTGGAAAGTGCCTCTTTCATAGCGCAGCACATATCCGGCTTCTTCAGGGATCGCTTCTAGTTTATCAAGGGTAGTTTGTGTGTATTTCATGATTGCAAATTTACTTACAGCAAGAAGGTTTTGAGCAAATGTTTTCCACACAATCTGAATCAATTATCTTTAAGTAGTATATCCACATGCAAAAAAAGCTATTCATCCAACTCCTGTTCATGCTACCTGTCCTTCTATGGGGACAAAAGCCACTGCCGGAACCCGGCCCGGTAACGGTAGCTGACCTTAAACTCAGCTCCTGCTCAATTGATCCGGATGCACCTGCCATGGTTTTATTTGATATCCAGGAAGTGGAAATGACAGGCGGCTATTTTAACAGCCGTACCGAAACGGTGCATAGAGTGCGGATCAAACTCTTTTCTGAAAAGGGATATCAGCATGCTTCGGTACGTATACCCTACCTGAATAAAAGGGGATTCGGTAAAATTAAAAAATTGCAGGGAGTGGTATATAATCTTGATGCCAATGGAAAAATATCGACAGACAAGCTGTACCGGGATGATTTTTATGACGAAAAGGCAATGGAATACGTGGGCATTATGAATTTTACTTTCCCAAACCTGAGACCGGGATGTATCATTGAATACAGTTATACAATCATTGAGACCAATTTTGAATTTCTGAGGCCCTGGTTTATACAAGACAAGATTCCGGTGGTTTTTACATCCCGGGCTTTTACCACCCCGGTTTCCACACGCATTGTGGCCAGGCCATATGGAACAGACAGTATTGATCAACAGTATTATCTTTTAAAGTATGACCAGTTCCGTAAGACCACCTACTACAAAGAAAATATACCTGCCTTTAAGGAGGAACCTTACATGAGTTCTGTGTCTGATTATCTTATACGTGCCTCTTTTTCGTCGCTGGCTTCTGGTGGTATGTTTGAGACTAAAAATAAAATCTCTCCTGACCGTGCCTGGTCAATCCTGGGGAATAGTTTGCTGAATTCTCATTTTTTTGAAAAGGTAGTCAGTCCGCCAATTGCAGGCACAGAGAAAATTATTGATTCTGCAAAGAAAAAAGAAAGCCTGGAAGAGAGGATATGCTATGTGTTCGATGAAGTAAAAAAACACTTCCCGAATAAGGCTGACCAGACCATGGAAACAGATACGTTGAAAGCGGCCTGGGACAGCCGGGAAGCCACCACTGCCGAGATCAATTATATTTTACTGAATCTGCTGGACAGGTCTGGTATAAGATGTTATCCGTTGCTGGTAAGCACCCGCAATCATGGAAAAGTAAAAAAGGATTTTCCTAACCTGGGACAAATGAATGGCGTTAATGTATTGGCTTTTGATTCCACCCATCACTTTGTACTGGATGCCAGTATTAAATCCCAGTCGTATCATACCCCGCCGCTGAGTATCCTGAACCGGGATGCCTTGTTGCTTACTCCAGACAGTTCACAGTGGGTGACGATTGCAGATGAACGTCCGCTGCTGAAACAAACTATAGATGTATATGCAGATGTTACTGTAGATGGTAAACTGGAAGGCAGTGCTACAATTCAATACTTTGATTATGCAAAATCCTATAAACTGGACACCACGCTGCAGAATGAAAATACAGGAGATGATAAATTTTTGGATAAAAGACCCGCCGGGTTGAAGATCATTTCATCGAAGCTGGATGATGCAAACAATCCTGCAGACCCATTGACAGAAACCATTGATTTTACATACGAACCGCAAAACTCTGGTCAGTTTTATTTTATCGACCCTCAGATACTGACAGCCAGGAATAAAAACCCTTTTCATGCAGAGAAGCGCACCACCGATGTAGATCTTGGGTGTAACCAGCTGTATATCCTTACCATGCAAATCCATTTTCCACCTGCATACCAGCCAGATCATCTGCCCGCCAATATGATGATCAGGGCCCCAGATTCCAGTTTTTTTTATAAGGCTGCCTACTCAGCAGATAAGGAAGCAGTATACCTATCACAGTTATTTGAAATCAAAAGGGCCGTATTCAGTCAAGAGGAGTACCCGGGCATCCAGGATTTCTATAAACGCATGTTTGCCCTTATGGCTGAGGAAATAATTTTAAAGAAGAAAGAATAACTTACTTACTCTGCATTTTTATCACCGGTACGATCATTTCTTCCAAACTTACCCCGCCATGCTGAAAGGTATTCCGGTAATAGTTTACGTAGTAATTATAATTATTAGGATAGCACAGAAAACTGTCTTCTTTTGCAAAGATGAAGGAGGAGTTGATGGTGGGCACCGGCAACCCTGCATCCCTGGGATCCCGGAAAGCCAGCACTTCTTTTGGCTCATAATTCAGGTTGCGCCCATGTTTATAGCGAAGATTGGTGGTGGTTTGTTTATCGCCCACTACTTTATATGGCGTTTTTACCCGCACACTGCCATGGTCAGTGCCCAGTACGATCTTGATATTCTTATCGGCAATCTTTTTTAATGCTGTGTGCAAAGGAGAATGCTCAAACCAGCTTGAGGTGATGCTGCGGTAACTCATCTCATCACCCGCCAGTTCTTTCAGCACTTCCATTTCTGTGCGGGCATGGCTCAGCATGTCCACAAAATTGTACACGATCACATTCAGGTCATTATTCAGCAGGTTATGAATATTATTCACCAGGTCAAGACCGGCCTGGTTATTCACCACTTTGGTATATGAAAACTTCAGGTCTCCTTTGCCCAACCGCTTCATTTGGGCCCTGAAAAATTCTTCTTCATGCAGGTTCTTCCCGCCTTCCTCCTCATCATTCTTCCATTGTACCGGAAATTGCTTTTCAATTTCTGCCGGCATCAGTCCGGCAAAAATGGCATTGCGGCAATACTGTGTAGCCGTTGGTAAAATACTGTAAAAGCTTTCTTCTTCCAGTATCCGGAAGCTTTCAGCAAAAATGGGCTGGATGGCTTTCCATTGATCAAACCGCAGGTTGTCTATCAGTACAAAAAACAAAGGAGTGCCTTTTTCCAAATGAGGCAGCACTTTAAATTTCAGTAATGTATGGCTCATCACCGGTCCATCAGTACTCTTTGGAGATACCCAGCTTGCATAATTCTTTGATACAAATTTGAAAAACTCCGTATTAGCTTCGCTTTTCTGGTTTTGCAGTATCTCCTGCATTTCCGGGCTGTCGCTCTTTTCCATTTCCAGTTCCCAATACACCAGCTTTTTATAAATATCCATCCACTCATTATAGTCCGGGTTACTGTTAAGTGCTGTAAACAAATGACGGAACTGCTGCTGGTAAGCGGTGGTGGTTTTTTCCGCCACGAGCCGGCGGTTATCAATTATTTTTTTCAGGCTCAGCCATACCTGGTTAGGGTTTACCGGTTTTATCAGGTAATCACTTATTTGTGATCCGATAGCTTCATCCATCAGGTTCTCCGTTTCGTTTTTGGTGATCAATACCACCGGCAGCGACTGATTGATCTCTTTGATCTTCGCCAGTGTTTCCAGCCCGGTAATGCCTGGCATGCTTTCATCGATCAGTACCACATCCACCAGGTTTTCCTTTACATAATCAATAGCATCAAATCCGTTGGTGAACGTTTGCACTTCATACCCTTTATTCTCCAGGAACATTTTCTGTGATTGGAGGCTTTCGATCTCATCATCCACCCAGATAATTTTAGCTACTGCCATACTTGTTGCTTAATCGGTTAATTAGTTTATTTGTAAATTAGTCTATTGGTGTAATAGTTAATTGAATACTTCGGGCTTTTATTGATTTGCATAACTTCTTCTTTTAAAAGGAAGATCAGCCAGCCAGGAAAAGCCCCTGATCAACCAATAAACTGATTAACTAATCCAACATTTCCAAAAATAGCCTATTAATTTCTCCCTTTGTACATTTGTCGACTGCCCATTCCGGGCCTTTTAACAAAAAAGCAACAATGCCCACTGTCCGAAAGATCATTAACGACCCGGTATACGGCTTTATTACTATTGATCACCCGCTGATACTGGAAATCATTTCACATCCCTGGTACCAGCGGCTGCGCAATATTCACCAGATGGCTTTTGCCCATTTGGTGTATCCGGGTGCTGTGCATTCCAGGCTGCATCACTCTCTTGGCGCCTATCACCTGATGTGCACGGCATTGGGTGAACTGAAGAGTAAAGGGATTGAAATAACTGCCGAAGAGGAACTGGGTGCAAAAGTGGCTATCCTGTTGCATGATATGGGTCACGGCCCCTTTTCACATGCATTGGAAAATGAGCTGATCCCCGGTGTAAATCATGAAGCGATCTCCCTTTTACTGATGCGCAAACTGAATGAAGAATTTAAAGGGCAATTCGACACGGCTATTTCCATTTTTACCAATAGCTACCACAAAAAATTTTTGTACCAGTTGGTATCCGGGCAATTAGATGTGGACCGGATGGATTACCTGAACAGGGACAGTTTTTTTACCGGTGTGGCAGAAGGAGTGATCGGTTATGACCGCATTCTTAAAATGCTGACTGTAAATGACGGACAACTTGTGGTGGAAGAAAAAGCCATCTACTCTATCGAAAAGTTCCTGGTATCCCGTCGCCTGATGTACTGGCAGGTGTACCTGCACAAAACGGTACTAAGTGCAGAAATGATGCTGGTAAAGATCGTTCGACGGGCAAAGGAACTGATCACCGCCGGACAAACCGTTGTGGCCGCATCTGCAGAGCTCGACTTTTTTTTATCAGCAGGAAGCAATGCTTCAAAAGAAAGAACTAATTTCCCATTTGAGCTGCACCTGGAAACTTTTTGCCGCCTTGATGATCATGATGTAATGGCCACTATCAAAAACTGGAGCCATCACCCGGACAAAATATTAGCCACACTTTGCCGTTCTTTAGTGGAACGAAAGTTGCTGAAAGTAAAACTTCAGGCAGAACCATTTGAAAAATCATTGGTTAGTGAGAGAACAAAAGAGGCTATTGACCGGTTAGGCATTACTGAAAAAGAAGCTGATTATTTTGTTTTTACCGGTGAGGCCAGTAATACCACTTATAATCCGGGAGACGAACGGATCAATATACTATTCAAAGACGGCACCATAAAAGACATTTCTAAGGTTGACAATGCGCTGATCAATTATCAGAGCGGTCTCGCCTTTGGCGAGATTAAAAAATATTACATTTGTTACATGAGATAGCTGCGAGAGATAAGCTATGAGCTGCGGGCCCGGATGACCGGGTACTGGCTCATAACTCGAAACTCATAGCTCAAAGCTTTAAACTACATGCAATTCCCGGCTGCACAAATAGCCCTTATCGTAAACGGCAAGATCGAAGGTGATCCCAACGCCGCTGTTTCCTCTTTTGGCAAGATCGAAGAAGCGAAAGAAGGACAGCTTACTTTTTTTGCTAATCCCAAATACGAAGAATACTTATACAGTACCAGTGCTTCTATCATCATTATTAATGACGCACACGAACTGAAACAACCTGTTGCCGCCACGCTGATCCGGGTGCCGGATGCCTATACTGCTTTTGCCACCTTGCTCAGCAAATACCAGGAAATAATGCAGCAACAGTTAACAGGCATTCAGCAGCCCAGTTATATTGCAAAGACAGCCACATATGGTGAAAATGTTTTCATCGGCGCTTTTGCTTATCTCGGTGAAAATGTGAAAGTGGGCAATCATACCAAGATCTATCCGAATGCCTACATTGGCGACAACGTAACTATTGGCGACAACTGTGTCATTCATCCGGGTGTAAAAGTGTATCATGATTGTAAAATTGGTAACCATGTCACCATTCATGCCGGCACCGTTATCGGCAGTGATGGATTTGGTTTTGCGCCACAGGCAGATGGCAGCTTTAAGAAAGTACCACAGATCGGGAATGTTATTCTGGAAGACTATGTGGAAATAGGTGCCAATGCTACTATAGACCGGGCTACCATCGGATCTACTTTAATAAAGAAAGGCGCCAAACTGGATAACCTGATTCAAATAGCCCATAATGTGGAAGTGGGCACCAGCACCGTTATTGCCGCACAGGCAGGTGTGAGTGGCAGCACCAAAATTGGTAATGGGGTGATGATCGGTGGACAAGCAGGTATTGTAGGACATATACAATTAGGCGATGGCGCCAAAGTAAATGCACAAAGCGGCGTCAGCAAATCTATTGAACCCGGTAAAGCTGTAACAGGATCACCAGCTTACGATTATACGCTGGCCCTGCGCAGCCAGGCCATAAGCCGCAAATTGCCCGAACTGGAGAAAAGAGTAAAGGACCTGGAAGCATTGATAAAGCAATTGATGAGTGAAAAAGTATCTTAGCATGGCAATAATTTCCAGTTTTTCATGAAAATCTCCGGCTTCACTTTCGTCCGCAATGCTGTTAAGTTTGATTATCCCGTAGTGGAGTCGATCACTTCTATTCTCCCTATTGTAGATGAGTTTATTGTAAGTGTGGGCAACAGTGATGATACTACTTTACAATTAATCGAATCCATCAATTCTCCAAAAATAAAGATCCATCATTCCGTTTGGGATGATTCTTTGAAAGAAGGTGGCCGGGTGCTGGCCGTGGAAACAGATAAGGCGCTGGCACAGGTAAGTCCGGATGCTGATTGGGCCTTTTACCTGCAGGCAGATGAAGTGGTGCATGAAAATGATCTGGAGACCATTGTAAAAGCTGCTGAAACATATCTTACAAAGAAAGAAGTGGAAGGATTTCTTTTCAACTACTATCATTTATACGGCACCTATGACTATGTGGGAGATTCCCGCCGCTGGTACAGTCATGAAATACGGCTGCTCCGCAATACAGGTAATATTGTTTCCTACCAGGATGCCCAGGGCTTTCGTACCAGGCAAAACAAGAAGCTTCGGGTAAAAGCCATTGACGCCTGCATTTATCATTATGGCTGGGTAAGACATCCTCATAAACAATTAGAAAAACTCAGCAGTTTCTACACCCTTTGGAACGGGCAGGAATATGTGGCCCCACCCGTAAAAGAAGAAGATGCCTTTGATTTCTTCAAAGATGCAGATTCCATTTCGCTGTTTACCAAAACACACCCGGCCGTGATGCAACAACGGATTGCGGAAAAGAACTGGCAGGTAAATTTCGACCCCCGCAAAAAGAAATTCTCTTTTAAAGACCGGCTCTCCTACCGGTTTGAAAAAATAACCGGTATCCGGCCTTTTGAATACAGAAATTATAAGATTATTTGATTTAACGGAAGTCCACCGTATTTTACCTGAATGGTTATCTTTGCCCCGCTTGTTTCAATTGAGGCAAAAAACACATATTCATGGACTCTAATTTCAATCCAAATAAACAGCATACTTTAAAAACAGCTGTCAGTATTTCCGGCACCGGTTTACATACCGGGGTGCTGGCAGATCTGACGCTAAAACCGGCCGCTCCGGGATTTGGTTTCCAGTTTCAGCGGATAGACCTTCCCAACCAGCCAATTATCAAAGCAGATTGCGACCTGGTGACTGATGTAAGCCGCGGCACCACCCTGGAAGCAAATGGCGCCAAAGTAAGTACAGTAGAGCATGTGCTGGCGGCGTTGGTAGGTATGGGTGTAGATAATTGCCTGCTGGAGATCAACGGGCCAGAAATGCCCATTATGGACGGAAGCTCCGAGCCATTTGTAGAATTGATAGAAGAGTCAGGAATTGTAGAACAGGATGCTGCCAAAGTGTGGTATAGTATTGATGAGAACATTTATCACTATGATGAGGCCAAGCGGGTGGAAATGGTGGCCATGCCGGCAATGGATTACCAGGTAACCACCCTCATCGATTTTAACTCCCCGGTATTAGGTACTCAGCATGCCGGGTTGAAGCATCTCAGCCTTTTCAAACAGGAGATCGCCCCATGCCGCACTTTTTGTTTTTTACATGAGCTGGAAATGTTGCTGGATAATAACCTTATCAAAGGAGGCGACGTTAATAATGCTATCGTAATAGTAGATAAGCCCGTGGATGAAAAAGAAATGGCCCGGCTGAAAACCATTTTCCGCAAGGAAAAGATTGAAGTAAAAAGTGAAGGCTACCTGAACAACCTGGAGTTGCGTTTTCCCAATGAACCGGCCCGGCATAAATTACTGGACGTGATCGGCGACCTGGCCCTGGTAGGCTACCCCATCAAAGGACGCATTATTGCCAACAGGCCCGGACACAGCACCAATGTGGAGTTTGCTAAAAAGATAAAGCAATACATAAAAAAGAACAAGCATACCAAAGGGGTCCCCGTTTACAATCCTAACCAGGCACCTGTATATGATCAGCAGTTTATTGAAAAAACCTTGCCCCACCGTTTTCCTTTTGCGCTGGTGGATAAGATCATCGAACTGAGTGATGCGCATATTGTGGGTATAAAGAACGTAACCTTTAATGAATGGTTTTTCCAGGGGCATTTTCCCGGCAACCCGGTGATGCCCGGAGTACTTCAAATTGAGGCGCTGGCACAATGCGGCGGCATATTAGCCATCAACCTGAGCGGTAAAGGGCAATATGATACTTACTTTTTAAAGATCGATAATTGTAAGTTTAAAAATATGGTTCGTCCGGGAGATACACTGATCCTGAAAATGGAATTATCCTCTCCCATCCGCCGTGGTATTTGCGAAATGAAAGGAACCACTTATGTAGGTAACAAGGTATGTGCAGAGGCTGACCTGGTGGCACAGATCGTGAAGAGATAAGCCCTGTTATAGCCCTATAAAACACTCCTTTTTTTAGCTGCTGAAGAATTAGCTTAAATGCCTGTTTATCGGGCATTTTCTTTTATCCACATACCCCTCAAAACGGGACAAAAAAGACCGCTGAAATCACTGTCAGCCGGGCTTATTTTCGTACATTTGTCAGTACTCATTTTTTGAATTTTCACAATCGTTTTTTACCATAATTATGACCACAGAAGCTAAAGAAAGAGCAGCCGCCATCTCCGCCGGCTATAGTGCAGATAGTATCCAGGTTTTAGAAGGTTTGGAAGCCGTTCGCAAACGTCCGGCGATGTACATTGGTGACATCGGTGTAAAAGGCTTACACCACCTGGTGTATGAAGTAGTGGACAACTCCATTGATGAAGCATTGGCCGGTTATTGCAAAAATATTTTTGTTACCATCCATGAGGACAATTCCATTTCCGTGGAAGACGATGGCCGTGGTATCCCTACAGCCATGCATACCAAAGAAAAACGTTCTGCCCTGGAAGTGGTAATGACAGTGCTGCATGCCGGTGGCAAATTTGATAAAGGTTCCTATAAAGTATCCGGCGGTTTGCACGGTGTGGGAGTAAGTTGTGTAAATGCGCTGAGCAAATTATTGCAGGTAACTGTAAACCGCGACGGTAAAATATTTGAACAGGAATATAAAATTGGTGTGCCGCAATATGCCGTAAGAGAAGCCGGCACCAGTGAGAAAACGGGTACCAAAGTTCATTTCTGGCCGGACGATAGTATTTTCATCACTACTGTTTATAACAAAGATATCCTGGAAGGCCGCCTCCGGGAGTTATCTTATCTCAACCGGGGCGTTCGTATCGTACTTACAGATATAAGGGAGAAGGAAGAAAATGGTGAAAACTATACAAATGTATTTTACAGCGAAGGCGGCATTGTTGAGTTTGTAGAAATGCTCGATGAGAATGCAGGACGGGTTGCACTGATCCCCAAAGTTATTTATGTAGAAGGAAAAGATGAATCCACCAATGTGGTTGTAGAAGTGGCGCTGAGTTATAATAACAGCTATGCTGAACATATTTATTCTTACGTCAATAATATCAACACCATTGAAGGCGGTACCCACGTATCCGGTTTTCGCCGGGCCCTCACCAGGGTCTTCAAAAGCTATGGTGATAAGAACGGCTTATTTGAAAAAGCCAAAGTGGAAATTGAAGGCGATGACTTCCGGGAAGGATTAAGTTCTATCATTTCAGTAAAAGTTCCGGAACCACAGTTTGAAGGACAAACCAAAACCAAGCTCGGCAATAATGAAGTAATGGGTGTGGTGGATTCCACCGTATCAAGAGCATTGGAAGCCTACCTGGAAGAAAACCCCAGAGAGGCAAAGAATATCGTTGCCAAAGTCATTCTTGCCGCACAGGCAAGAGCCGCTGCCCGAAAAGCAAGAGAACTGGTACAACGTAAATCGGTGTTGACAGGAGGTGGCTTACCCGGCAAGCTGGCCGATTGCTCCGACCGTGACCCGCATCGATGTGAACTATATCTTGTAGAGGGAGATTCTGCCGGCGGTACAGCCAAGCAGGGCCGTGACAGAAGTTTCCAGGCCATCCTTCCTTTGAGGGGTAAGATACTGAACGTGGAGAAAGCCATGGAGCACAAGATCTATGACAATGAGGAGATCAGGAATATGTTTACCGCCCTGGGCGTAAAAATGGGTACTCCTGAAGATCCCAAGGCGCTTGACCTGAGCAAACTCCGGTATCACAAACTCATCATCATGACGGATGCTGATGTGGACGGTTCACACATCGCCACCCTGATCCTTACTTTCATTTACCGCTATATGACCGAACTGGTTGAGCAAGGCTACGTTTATATAGCCCAGCCACCTCTTTACCTTATAAAAAAAGGAAAAGAGCAGGAATACGCTTATAATGAAGCACAGCGGAAAATGCTGATAGAAAGGTTGGGAGGCGGCAAAGATGATTCTGTAAACATCCAGCGATACAAAGGTTTGGGAGAAATGAACGCAGAACAGCTTTGGGAAACCACCATGAACCCGGATACCCGTACCCTGAAGCAGGTGACCATCCAGAGCGCAGCTGAAGCTGACCGGATTTTCAGCATGCTGATGGGTGATGAAGTGGCTCCCAGAAGGGCATTTATTGAAAGCCATGCAAAATATGCCAAATTGGATGTATAAGCCTTAACTCATTAATAATTAATAGCTTAGCCCCGTTAGCCCGGGGCTTTTTTTTACCCCTGTACAAATTTTCCCCTTTAAAACCACCCGGAAGCCGTAATTTCATTCTTTACTAACTCAAAAACTATTGACCATGTCAGATGTAAAAATTACCGCTTACAACGTAAAAACTAAAGAAAAAGGGGTTGAAATGTTTGATGCTGTCATCACTAAAACAGCAAAAGGCGCTTATATGGCCCAGGGAAACGATGGGAAAGGAAACAAACTCACCACGTTGATGGGTGAAGAAAAAGCAATGGCGGCCATTAAAGCCGGAATTGCCAAACAAGGCTGGTAATACAAAACCAAAACTTTAGATACACCTGTCCCGCCCGCAGCGGGACAGGTTTTTTATTGTTTCACCAGTCTGAACGATTTCCTTGTATCTCCGGCACTTACATCTAACAGGTAATAGCCACTGGCAAACCGGGAACCTGATAATTCGATACCCAGTTTTTGTACAAACCCATCCGCTGTGGTACTGTATTCCCTCACCACCCTACCGTTCACATCATACACTTTTGCAGTTACCAGTTCACCGGCAGCAGCCTGGTAAAGTAAATTGAACTGGCCGGCAGAAGGATTCGGGTTTACCTGCCATTTTATTTCGTTTGAAAAGACTACCGGCTTTATAGAAGAGTATTTAAAGCTGCCATCTATATCAATAATTTGCAGCCGGTAATACCTTACTCCCGACTTATTATTTTCAATATCTGTAAAGCTGTACCGCTGTTCTGTTGTGGAATTTCCCTGGCTGTTTACTTCCCCGATCTTTACAAACCTGTTTAACTGGTACTCGGTATTGCCCCTGGCCACTTCCACTTCAAACCTGTTTACGTTTTGCTCAGAGGCTGTTACCCATTCCACCAGCACATCAATGGAATTGAGTTTCTTGCGGGCAGTAAAACTGACCAGTTCAGCAGGCAACGGCGAGTTATTATTTAATCCCCCATTATTCAGCCAGAACTCAGAGAAGTTATTTACTTTAAATTCTGCATAGTACCCTTTATCAAAAGGCACTTTCCTTGTCTTGCCGGAATTCATGAAGGTCCAGATGCCCTGGTTATCATCTGATATTGTTCCATTCTCAAAATTATTATCCGGGTCACTGTATTTGGATACACCCAGTTCATACGCCATGGATGGTTTGTAACAGGCAGGGCAGCCTGTTGCATTGATCAGCGTTTCTGTTTCGGTATCCAGGAAATAAAAACGTACCAGTACAGAGTCGGTCAGTGCCAAAAATGAATTATTGGGTTGAATAATAATGTTCCTGTCATGATAATATTGACCGCTGTTGGTACGTACCGCACCGGTATTAATAAATGCTTGTACATTGGTTAGTCCCATTTCCTGGTTGGCCGGATGAACAGATGCGACCAGCTTCCCTCCTTCCAGGAAATGCACCCAGTTGTTAATACCCGCAGTAATATTTTGTGACACCGGGGCCGCCATTGTTACCCCGTCATAAATACCGTTTACATTATCATACAAATGAATATCGTCAATCGCTATACCATCTTTATTTACTCCGGGGTCAGATGCCATTACAAACCGAAACCGCATCCGGCCCATCTGGACCACCGGTACACCTGTCACACTTAAAGGAATGGTAGCCACATGCCAGCGGGAATATGTTTCATTACTCCAGAGATTATTACCTGCATACGCCTTATTGTACCAGTTGGTCCCTTGTCCATTGGCACCCAACCGGCTCCAGGTAACTCCATCAGTTGAATATTCCATATAAGCTCCGTCGCATAATGTAGCGCCACAATCTTCTATATCAAACGAAAGGCTGAAACTCAGTGTTGGATTTGTCATTGCAGACAGATCATAGCAGGGAGAATACAGGTAGGACAGCTCATCATCATTATAACTTCCATTTATTCTTGTCTTCCATGCTTTGCTGCCACTGGCCGCCCGGTTTAGTTTGCTGGCCGCCGGGGTGCCATACTCCCAGGTGCTGAGTTTTCCTCCGCTGGTGTACCAGGAACCATTACCCAGTTCAAAATCCTCCAGGTGCGGGAAGCTGGAGATCACCGGTGAATTGGTCACTCTTGCACTTAAGGTATCATTGTCATTAAATGTATCTGAAGGATAATCCACTTCCACTTCCAGCAGACGGGTGCCAGTGGCAGAAAGATCAGCCCCTGTGGCAAATGAGAAAGGTGTTGAACTATTAGCACCAATACCCGGTATGGTTTCTGTGACCCAGGCACCGCCATCCACCCTGTATCGTACCGGTACGCCGGGCACCGCAGGTATAGCAGTATTACTGCTGTTGCGAACGGTAATCGTTACCTGTGTGCTGGCTGTTAATCCGCAACTAAAGGTTGTTGGTGCATCAATACTTATCATTTGCAGATCATCAGTTACTTTATAGATCCTGATGTCATCCAGTGTATAACCGGCGCCACCCTCATTATCAGCCGCCTGGTGCTGACCAAACTGGCCCCATCGTATTTGAAAACTGGGTGTAAAAGATTGTACGGGTGCAGCAGCAAGCAGATCGCTTAGTTCAATACTTGATGTGAGTTTATACGATCCGTCAACCGGGTTCTGATTGGCAAAAAGATCATATGCTTCTTTCCAACTGCCCAGGTCATTTCCTCTTATCCAGACCTTATTGGTAGCATTATTATTTTGTCCATGATTCTTATAGCGGAAGTCCAACCGTATCTCATCTGTAGCAGGAACATACCCGGTCAGATCAATATTATAAGTGCCTGTCAAAGAATCAATGTTACCCGCATTAAATCGTTCTGCATCCAGCGTCAATGCCCTATTGCCTGAAAAAGCAATACCTGTATTGATAAAGGTTCTTACCCTTCCATAAATAGTGCTGTTCACAAAATCATAACGGTCCAGGCTTTGCAGCCCCATGTGCGGTGCCTGCACAGATTGAACTGGTGTTTCATCTATATTATCCGTAAAGGGCAACAGGAATGGTTGCTTCTCTAATTGCTTAATTACTTTGGTCAATGTGTTATTGCCCGCTACCGGGTCGGCAGCCTTGGTCACACTCACATCAAATGAGTAAGTACCAATGGGTGATAAGTTTGCCTGTAAAGAAAAAGTGTGGTCAAATGTGGCACCTGCGGCAATGACGGGTGAAATGGTCGTCGTTTGTTGCGGCACTCCATTGATGGAATAACTTACATCAATATTGCCGGAAGAAGACTGGTCATCCAGGTTCTTTATCCGGATGATAACATCAGTGGCAGCACCCAACGCAGTAGAAGTAAATAATCTGCCGGAAGAAGCAGGTGACACCAGCGCCTCTATTTTCAGATCATCATCCGAAATGCCACCGGCACAAGTACCACTGTTGGGCTGGCGGAAAACAGCCGTATCTCTCCTGCTTACAAAAGCACCATTAAGTGCTCTCACCGTTACCCAATACACGGAATCTTTTGACAAACCACCAATGGCATATGTATTCACCGCATTGGATACAGTAGCTACAGACACCATTTCATCACCCTGCAATTTCATTACTTCATACCCCGTGGCACCGGGAACAGAAGTCCAGTCAACAGAAATATATCCTTCGCATTGTGTAGCAGATAAACTAACCTGTGGTGCACCCAGTATGGTAAATGCATCACTGGTACTTACCAATGCTGTATTGTTTTTTGTTAATCGTATCCTTCCCTGGTTGGTGATGGTATTGGGAATGGTCCAAACCAGGAAACGGAGGTTGGCTGCAACAGTACTGCTGATGGGCGGATCCCATGTGGCCCCATTGTCAGAAGAAAACTCCAGGGTAAATGTTTCTGCCGGGCCGCCATAAGAATCCCAGCTCAGTATCACTATTTCTCCAGGTGTAAGTTTCTCTCCCCCGGTTGGAAAAGTAAGTGTGGTGGACACCGGTATGATATCGTACACTACATAATAAGATTGCGGAGCATTTACCGGAACAGCGGTGCCTGCTGCATGCACGGTATAGGTACCGGAAGGATTATCTATCGTTACCTGTTCAATATTATTCATCACATCCACTCCGGGTTGTGCTGCTGCAGTAACACCGGTTGCAGCAGAATCTAAGATCAGCGGGAGATAAGTAGCCGGAGCCGTAGTGGTCAGCCGAAGATCAAGGTTGTTTACCAATGCTTTGCTGGAAACGGCAGCAGCAGCAGGATCATTCCAGTACAACATCACTTTTAACTGGGCAGTATTAGCGGGTACGGTAATATCAAATGTATTATCACCACCAGTGCCTACTGAATTTTGTACATAGTTACCCGCTTCCAGTACTTCAACTGCCCGCAACAGGTTCATCCATCCAAATCCATAGGAATAATCCGGTCCGGTATTGCCTTTGTCTGTAGCCGTATTACAAAGAATAGCTTTCATCAAACCATTGCCCGGATCGGAGGCAGGGCCATTTATCTGGCGGTACCGCTGGTATAATAAAGCCAGGCCACCAGACACGGCAGGGGCAGCCATACTGGTGCCCGTGTTTTCTGAATAATCTGCAAAGGTGGATGTGGATATAACAAATGTACCCTGTGCAGCTATTTCCGGTTTTATTCTTCCGTCTTTTACCGGTCCCCGGCTTGATTGCGGAAAGATAATTCCATCAGCATAGGTGTTACCTACCGTCAATACATTCTTGGCTGATTGGTAGCCACTTAAAACAGATTTAAAGCCAGCAGGAAATGGGGAGCAGCTCAGAGGAAACCCGATACCGCTATTACCCGCAGCAAATACCTGGCTGACCTTTGGTAAACTGATGACCAGCTGATCCAGTATCCTTGAGTAATTATCATAAAACCCGGAGTAGGGACAATCCACTGTTATATTGCCATAGGAATTATTAGTGATCACCATCCTGTGATCGGCATAGTAAGTGGGAGAATTGATCCATACACCTGAATACAACTGGCTCAACAGGGTGGACTTTGGTGCATGCCCGGTGTACAATTCATTCCAGATACCACCGCCACCGGCAATACCATGCACATGGGTACCGTGGTAATTGGCCACCACTGCTGCACGGCTTATTTTTCTTCCGGTAAAATCAACATGCACCGGGTCTGCATTGTCGCCAATACCGATCACAATGCCATCACCTCTTAAGTTTCTGCCACCGGAACCGACTGGTTTATTCAAAACGTTGGCCCGGGAACTGGTGCGGCTGTAATTATTCAGCGGCTGGTCCTCACCCGGCGCTGCTTCAACGTACTCCACAAATGGTGATGCGGCCAGCTCCTGCAAGCGTAATGTACTGACACGAAGACTGATTATTCGTTGCTCTTTGAAAAGAGTGGATCGTATATCAAAGTTCCTGGTTTGCAGTTCCTGCTTTACCCTTTCAAAAGTATAGGTCCTGGGAAAACTGATCCATACATCTGCTGTGCCATTTGCTTTTACAGCATGTGGTGGAAAAATTCCGGTTGCCAGTGCCGGTTGCATTTTTTGTAAAGCTGTCAGTTCAGTTACTGACCGCACTTGTAATTGTGTGAGCATCGTTGCATCCAGCTGGCTGCTGATGCTGGCAGTATAGGCATTGTTGGGAACATAATCAAGCAACACAATTCCGGATTGAAGCAATTGCTGTTTCTGGTATTCATCGGGGAGTTGTTCAAACTGTATGATGGCAAGAACCGGACCGCTACCCTTAGCCGTTTTACTGTTGAATGCATTCAGACCTGCCGCTGTACTATTTTTTGTGGGAATAATAGTTCCGCTTTTCAGGAAGAGATTGTACCTGGAATCATCCTGTGCTGTCGATGACAGGGTAAAAAGCAGCATTGCAGCCATCAAGGGAATTGGATTGAATCTCATAGCACTGTTTATGATTTTTAAAATTAGCATAAAAACCTGAGAAAAGCCAATGCTGTTAAGCCTTTGAAGGAGATACGGGAAAGCAGGAAAACCAGACTTTTACCGATAAAGTATCGTGTAATGCTGCAATCAGGTTGCCGGAAAACAATAGGTATGCATGGCTTTTAAGAAGTGGTGCATCTCATTCATGCTTTTCATGTTATTGGCAATCAGCATAAAGAGCTTGCCTGTCTGTTTCAGTTTGCCCTTGTTAGTTGCTGTTTGCAAAAACTCAATGATCTTTTCAAAAGTACCCGATTCAAAATAGGGAGAGTCCGGCCGGTTAATAAAGAAACAACGGAGCGTATCGTCTTTCAGGCTCATTTTCTCAAAACCAAGATCAACGGCCAGCTTACGGCAGCGAACAGTGATGAACAGATCTTCGACCTGTTGGGGTATAGTACCAAACCGGTCATCGAGTTCCTGCTTCATCAGTTCCAGTTCTTCTTCCGTTTCACAATTGTCAAGCCGCTGATACAAGGACAGCCTTTCGGCAATACTTTCTACAAAATCATCAGGGATCAATATTTCCAGATCTGTATCAATAGTGCAGTCTTGAACAAAATCATCCTGCTTCGCAATTTCTTCTTTAAACAATTCTTTGAACTCTGTCCGCTTTAGTTCACGGATGGCTTCATCGAGGATCTTCTGGTACATTTCAAAACCGATCTCTGCCATAAAACCACTTTGCTCACCACCCAGCATATTGCCGGCACCTCTTATATCCAGGTCTCTCATTGCTATCTGGAAACCGCTGCCCAGTTCGCTATGCTGCTCCAGTGTTTGCAGCCGCTTTCTTGAATCGTTCGGCAAAGTGCTCATTGGTGGAGACAATAAGTAACAGAATGCTTTTTTATTGCTACGCCCTACTCTTCCCCGCAATTGGTGCAGGTCACTGAGGCCAAACTGGTGTGCATTATTTACAATGATGGTATTCACATTCGGAATGTCAACACCGCTTTCCACAATATTGGTACAAACCAGTACATCATATCTTTTGTCGATAAAATCTAATATCCTTTCTTCCAGTTCATGACCTTCCATTTGCCCGTGGGCATAGCCAATGCTCAAATCGGGACAAAGGGCCTGGATGATTGCCGCCATTTCTGCCAATCCTGCAATACGGTTGTAAATAAAGAATACCTGTCCGCCCCTTTCCGTTTCATAATAAATAGCTTCCCGGATAAAATCTTCGTTGTACACCTGCACTTCGGTTTGAATAGGTTGCCGGTTCGGCGGCGGTGTATTCATAATGCTCAGGTCCCTTGCTCCCATCAGGGAGAATTGCAGGGTTCTTGGGATTGGCGTAGCCGTAAGCGTCAAACAATCCACCGCGGTGCGTAATGTTTTTATCTTCTCTTTATGTCCTACGCCAAATTTTTGTTCTTCATCCACCACCAGCAGGCCCAGGTCTTTGAACTTTACTTCTTTACCCAGCAATCCATGTGTGCCGATGATGATATCGATCTTTCCTTCTTCCAGTTTCTTCAGTGTTTCTTTTCTTTCTTTGGCTGATTTGAAACGATTGATATAATCCACCGTTACCGGAAAATCTTTCAGGCGGTCACTGAATGTTTTAAAATGCTGAAAGGCAAGGATGGTTGTGGGCACCAGCACGGCTGCTTGTTTTCCGTCGAGGCAGGTCTTAAAGGCGGCCCGGATAGCTACTTCTGTTTTACCAAAACCCACATCACCACATACCAGCCGGTCCATAGGTGCTGCCGATTCCATGTCTTTCTTTACATCTGCAGTGGCTTTACTTTGATCTGGTGTGTCTTCGTAAATGAATGATGCTTCCAGTTCCGTTTGCATATAATTATCCGGCGTATGCTGAAAGCCCTGTTGTGCTTTTCGTTTGGCATATAGTTTTATCAGGTCAAAGGCAATCTCTTTTACTTTGGTCTTGGTCTTCTCTTTTAATTTATTCCAAACATCACTGCCGAGTTTATTTACTTTCGGTACACTGCCTTCCTTGCCGGTGTACTTGGCTATCTTGTGCAGGCTGTTGATGTTTACATACAAGATATCGGTGTCCTTATATATCAACCGCACCGCTTCCTGCAAGCGGCCATTCACTTCCAGCTTTTGCAATCCGCTGAAAATGCCTACTCCATGATCAATATGGGTCACGAAATCGCCGGGCTGTAATTCCCGAAGGGTCCTTAAAGTGATCGCTTTGTTCTTATTATATGCCTGTTTTACCTTGTATTTATGATAGCGTTGGAATACCTGGTGATCGGTATAGCAAACAATCTGCTGGTCTTCATCGATAAACCCTTCATGAATGGATGTGGCAATGGGATTAAAAACGATCTCTGCTTTCCCACCGGGCCCTGCGGGAAGATCATCGAAGATGCTTTGCAGTCTTTCCAGTTGCTTAGGGTTCTCTGCAAAAATATACAGTTGAAACTTCTTAGCTTCCCAGCTCTTCAGGTCTTTTATCAGCAGATCAAATTGCCGGTTGAACGCCGGTTGTTCTTTCGTCCGAAATTCTATTTCCACAGTTGCCAGGTGAGATTGAAAGCCAAACTCCACCAGGTGTTTAGTAGTTAATTCATTCTCCAGGTTAGCTGACAAAATAAAATCCTCTGCTCCTACATCCTTCCGTACGAGTTTATCCTCATTATCTTCCTGTGCTTTTGTTTTAGTTCGATTTGCTTTTATCTCTTCCTGGAAACGCAGGAAGTTGGCCAATTCATCCTCACAATCAGCCAGGTGTTCTTTGCACAACTCATAATCCTGTATCCAGAACACGGTATTCTCCGGCAGGAATTCAAACAGTGATATGCGGTCATTGCTTTCAAACTGCGTGTCCACGTTGGGGATGATACTTACCTGTAGTAGTTTTCTTTCGCTCAGTTGTGTTTCCGGATCCACAATGCGGATGGAATCTACTTCATTGCCATAAAGTTCTACCCGGTACGGTTTTTCATTACCATAAGAATAGATATCAAGGATACCGCCGCGGATCGCAAACTGGCCGGGTTCATACACAAAGTCTGTTCTTTCAAAACCATAATCCGACAGCTTCAGCAACAATTCTTCCACATTGAGTGAATCGCCGGATTTAATATGAATGATGTTTGATGATAAGGTGGTTGGCAGCACTACTTTCTCAAACAGCGCTTCCGGATAGGTAACTAACACTTTTCGGTTAACGGAGTGTTGGAGCCCCCCTCTCCCCGAGGGGAGAGAGCCTGTCCCGTCTAAACGGGAGGCCGGGGGTGAGGTGGCAATTTTGGTCAGCGCTTCCGTCCGCAGCATTACATGCGATGAATTCAACAGCTCGTAGTTCTTCCGGTTCTTGAACGAAGAAGGGAAATAGAAAATATCCAGCGCCTCAGTCAGATTCTCCAGGGTATTGTGGAAATAGGCGGCTTCTTCTGCATCATTTAATATTATAAGATGGTTCATTTGCGACAGCGAAGGATGCTGAAAAGCAGCCGCTACCACAAACTGGGATGAACTTCCCCGTAAATTTTTAAGATAGATTTTTTCTGGCTGGGCAAAGGATAGTCTGTCCGCCAATTGAAAAAGGCGGGGGGTGTTTTGATACTGTTCCAGCAAATCCTTTACACTCATGCAATATACCCGGCAACCAAATTCATCCGGGCGGGCAAAGATAAATGTTCTGTAAATGAAGGGGTATAATAATTTCCCTTTTTAAGAACCGGGAGGCATATATTTGGTTTTACCTTTATCTAAACCACCGATAATGGCATTGCAACCCTGGCGAAAAGGCATCGTAATAAAGATTGAAGACTACACACATAATACCAAGCGATTCTGGATAGAAGTGCCGGAACTGGAACGCTTCGACTTTTTACCCGGACAGTTTGTAACGCTTGATCTTCCTATTCATGAAAAAGCCAACAAACGCTGGCGCAGCTATTCCATTTCTTCCTGGCCGGATGGCTCCAATGTTTTCGAGTTGCTGATCGTACAGGCGCAGGGCGGACTGGGCACTACCTATCTTTTCAATGAAGTGGTAGTTGGTTCTGAACTTAGTTTTCGTGGCGCACAAGGTGTCTTTACTTTACCTGCTGCTATCGAAAAAGATATTTTCCTTATTTGTACTGGCACCGGCATCGCTCCGTTCAGAAGCATGATACAATATATATACCTGCACCAGCAACATATTAAAAATATCCATCTCATTTTTGGCTGCCGCAAAAAAGAAGACCTGCTATATTTTAAAGAATTAAAAGAACTGGAACAAAAGTTGCCCGGCTTCTATTACCATCCCACATTGTCAAGGGAGCATTGGGAAGGCCATTTTGGATATGTGCATGCTATATATGAGGAGCTTTGTAAAGAAAAACAGGATGCTCTATTCTTTCTCTGCGGGTGGAAACACATGATCGATGAAGCAAAAAAGCGAATACTGGAAATGGGTTATGATAAGAAAACCATTCACCTGGAGTTATATGGTTAAGCTCCTATAAGTGAATTGCGGTGATTTTCCGGATGATATTTTACATCCTGAAAATTGATAAGCGTCATGCACGGTTTTAACGCATAGTTACTATATTCGTACAAACCAATATGCGTATGGGTGCTTCCTCGCTGATTGTGCTGACCATTGCCGCTATCGCCTTCTCCGGTATAGCGATACTTATCTCAAAGTTTGTTTTAAAAGCCACCACCAATAAACAAAAAGGCGAACCTTACGAATGCGGTATTCCCACACAAGGCAAAACATGGGTACAATTAAACGTAGGTTATTATCTCTTTGCACTGATCTTCCTGATCTTTGATGTGGAACTGGTATTCCTCTATCCCTGGGCCGTAGTGGCCAAAAGCATGGGATGGATAGCATTAATAGAGATCGTTATCTTCTTTTTTATACTATTTATGGGATTTTTGTATGCACATAAAAAAGGAGCGTTGAAGTGGATGTGAAGTATAGATGATAACTGATAGTTAATAGATAATAGTTAATAGTTAATACAAATTGGCAGACCAAAAAAACATAGAAAAAACATTCCCTGGTGAAATACATGATCTTCCGGGAGGAGGCATTGTGCTGAGCAAACTGGACGATGTGATCAACTGGGCAAGGTTTAATTCTTTATGGCCGCTCACTTTTGCCACCAGTTGCTGTGGTATTGAATACATGGCAGTGGCTGGTGCCAAATACGATTTCTCCCGTTTTGGTTTTGAAGTGGCGAGAGCTACTCCACGGCAAGCCGATGTGATCATCATCGCCGGAACGATTGTAAACAAGATGGCCCCGGTCTTAAAAAGACTGTACGACCAAATGGCCGACCCTAAATATGTGATTGCGATGGGTGCCTGTGCTATCAGCGGCGGCCCTTTTTTCTATAATACGTATTCTGTGGTAAAAGGTGCTGACCATGTGATACCCGTGGATGTATATGTGGCGGGCTGTCCGCCAAGACCGGAAGCTTTATTGCATGCGTTGATAAAATTGCAGGAAAAGATAAAAAGCGGACTGACCAGGGAACAAATAAGAACCCCAAACCCCTAAAGGGCTTTAGAGTTTCAAAGCAGAAGATTAACTAATGATTGCAGAAGAACTTAAAATAAAAATTTCAGAATTGCTTCCCGCCGCCACTTTTGAAGAAGGTGGAGAATGGCTGAATATAAATGTGGAGCCCAAAGACTGGCTGCCGCTGGCACAATCACTTCGTACTGATACTTCATTATACTTCGACTATCTTTTTTGCCTTACCTGTATAGACTGGAAGACACATCTGACCATGGTATATCACCTGTCTTCCACCCGGCACCGGCATAATATTGTTGTGAAAGCAAAACTCGACAGAACGAATCCTGAAATAGAGACCGTGGCGCATATTTGGAGAACAGCAGATTTTCATGAACGTGAAGTATATGAAATGTTTGGTGTGAACTTTCTCAACCACCCCGATCTGCGGCTTTTGATATTACCCGACGGATGGGAAGGAAAGAACCCGATGAGAAAAGATTTTGAAGACCCGGTAAATATGATCAAACTTTAAAAGACGGCCTCCCCAAACCCCTCCGACTTGTCCGCCGGGGCGGAAAGAGGGGCTTTGCAAGGCGCAAGGCCAGCTTATTTGAAGAGTAAATATTTGTTTGAAAATCTAAATGTACAGAGAGACTACCATATTAAATGACTCTTCGCATAGCTCCTCCCCTGAAGGGATGGGTGAGGGTGACATTACTATAAATGTAGGGCCGCAGCACCCCGCTACTCATGGTGTGCTGCATCTTGTCATTACCCTTAACGGGGAGACCATCAAAAAAGTAGAACCGCACCTCGGGTTTATCCATCGCTCTATCGAGAAGATGTGTGAGAGCCTTAGCTACCGTCAATTCATCTACGTCACCAGCCGGATGGATTATCTTTCGTCTCATATTAATAACCATGCCTGCGCTTTATGCGTGGAGAAAGGTTTGCAGGTAGAAATTCCGCCAAGAGCTCAAGTGATAAGAGTGCTGATGGATGAACTGACAAGAATTGCCTCTCATGAATTGTGGTGGGGAGCTATGGCCATGGACCTTGGCGCCTTTACTCCTTTCTTTCATGCCTTCCGGGAAAGAGAAAGCATTAACGACATCATGGAAGAAACTTGCGGCGCCCGCCTGACCATGAACTATATGGTGCCCGGTGGTGTGATGCAGGACCTGCACCCCAACTTTCAAAAGCGGACCAAAGAATTTCTGCAACTATATAAACGTAAGATTCACGAATATGATGAACTGGTAACCGGCAATATCATTTTCCAAAACAGGATGAAGAATGTAGGAGTGTTGTCTGCAGAAGATGCAGTTTCCTATGGTTGCAGTGGCCCCACCGCCAGGGGCAGCGGCGTAAGTTCTGATATCCGAAAAATATATCCGTACGAGATCTACGATAAACTGGAGTTTGATGAAGTGCTGGAAACAGCTGGTGATTCATTTGCCCGCTACATGATCCGCATCCGGGAGATGCAGCAATCCATCCGCATCATCGAACAACTGATTGATAATATACCTGAAGGTGATTTCCAGGCAAAAACAAAAGCCGTACTGAAATTACCCAAAGGAGAATTTTATACAAGGGTAGAAACAGCCCGTGGCGAACTGGGTGTGTATATTGTAAGTGAAGGTGGCACCACCCCATACAGAATTAAATTTCGTTCACCGGGATTTTCAAACCTGTCGGTGCTGGACCATATTGCCCGTGGCAGCAAGTTGGGTGATTTGGTGGCGATGATGGGAACGCTGGATCTGGTGATACCGGATATTGACCGATAGGGAGAATTGGGAAAAGTGGGATTGCCCGAAGGGCCCTGTGGGGGAAATTTCGAAATTTCCCAATTCCAAAATTTCAAAATATTGAATGTGGAGCTTTAGCAACATAGCGAACGGACTGCATGACTGGTTGAACAACAACTTCAACCCCACCATGACCCTCATCATCGAAATGGTGATTGCCGGGGTGGCGGTGATTGGTTTATTCGCCGGCCTGGGATTGGTGCTGGTGATCATGGAAAGAAAAGTATCCGCCTGGATGCAGATACGCCTGGGGCCAAACCGGGTGGGACCAAAAGGAATGCTTCAATCTTTGGCCGATACATTGAAATTATTGGTGAAAGAAGGATTGACACCAAATGGAGCAGACAAATTCTTATTCAACCTGGCGCCTTTCATCGCCATGATAGTGGCCATGCTGCTGATGGCGCCAATCGCATTTGCCAGCAATTTTCAATTATGGGATTTGAATATCGGCGTGCTGTATGTATCCGCTGTTTCTTCGTTGATGGTCATCAGTATTTTAATGGCCGGATGGGCCAGCAACAATAAATATTCGCTGATGGGTGCCATGCGTAGCGGCGCACAGATAGTGAGCTATGAATTATCGGCCGGGCTGTCGGTACTGGCAGTGATCGTACTTGTTGGCGATCTGCGGGTGTCAGAGATCATCGAATCACAACGTAATGGCTGGTGGATATTCAAAGGACATTTGCCGATGGTGGTGTCGTTTATTATTTTCATCATTGCCGTAACGGCAGAGACCAACAGGGCACCATTTGACCTTGCCGAAGCAGAATCAGAATTAACAGCCGGCTTCCACACCGAATACTCAGGAATGAAGTTCGCCCTGTTCTTCCTGGCAGAATATGTGAATGTGTTCATCGTGTGTGCTATCGGCGCTACGTTATTCCTCGGTGGCTGGATGCCTTTTCATATCGGCAACTGGACGGGCTTCAATCATGCGATGGATTATATTCCGTCAAGTCTATGGTTCTTTGGCAAAACGTTCTTCCTCATATTCGTCATCATGTGGTTCCGGTGGACATTCCCCCGTTTGCGGATCGATCAACTGCTGAACCTGGAATGGAAATATTTATTACCCATCAGTATGATCAATTTATTGGTGGTAACGGCGATGGCGATATTGGGATGGCATTTTTGAGGGGAAATTTAAGATTGAATAATGAATATTTGAGATTCCTCAATATTCAATCTTAAATATTAAATCTAAACTCGTTCATGTTTATAATAAAATACATAAAAGACGTTTTCGGCGCTGTAAAGTCGCTGGCCACCGGTATGAAGCGGACCCTGTATTATTTTACGCATCATAAGGAGATCATCACCCAGCAATACCCGGACAACCGGGAAACGCTGAACCTGCCGGAACGCTTCAAAGGGGAAGTGGTGATGCCGCATAATGAAAATAATGAACATCGATGCACCGGCTGCCAGGCTTGCGAGCTGGCCTGTCCGAACGGCACCATCAAAGTGATCTTTAAAAATGAGGTGAATGCCGAAGGCAAGAAAAAGAAAGCGATCGATAAACTGGTGTACCACCTGGAACTTTGTACCATGTGTAATCTCTGCATTGAGGCCTGCCCTTCCGATGCGATCAAGATGGCACAGACATTTGAGCACAGTGTGTTTGACAGGAACGAACTGACAAAAATTTTAAATAACCCCGGCTCTAAAATCATGGACGGCGTAGAATAGCCCCCTAAATCCCCCAAGGGGGACTTTCGAGGCCTATAGAATAAAGAGTATTAAATGAACGGATCAACTATCATATTTTATTTACTGGCAACATTAACCTTGGGCTGCGGAATCTTATCTGTCTCTACCAGGCAGATATTCCGGGCAGCAATTTATTTGCTGTTCTCACTTATCGGCATCGCCGGGCTCTATTTCTGGTTGCAGTATGAATTTATTGCTGCCGTACAGATCGTGGTGTATGTAGGCGGCATTGTGGTGCTGATCATCTTCTCCATTTTCCTGACGCAGCAAGCGGGAGAAAAATTACCAAAGCAGCGGCTGGACAGAAAGATATTTTCCGCACTCGCCGTCTTCTGTGGGTTTGCGCTTACGATGCTGCAGGTGTACCAGCATGATTTTTATGGATCTGAAGTTGCTGGTGAAGCACCGACGGTGGCAAATATTGGACGCAGAATGCTGAATGTGGATGATGGCGGCTACGCCCTGCCTTTTGAAGTGATCTCGATGTTGCTGCTGGCTGCCATGATCGGATGTATTGTTATTGCATTACGGGAAAAGAAAGAAATAAAAGAACTGCCACAAAGACCCGAAGACACGAAGCCTTAGTGTCTTTGCGTCCCTGTCTGCCGACAGGCAGGTTCGTGGTAAAAAAAAATGATTAGTTTGAAATAATTAAATATTCCTTCTTCAATATTAAATAACCAATGGAACCCGGACTATATCATATTTTATTCATCAGCGCCGCCCTCTTCTTTATCGGCGTGTATGGTTTTCTTACCCGGAGAAACCTGATCACTATGCTGATGAGCATCGAGCTGATACTGAACAGTGTGAACCTGAATTTCATTGCTTTTAATAAATACCTGTGGCCTGGGAAGATGGACGGGCTTTTCTTTACCATTTTTATTATTGCCATTGCCGCTGCCGAAGCCGCTGTGGCCATTGCGATCATTATTAATTTATACCGAAGCCATAATTCCATTGATGTAGAAAACGCTGAAGACTTAAAGTATTAAACCAATATGCCCAACGCAACTATCATAGCACTGATTCCTTTGTTGCCGCTTGCCGGATTTTTATTGCTGGGTTTATTCGGCAGAAAATATTTGAAAGGCAGTTCCGGCTTTATCGGAACAGCCCTCTTACTTACTTCTACCATCCTGGCCCTGTATGTTGCGTATGAATACTTCTTTGTGGTGGGCAAAGTGGATGGAGTGTACCAAAAACTGGTTCCGCTTCAACTGACCTGGCTGGAATTCTCCAAAGGTGTTTCGATAGATATGGGCATCATCCTCGATCCCATATCTGTAATGATGCTGGTGGTGGTGACCTTTGTTTCGCTAATGGTGCATATTTACAGCCTGGGTTACTTAAAAGGTGAAGAAAGATTCCCTACCTACTATTCATTCCTGGGCTTGTTCACTTTTTCCATGCTGGGACTGGTAATGGCAAGCAATATTTTCCAGATATATATTTTCTGGGAACTGGTGGGTGTATCTTCTTTCCTGCTTATCGGTTATTACTACGACAGGCCAAGCGCCGTTGCAGCTTGTAAAAAAGCTTTCATCGTTACCCGCTTTGCAGATCTTGGTTTCCTGATCGGTATATTAATATTATCCTTCAGCTCGGGTACCTTAGATTTCAGTACGCTTATAGACCGGCTTACCACACCCGGTTCACCTGAAGCCACCAATGCAATAGCTCATACTTTCCTTGGTGCATCTGCTTTAACGTGGGGAGCGGCATTGGTATTTATCGGCGGAGCCGGCAAAAGCGCTATGTTCCCGCTGCATATCTGGTTGCCGGATGCCATGGAAGGCCCTACTCCTGTTTCTGCATTGATCCATGCCGCCACAATGGTGGTTGCCGGTGTTTATTTAGTAGCAAGACTCTTTCCCATTTTTGCCATCACCACTCCTGCAGTATTAGAAATGATAGGATGGGTTGGCGCTATCTCCGCTATTATTGCCGCCATCATTGCCTGTACACAAACGGATATTAAAAGAGTACTGGCCTTTTCCACCATGTCGCAGATCGGCTACATGATGTTTGCCCTCGGCGTATCCGCCTACGGCGGCGAAGCCGGTTTGGGTTATACCGCTTCTATGTTCCACCTGTTCACCCATGCCATGTTCAAAGCATTGCTCTTCCTTGGTGCTGGCGCTGTGATACATTATATACATAGCAACGATATGAAGGACATGGGTGGCTTAAGAAAATTTTTACCTATCACACATATTACTTTCCTGATCGCCTGTTTAGCTATTGCCGGTGTACCGCCATTTGCAGGTTTCTTTAGCAAAGAAGAAATACTATTAGCAGCTTATCATGGTAATAAAGCCATCTATTATATCGCATTGCTCACCTCCGGACTTACGGCCTTTTATATGTTCCGGCTGTACTTCAATATTTTCTGGAGCAAGCCGCACCATGCACATGGCGAGCACCATGGCCCCACCTCCGCACATTCCTCGGCGGGTAAAGAAGGCGGCTTTGTAATGATGCTTCCGCTTATTCTATTAAGCATCGGTGCTGCAGCGGCAGGCTTTATTCCCTTCGGAGAATTTGTAAGTACCGATGGCAAGCCGCTGGTATCACATTTCCATCTGCAGTTCTCCATTGCTCCTGTAGCATTGGGTCTTGCAGGGATCTTTGCCGCCATGTGGCTGTATGGTAAACAAAATGACAAACCAGCAAAGATCGCTGCTTCACTGGGCGGAATATATAAAGCAGCCTATCATAAATTTTATATTGACGAGCTATACCTGTTCATAACCAAGAAAGTGCTGTTCAATCTTATTGGCAGACCGGCCGCCTGGTTTGACAGAAATATTGTGGATGGATTGATGAACCTGACCGGGAATGTTACGCAGGCAATTTCCGAAGGCATTAAAAAAGTACAGTCCGGAAAAGTGCAGCAGTATGCTCTCTACTTTTTAGCAGCTGTGATCGTACTGGCCGCATTGTTTATTTATGTATGGAAATAGGATCGTTTGATAAATAAGAATTAATGAATCTTTTATTACTCATAGGGGCCCCTTTACTAACTGCTGTTGCCGTATTGCTTTCCCGCAATAAGCAACAGGTAAAATGGATCTCATTGGCAGGCTCTGTTGTGCAACTTGGATTGGCTTTCGCTTTACTATTCGCTTTCCGCAATGAAAGAGCAGCGGGCAATACAGCCCAGATGCTGTTTGAACAGAACCATAAACTATTTACTGCGCTGAACATCAATTTCCATTTTGGTGTAGATGGCATTTCAGTTGCCATGATATTGCTTACTTCCTTTGTACTCATTGCCGGGGTGCTGGTTTCCTGGAACATTGAGAAAATGACCAAGGAGTTTTATTTCCTGCTCATCCTGCTGGCGCTTGGCGCTTATGGTTTCTTTATTTCATTAGACTTGTTCATTCTTTTCTTCTTCCTGGAAATATCTGTGATACCCAAATACTTGCTGATCGGTATCTGGGGCAGCGGTAAAAAAGAATACAGCGCCAACAAACTTGCCCTGATGCTTATGGGTGGCTCTGCATTGATCCTGGTGGGCATGTTAGGCATGTACTTTACGGGCGGACATAGTTTTGATATCATGACCTTGTCGAAAACAACTATTCCGGCAACCACTCAAAATATTTTATTCCCGTTATTATTTGCAGGCTTTGGTGTGTTCACCGCTTTATTCCCTTTGCACACCTGGGTGCCTGATGGTCACTCCTCTGCTCCAACAGCAGGTTCTATGTTCCTGGCCGGTATCTCCATGAAGCTTGGTGGCTATGGTTGTTTGAGAATAGCTACTTACTTATTACCTGCTGGCGCAAAAGAATATGCAGACATCATTATCGTCCTTTCAGCCATTGCTATTTTATACGGCGCCTTCGCCACCATGATGCAGAAGGACCTGAAGTATATCAATGCTTACTCATCCGTAAGCCATGTAGGCTTCAGCTTACTGGGTATTGGTATGCTTACGCAAACTGCCATCACCGGTGCATTGATGCAGATGGTGTCACACGGATTGATGACGGCCCTTTTCTTTGCCGTCATCGGAATGATATACGACAGAACACATACCCGCATGGTAAATGAAATGGGTGGCCTGATGAAACCAATGCCTTTTATCAGCACGGTATTTTTTATCGTTGGGCTTTGTTCTTTAGGCTTGCCGGGATTGAGCGGCTTTGTGGCAGAGATGACTGTCTTTATGGGTTCCTGGCAAAATGAAGATATGTTTCACCGCATTGCTACTATTGCTGCTGCCATGTCTATAGTGGTAACGGCGGTATATATATTACGGGCCATCGGGCAAACGGCGATGGGACCTGTAAAGAATGAAAGCTTTTTACAATTAAAAGATGCCGCCTGGAATGAGCGACTGGCCGCTATCCTGTTAGTGGCAGGTATTTTAGCCATCGGTATTGCACCGGGCTGGTTGAATGACCTGCTGAAACCGGCGGCAGAAGAGATCATGAACAGATTTACCGGACTATAAACCAAGATCGGATGAATGAGTTTCTCACATTAATGAAAAGCGAACTGGTGGTTACGGCCATTATCTTCCTGTTGCTGTTTATCAAGATCAGCAAGGGGATGAAGAATGAGTCGCTGCTTTCATTGATACAGGTTTTGTTGCTGGTAAATTTTATTGCAGGTTTCTTTTTCAATAAAAATGGCAACCTCTTTGGCGATATGTTCCATACTTCGCCGCTGATCGTTTTCCAAAAGAATATCTTAAGTCTCGGCGTTTATCTTATCTCACTGGTCTGTGCCGACTGGCTTAAGAAAACACCGCACCTGCCGGAGTTCTTCATGCTCATGCTGTCTGCCCTGCTTGGCATGTTCCTGATGATCTCCAGCGGTAACCTGCTGATATTTTACCTGTCGCTGGAACTGGCTACCATTCCCGTTGCAGCTATGGCCAATTTTGACCTGGCAAAAAAACGTTCTTCCGAAGGCGCTATGAAGATGATCTTGTCGTCTGCCTTCTCTTCCGGTATCTTATTGTTTGGTATCTCCTTATTATATGGAAGTACCGGCACTATCAGTTTTGCTGAGATATCCGGTCACCTTGATAATTCGCCTTTGCAGGTACTGGCCTTTGTTTTCCTGTTCACCGCTTTTGCATTCAAGCTGTCCATCGTCCCCTTCCATTTATGGACAGCCGATGTGTATGAAGGTTCTCCGATTGCTGTTACTTCCTTTCTGTCAGTCATTTCAAAAGGTTCAGTTGCCTTCATCTTCATCTCCACATTGTACAACGTATTTCGTCCAATGCAGGATATGTGGTACGTGATGCTGGTGATACTTGCTGTCGTTACGATGGTGATCGGTAATTTATTTGCCCTGCGCCAGCAAAATATAAAGCGTTTCCTTGCTTTTTCTTCCATTGCCCAGGTAGGTTTTATCCTGGTGGGTATCAGCGGCAACAGCAATATGGGGATTACATCGGTGGTGTACTTTGTGCTGATATATGTGTTTTCCAATCTTGCCGCTTTTGGCGTTGCATCCGTTATTTCCGAACACAGCGGCAAAGAAAATATTGATGATTATAAAGGTTTATATAAGAACAATCCCCTGCTAAGCTGGATACTGGCCCTGGCATTGTTTTCGCTGGCCGGCATTCCGCCAACAGCCGGTTTTTTTGGTAAATTGTTTCTATTAACATCCGGTGGTGCCAAAGCAAGTTATTGGTTCATTGCGGTAGCTGCCCTGAATATGATCATTTCCCTGTATTATTATTTACGGGTGATAAGGGCCGTATTTATGGATAAAAGCGAGACTCCGGTAGAAAAAATAAAATTATCACCTTCGGTAAAACTGGGGTTGCTTATTTGCGGAGCCGGTATTGTGCTGGTGGGCCTGCTTAGCTGGATTTTTGATTATATTCAATCTCTTAATTAAATTAATAAACACCGGGCAAGAAATGAAGAGTACAGAAATATAAACGACCTATTACTTCATCATTCGTCATTCCTTGTTCTATATTCGATATTCTTATGGCCCTTAATAAAAATCATGAGTTTGAAGAACTGGACGGTGTCAAATGCGGCATCGTGGAAAAGAATGTAAAGCCGGAAAGACTGGCTTTCCTGAAAGAATTACTGGAATACAACCGCTATACAGTTATTGCAGTTCCTACGCCAGCGCCGAAAGCGGCAGCAGCTCTGGCGCCTAAAGAAGGAGAAGTGGTTGCACCCGCCGCCGCTGAAGCTTTAGCGGACAAGCCTGAAACATTTACTGTTGGTGTAACCGATTACACCTTCAATGCTATCAATGCCATCTTTGGCAGAATGCTTAAAACAAAAGACGGGCATATTGTTACCCAGGCTTATTGGCAGCAAAAAGAAGCTTCCAGTCATGATGAGATCCCCTATTATGAACATAGCTGATCTATCCACCAGGCTGAGCTTTCTTTACTGATAAGAATCAAGGTCTTCTCTGACCTGCGTTTTCACTATTTCCTGCATCAAGTCATAACTATGCAAAGCACAAAAGCTTTACATTATGGCAACAAAAACAAATGCCGGAAAGTATATTTATTTTTTCGGCGGCGGCAAAGCCGATGGAAATGAATCAATGAAAAATTTGTTAGGTGGTAAAGGTGCTAACCTGGCCGAAATGGCCGGTCACCCAAATCTTCGATTACCCGTTCCCCCGGGTTTCACAGTAACCACCGAGGTCTGCACCTATTTCTACAACAATAAAAAAACATACCCGAAAATATTAACGGCACAGGTTCAGGATGCCATGACTAAAATGGAAAAACTGACCGGTAAAAAATTTGGCGACATTACCAACCCATTACTGGTATCGGTTCGTTCCGGTGCCCGCAAAAGTATGCCCGGTATGATGGAAACAGTATTGAATGTGGGTCTGAATGAAGACACTATAAAAGGCATCATTGCCCAAAGTGGTGATGAACGTTTTGCTTATGATGCCTATCGCCGCCTGATCATGATGTATGCTGACGTGGTGATGGAAAAAGCCGGTGGCATTGAAATAAAAAATGGAAAAGGCATCCGTAAAATACTGGATGAAAAACTGGAGCATATCAAACATAAACAAGGCTATGCCAGTGATACTGACCTTACTGTTGCTGAATTAAAAGAGTTGGTAAAAGACTATAAAAAGACCGTAAAGAAAGTATTAGGCAGCGACTTCCCCGATGACCCATGGGAACAACTATGGGGTGGCATTAGCGCTGTGTTCTCCAGTTGGAATGGTAAGAGAGCTATAGAATACCGTCGCATAGAAAAGATTCCAGATGAATGGGGGACTGCCGTGAATGTTCAGGCGATGGTTTTTGGCAATATGGGAAATAACAGCTGTACCGGTGTGGCTTTCACCCGCAACCCTGGTAACGGAGAAAACAAATTCTATGGTGAATACCTGGTGAATGCGCAGGGTGAGGATGTGGTTGCAGGCATCCGGACCCCGGCACCTGTCAACGAATATTCGATGAATGAACAAAGCAAACAGTTTATTTCGCTGGAAAAATTGATGCCCTCTTTGTACAAAGAATTATTCAGCTACCAGAAAAGACTGGAGCAGCATTACAAAGACATGCAGGATATTGAGTTTACTATTGAAAAAGGGAAACTCTACATGCTGCAATGCCGGGTAGGTAAACGTAATGGTATTGCCGCCGTTCGCATGGCAACCGAGATGCACAAGGAAAAACTGATCGATGCAAAAACGGCTATTATGAGAGTCGGGCCTAACCAATTGGTTGAATTGCTTCTCCCTATGCTGGATCCCAAAGTTGAACTGATCACCAAACCTATTGCAAAAGGATTGCCAGCCGGCCCGGGTGGAGCAAAGGGTCGTGTGGTTTTCTCATCAAATGATGCTGTTGAATGGGCCTCAAAAGGAGAAAAAGTGATCCTCGTACGGGAAGAAACTTCTCCGGAAGATGTGGATGGTATGCATAAATCACAAGCCATCCTTACTACCAAAGGTGGCATGACATCACACGCCGCACTCGTAGCAAGAGGTTGGGGCAAGTGCTGTATCGTTGGTTGTGGTGATATTGAGATCCACAATGAAACCAAAACATTCAAAGCCAATGATGGCAGTTTTTACATTTCCATTTTGGATTTTCTTTGCACGATCTATTGACCGCTTCGGGAAAGGAATTCGTACAGGTGCAAGGGACGCTATTTTATCGGCTGAAGCAACACCGGAAACAAAAGGCAAAGTTTTTGGATTCCATCGCTCAATGGATACTTTCGGAGCAGTTCTCGGACCATCATTAGCCTTAATCTATCTTTATTGTTATCCACAGGATTACAAAACACTTTTTTACATTGCTTTTATTCCTGGACTGCTTGCTGTGTTGGTCTCCTTTTTACTCAAAGAAAAAACGGAGACTGATAATACTAAAAAAGCGTCCACATCTTTTTTCTCTTTTCTCAAATATTGGAAAACAAGTTCTTTACAATATAAAAAAATAGTAATTG
>CAYUCU010000013.1:0-9525 GCA_964443345.1 uncultured Chitinophaga sp.
TATCGCTTTCTGAAGGGCAGGCAGCGCGCCTTACCACTCCTCCCAAGCTTTTACCCGTGCCCCACCGGGTGCGGTAATTGTACAGCCAATTGTGCTCCTTCATATATGGAAACATCCGGACAAACGGATCAGGCATCCATTCCGTATTTTTATCCAGTGATGCATACACCTGCAGAGAAAAATCCAGCAATGACGCTTCAGTAAACTCATCAGCATCTGTTGCTAAAAAATGATCATAGATCACATCCACAAAAGCGCCGCTGTACAAACGATAAGCCGGACGGAAAACCTCTTTTGCCTCCCTGGTGGCTTCGTGACTGTCGGTAAACGTATCAATTGTCCGGTGCAGCGTTATTCCTTTTTGAATGGCGACAGGGTAATCAAATTTCTTTTTACCCTTTACAAAATCGCTGATCATATTGCCCACCAGTATCTCGGGGTGGTTAAAAGAAAGATATGCGTGGGCCAGGTAGTTGATAAGTATACGATTAATAGATTTACGGGTTTAGAGGGGAACAGGTATTCCCGCCAGCTATTTGATATTTTTCAGCAGCCAGTCGCTGATCGTTTGTAATGCGGAAGGAGAGAATGTTTCATCCAGCTTTCCGTATTCTTCGAGATCGCACTTGGTACAAGTTTGAAATAAATGGTTCATGCCGGGCAACTCTTTTACCTCGTATACTTTGGAACGGCTTTTTTTCAAAGACCGTTCAATGCCTGGAAGGTTTTGTTTAGAGATCACCTGTATATCTTTCTCTCCATTCAATGCGAGTACTTTGCAACTTAATTGTTCGAGAAAAACACCGGGATCAAATTTCATAAAGTACCGGAACCAGGGCGTTTTGAATTCTTTTACCATCTCAGAAACATAGGCATTTCTCTTGATCGCAGTTTCGAAATCCAGTTCTGTCAGGGCTTCCTTACTTTTTGTAAAGGCCCACTTCTCAATGATCCCGGAGGCGGTAGCAAAAGCTACAGCACTGTCGGGTGCATTCATTATGGCAGCGGCCACGGTTTTAAACAGTGGCCTGATCTCTTCAGCAATTTCATCAGTGGCGCCACTTGCCTTTGCAATAGCGGCGTTTTGTTCTGCCATCAATTCAACGATTGGCACACCCGGCCCAGCCAGTAAAACAATAAAGTTGATATCTTTTCTTTTCACAGCTACCATCGGAGCGATCATTCCACCCTCACTGTGACCTGCAAGGCCTACTTTCTTTTTATCCACTTCCGGTCTTGATAAAAGATAATCCACACTGGTGCTTACATCATTTGAAAAATCTTCACTGGTGGCTTCAATGAATTTGCCGGTGCTTTTGCCAACACCCCTGTCATCTGCCCGTATGACGATGAACCCCTTTTTTGTAAGATGATCGGCAATCACAGCAAAGAGTTTATGACCCAAAATGGTTTCATCACGGTCTTGCGGGCCCGAGCCGGTGATCAACACTATTGCAGGAAAAGGACCCTTCCCTTCAGGAATAGTAATGGTGGCACCGTATTGTAATGATTGGTCAGCATTGGAATAGATCACCTCCTCACTTTTGTAGGGAAATGGCGGCTGAGGTGTTTGCGGCCTTATCTTTTCAAGAACCTTCTCTGTTTTTTTCAGCACCAGGGGAAATGCTGCCCGTTGGGTGAAAAGACCTTCAATGGTAGAATCGTTTATTAATTTACCGGTAAAAGAAGCATCCAGCTCCAGCATCTTAATAATAAGATCAGCATTCGTTATCGTGGTAACATCGCATTTTAGTTCGTAGGCTGACTGATCGGGACTGTCAGCTGTAGTTATAAATCCGCCTTTGCCATCTTCAGCAATATGAAAGACGATACGCAGCTCAATACCTACATTCAGTGTTCCCTCCCAGGTGCCGATAAATTTGCCGGAAGGCTGTGCCAGCGATAAAAGTGAAATAAAAAGAAAGGCTATTGCGGGGATTATTTTTTTTGCGGGCATATAGTAAAATTAATAGCTCAAAAGTAAGCTCTTTTGTTGCTTGTATAATGATAACCGGCATTTAAAAATGTTCAGCGGTTCACATTGTCTCACTTCTGTTAACAGGCCTTAACAGTGCCCTCCACTAGTCACAAATAGCTTGCACAGGGTTGTAACCAAAACTACTTTTGTCACGTCACACCTTTCGAATAAAATGATTTAAAACCAGCCTGCTGACACCAGGCCTGACCAACAAAAACCTTAATTATGAAAAAGATGATGTTAACACTGGCAATAGCTGTAAGCACTTTATGTGTTTTTGCCGGTACCGCCGGAGACAAACTGTTGACCGCCGGAGAGGAAGCAACTGTTTCAGAAAAAGTATTGAAAGCTTTTACTACTGAATTTACAACAGCTAAAGATGTGGAATGGACCGTTGGAAGTAATTATTACATGGCCTCATTCCTGTATAACGAAAAGTATGTGTATGCCTACTACAGTGAAGATGGAGAACTGCTGGGACTCCGCCGCAATATGAGCCCCGTGGATCTGCCGCTGAACCTGCAAACCAGCCTGAAGAAAGAATATGCCGGTTATTGGATAAGTGATCTGATAGAAGTAGCCAAAGCAGAAGGCACTGCCTATTATATCACCCTGGAAAATGCAGACACGAAACTGGTACTGAAAGCTTCCGGCGGAAATGGCTGGGGTCATTATCAGAAAGTAAAGAAAGCATAATACCGCCAGGCAGTATCTGCAAACGAATTGTACAAATAAGTTTTGGTGTGTGGTAAAACAAGCCCCGTTCTTCATTCCTGGAGACGGGGTTTTGTCATTCGTTCCGGGAATGTTAATCATTGTTGTTTGTCGTTAATATCATTAACAACCCTTACCTCAAGTCACAATTAGCTTGACAAGCGTTTATTGTCCATGTACATTTGAATTGAAAATCAAAAACCATTAATTATTAAACCTAAAGCCATGAAAAAATTATTTGTTTCAATGTCACTACTGATGACAGTAGCCGTATCATCTGCATTTGCCAGCGAAGTTCCCGGAATAACCGAAGAGCTGAAAGCAGCATTTAAAAAAGAGTTTTCCGGTGCAGAATCTGTAAGATGGCAGGAGACGGAAGACTATTACAAGGTCAACTTTGTTTTCCAGGGATGTGTAACGGAAGCGTACTACAACAAAGAAGGAGAACTGGAGGGAAGTGTCCGGTCACTGTTTTTTAACCAGTTGCCATTGGTTGTTATGACCTCAGTAACCAAACGCTTTTCAGATGCCGATGTACTGGACGTTTATGAGATCAACAATGCGAACGGTACCAAATACCGGCTCACCCTTACTTCAGAGAAAAAGAAATACCGGGTGATAGTAGATGCTTCCGGGAATATTACTGACAAAGAAAGATTGAAAAACTAAACGTATGAATTTCCGGCCTGAAGCCCTGCTTAAAAAAGCAGGGCTTTTTGTTTGTCCAAAAATGTATTTTTGCGGCTCTTTCGCAAAGTCTCCCGACTGTGAACGCCGGGATCAGAAGGCGGTCACTTTAAAATTTTAAAAAATGAGCAAAGGACCCGTTTCACAATTCATTCAGCATCATTACCGTCATTTTAATGCCGCCGCACTGATGGATGCCGCCAAAGGATATGAGCAGCATTTGCTGGAAGGTGGTAAAATGATGGTTACACTGGCCGGTGCTATGAGTACCGGTGAATTAGGTATCTCATTTGCAGAAATGATCCGCCAGGGAAAAGTGGATATCATCAGCTGTACCGGGGCCAACCTGGAAGAAGACGTGATGAACCTGGTGGCACACTCCAAGTACAAAAGAATACCCAACTACCGCGACCTGACACCCCAGGAAGAATGGGACCTGTTAGAAAATCATTACAACCGGGTAACAGATACCTGCATACCAGAAGAAGAAGCGTTCCGCCGGTTACAAAAGCATTTAGTAAAACAATGGAATGATGCGGAAGCAAAAGGAGAACGTTATTTCCCGCATGAGTTTTTATACAAAACGGTTTTGAGTGGCGAACTGAAACAGTATTATGAAATAGATCCTAAAGACAGCTGGATCGTGGCGGCTGCAGAAAAAAATATTCCGATAGTAGTACCGGGCTGGGAAGACAGCACTACCGGAAACATTTTTGCCAGTTATGTAGTAAAAGGAGAATTGAAAGCAAGCACCGTTAAAAGCGGAATTGAATACATGGTTTGGCTGACCGAATGGTACCGCAACAATTCATCTGGTAAAGGAGTGGGTTTCTTTCAAATTGGCGGTGGCATTGCCGGCGATTTTCCGATCTGTGTGGTGCCGATGATGTACCAGGACCTGGAATGGCATGATGTGCCTTTCTGGAGTTATTTCTGCCAGATCAGTGATTCCACTACATCCTATGGCTCTTATTCAGGTGCGGTGCCTAATGAAAAGATAACCTGGGGCAAGCTGGATATTAAAACGCCCAAGTTTATTGTGGAAAGCGATGCCACCATTGTGGCCCCGCTGATATTTGCGTGGGTATTGGGTTGGTGATCAGGTATGTGATACCGATTAGTATGGAATAACGTTGATTGGTTGCTGAAAGAGAAACAGCTCATCAGTTGACACCTTTGCAGCGATCAATCGATAATAAAAGACCCCGCCTCGTTTATAACGAGACGGGGTTTGATATATATTGAAAGGGGCGGATTAATTTTTTGGCTAAGAGGGTGAAGAAGAAAAGGAGTTAAAGAGAAATACATCTCGCCCAGAGAGAAAGGAGGGAAAGAGAGTTGATACAAATAGCGTATCCCTATTTTTCTCCTTTATCTTTTTTACCCTCTTAGTTAAATGTATTTATTTTCCTCTTAGCAAAAACACAGCTGACTAAAATCCTTTTGGCTTCTCCAGTTTAATATCTCTTTTCAGCATGTCATTCCGGTTGGCCATTTCCCACGCAGTATAGAAGACCAGTTGTGCTCTTTTAGCCATCATCGGGTAGTTGATCTTATCTGGTGTATCAGTAGCCCGGTGATAATCGGCATGTGTGCCGTTGAAATAGAAAATGATGGGAATACCTTTTTCTGCAAAATTGTAATGATCGCTGCGGAAGTAAAACCGGTTAGGATCATTAGGATCATTGTATTTGCGGTCGAGCTTCATTTTCATGTAGGTATTGTTTACCTGGTCGGTGATCGGAGCCAGGTCGCTGCTTATCTTATCATCCCCGATAATATAAACGTAATTGGTGGAATCTTTATCTTTCAGGTATTCGGTTCCGGTACGGCCGATCATATCAATATTCAGGTCAACGGTTGTTTTTTCCAACGGATAAATGGGGTGATTAGCATAATATCCGCTTCCCCACAATCCTTTTTCTTCACCGCTTACAGTCATAAACACAATACTTCTCCTGGGACCTTTGCCTGCTTTTTTTGCTTCAGTAAATGCCTGTGCCAGTTCTAATATACCGGTAGTGCCACTGCCATCATCATCTGCGCCATAGAAGATCGTGCTGTCATTTCGTTTTCCAATATGATCGTAATGTGCCGTTATGAATACATACTCATCTTTCAGATCGGTACCTTCTATCATTCCCAGCACATTAGACACATGGGTTGTCTTAGTGATCTTGGAATAAGACAATTCCACTTCTGCCGGATAGGTTTTTGCAATGAGTGAAGACGCTTTTGTTTTATCCAGTATGTTTTTTCCATCTTCTCCCATTATTGTTTCGGCTACAGTTTGCGAAATATTGAAGGTGAAAGGGAATTGTTTGGCCACATAATTACCCCTGATGCTCCAATTGCCTGCTACCTGTGTGGCTATTCTTGGAAAGTTAGAATAGACGAGCAAAACTGCAGCGGCCCCTTTTTTAGCAGCCGTATTCATTTTTCCAAAAGAAGAAGAAGGCGCTGGTTGTCCACGAACTGTGGCAGCCGGTTTATAATCAGCGGGAGAACCATCCAGTATCAACACCAGTTTGCCGGTTACATCAATGTCTTTATAATCATTTCGCAGTTCATCTGAAATACCATATCCTGCAAACACCACTTCTGAGAAACGCATTTCAGCCGTATAGTTAGTAGTGCCGGGCTGAAAATCTTTGAACAGGTTGAAAGAAGCACCGTTCACTTTTACAGCAGCGGCTGATGAAGAGTCTTTGTAAAGCGGATACAGCTGGCGGTAACTGCCGCTGTTGCCCGGTGTAAGGCCCAGCATTTTAAACTGTTCTTCAATATAGTTGGCTGCTTTTTCCAGTCCGGGAGATGGTGTGTCACGACCTTCCATTTCTTTGCTGGCGATAGTGTACAAATGCTTTTTCATATCGTCTGCTGTAATGGTGGCCGCCGCTTTTTTAGCATTCTTATCTTTCTTTTGTGCCAGTGCCATTACCGGCAGGAATAATAATAAGCAGGAAATTAATTTGTGGATCATGCTTTTTGTTTGATTAATATATACTACTCCTTCGCCAGGGCTTCGGAGTACACAAGTACACCTTCGCCAGGGGTTCGGGGTACAAGTACGCCTTCGCTAAAGCTTCTGGGTACAAGTACTCTTACGCTAAAGCTACAGAGTACGAGTAAAAATAATCCCTTCCGGGAAAGGAAGGGATGGAAATATGGATGACTGGTATTGTTATGCACAGGCAATTTTATTCACCCTGTTAGCATGCCGGCCGCCTTCAAATTCGGTAGTAATAAAATGCGCTACCATTTTTTCTGCATCGCCTTCCCTTACAAACCGGGCGGGAATACAAATGATATTGGCATTGTTATGAGCCCGGGCCAGCTGGGCCAGTTCTTCTCCCCAGCAGATGGCAGCACGGATGCCCTGGTGTTTGTTAGCCGTAATGGCCACTCCATTGGCGCTGCCGCAGATCAATATGCCAAAGGCTGCTTCCCCCTTTTCTACAGAGGATGCTACAGGATGTGCAAAGTCGGGGTAATCAACGGAGTCTTTCGTATGCGTTCCAAAATCTTTGAAGGGCAATCCTTTACCCTCTAAAAAAGAAATGATCTGTTCTTTATAATCGTATCCTGCGTGGTCGCTGCCGATAGCGATGGGCTTATGGAGATCAAATGGAGAGTGCATACAAACAAGTTAGAAGTTAGAAATATGAAGTACGAAGGACAAGACCCTGCAAAGCTAAATGGATTCTTTCAAATGCGGGGTTTTCGTACCTCTTACTTCGTACCTCCTGCTTCGTACTTATTTTAGCTCCATTCCTTTGTTTCCTTAGCCCTTCTTCTTTCAATACGGGAGGCTATGATAATGCTGGCCTCGAATAAAAGATAAAGCGGAATGGTTACGATGGTAAGACTGAACGGGTCCGTGGACGGAGTGATGATAGCTGCCGCAATCAGGATAATGATAAAGGCATGACGGCGGTATTTCTTTAAGAACGTGCCGGTTACAATTCCAATTCTTGCCAGCACCATTACCAGCAGGGGCATTTGAAATAAAACGCCGATACCTGCAGTGGTGTAAATAAGGTTTTCCAAATAGTCAGAAAAGGAGGGCATGATGACTATCTGCTCACTCAGTTTATAGTTGAAATAGAAATTGACCATGAAAGGGGTGAGAATGTAATACCCGAATAATACACCGGCAAAGAACAGCAGCGATACCCAAAAGATCACACCTCTTGTTTTCTTCAGCTCATTGGGTGAAAGGGCGGGTTTTACAAACCGCCAGAACTCCCAGAAGATGTAAGGAAAGGCAATGATAAAGCCACCGATAAAAGCCAGGGTGAAGGAAGCCACAAATTGCCCCGTCATCGTATTCTCCAGGAACTGTGCTTTTACAGCAGGGAAACAAAGTGTGTCACCAATGCCTATTTTGTGGCCCATGCTGCACAACCATCGGGCAGAAACAAAATCAGACCGGGTGGGGGCAAACAGTATCTCATCCACCACAAAACCCGAAAAAGAAAAAACAAGGATCGCCCCGATGATGACGGCTATGACCGAACGGATGAGATGCCAGCGCAGATCTTCCAGGTGGTCAATAAACGACATTTCACCTTTTGTTTCTTTATTTCTTTTACTAAAAAAATCCAGCAGGGCCATTGAGTTGTTTTAGAGAATGGCAAAGGTAGGCGATTGGCTTATTCGTTAGCCCGCTAATGTGAAAATGTGGTAAATGTGCAAATGTGAGAATGGGTATTAACACTACAGGAGTTGTTTCAATTTTCTCATTTTCATATTTCCACATTTTCTAATTCTCTCCCTCACTTCAGCTTTTTCATCTTCACCATTTCAATACGGGTATCACCCACATGCATGATGTCGAATTCATAATCGTCAATAATGATGCGTTCCTTTTGCCGGGGAATGGTCTCATGATAGTTAATAATGTACCCGGACAGGGTCTCTGATTCTTCCTCTCCAAAATCAAATCCATATTTTTCTTCCAGGTAATCCAGTTCCAGCCGCCCGGAAAAAATGTATTCATTTTCTGCCAGCTGCTTTTCTACAAACTCCTCCACATCGTATTCGTCCTGTATCTCACCAAACAGCTCTTCCAGCACATCTTCCATGGTAATGATGCCGGCGGTGCCGCCAAATTCATCCACTACCCAGGCAATGCTTTTCCGCTCCCGGGTAAATTTGCTGATCAGATCTGAAGCACTCATACTTTCAGGTACGGCAGGTATCGGCAGCAATACGGACTGCAGGGAGGACGGTTTTTTAAAAAGGTCCAGCTGGTGCACATACCCGACGATGTGATCAATATTGGAATTATACACCACCAGTTTGCTCAGTTTGGTGTCAATAAATTTTGCTTTCAGTTCTTCCACGGATGCTTTACTGTCAATACCTACGATCTCTTTGCGGGGCACCAGGCATTGCCGGATCTTTACTTTGGGCAGTTCCTGCGCATTTTCCATCAGCTGTGTATTTCGTTCCTGGCGTTCACCATCCGCCCTTTTTTGAAACAGATTTTGAAGATCATTTCTTGTAAAGGCCTCCTTACTTTTATCCAGCCGGATATTGAACACATATTTCAGCAGCCATTCAGACATATCTATAAATGCGGTTGCAATGGGAGAGAACATCTGGTAAAAAAAGTCCGCCACATAAGCCAGCCGGCTCAGTATGGTATTACTTTTGGCCCGGAAAAATGCACGGGGAATAAATTCTGCAAATATCATCACTACAAAAGTGGCCAGTGCTATCTCTGCAATGATGTGCACCATATCCGACCCCACATTCAGGTAGCGCCATACGGGGCGCATTACCGTGCTGATCTGTAAGCCAAAAAAAACGAGGAAGATATTAAAGCCGATAAGGGTGGTGCCCAAAAATTTTGCAGGCGATTCTACAAAGGTGGACAGGATGCCGGAGGTGGTACCGCCCTGTTTTTTTTTGATCTCAATGCTAAGGCGGTTGGCGCTGTAAAAAGCCATTTCAATTCCGGCAAAAAAGCCCATCAGCAACAGGGTAAGGATAAAGAAAATGATCGTATTCCAGGGAATCATGGGGTAAAGATAGAAAAATAGGCGGGAGCAGGTAGTGCGTTACCGGAATGTAATATCAGTGATCTTAAAAGGGGGATTTTCAATAAAAACACACTAAAACGACTTAAAAACCCCATC
>CAYUCU010000013.1:9625-39583 GCA_964443345.1 uncultured Chitinophaga sp.
GTCGGAGCAAAAAGCTCCGGCTTCGAAGCTTTTAGGAGAAACCCGGAGCAAAAAAGTACGCCGTCGGAGCAAAAAGCTCCGGCTTCGAAGCTTTTAGGAGAAACCCGGAGCAAAAAAAAGTGCGTCGTCGGAGTAAAAAGCTCCGGCAGCGGCTGAATTCAGTTAATGAAGGGGGATAAAACAATACCTGGACAAATAAAAGCCATCTCTCTGCAAACACTGCGCCTTAGTGTGCCAAAAAATCTCTCACCTGTTGTTCTGCTTCAGCGCAGGCCCTGTCCAGTTTGTCGTTGATGATGACATGGTCAAACTGCGATTTGAATTCCAGTTCATAAGAAGCTTTGTCAATCCGGGCTTGTAACGATTCGGGAGTTTCGGTACCTCTTGCTTTCAACCGGCGCTCCAGTTCATCGATAGAAGGAGGTTCGATAAAAAGCGATAAAGATTGATGCGGGTATTGCCGCTGCACATTGATGCCGCCTTTTACATCCACATCCAGCAATGGTGTTTTGTTATTTTGCCAGATACGCTGCAATTCACTTTTCAGGGTGCCATAATATTTACCGCGGTACACCATTTCCCATTCTACAAATTGCCCGGCGTCTATTTTTTTTTCAAACTCTGCTACAGAGATGAAGTAATAATCCACCGTATCTTTTTCATTATTGCGTGGCTGCCGGGTGGCGCAGGAAACGGAAAAGGCCAGTTGGTCCGGCAGGGCGTTTAATAAATACCGGGTCACAGATGTTTTGCCGGCACCTGAAGGAGCAGCAATGATGATGATCTTGTTTTGAGAAACAACCATGTGCAAAGAAAGAGGAAAATTTCAAAATAAAAGACAGGGGTTGCGGGCCGGTGATCCACTATACCTTATTGATGAATAATATTCTTCAACAATTCCTTTCCCCCTCCAAACCATTCTGTTTTTAAAATACTCAGTACAATGGCATCCCTTCTTGTGCCATCTGCTTTTGGGGTATGATTACGAAGTACTCCTTCTTCCACACAACCGATAGCTTTCATAGCGGCAATGCTGCGGGCATTAGTATTATCGGCCCGAAACTCCACTCGTTCCAATCCCCATTCTTCAAAAGCGAAAGTAAGAAGCAGGAGTTTGCAATGCCGGTTCAGGCCGGTACGCTGAAAATCTTTTCCATACCAGGTGTAGCCAAGCTGGGTGGTCAAATAGGCTTGTTGTATATCATAGAAGCGGGTACTGCCCGCATAGCTGTTGGTTTTTTTATCAAATACAATAAAAGGATATTCTTTCTGGTCGTTGCGGTTCTTTACTGCTCCGGAAATATAATTGCGCAGGTTCTGTTCACCGGCGCAAGTCAATAAACCGTACTTCCATATTTCCGGTTCATTCAATGAAAAAGGCAGCAGGTTGTCAAAATCTGTTACTTCTAATGGGCGCAGCAGCACTCTTTCATCTTCGAGTGTGAGAGGTGCATTGAAAATGTCTGTAAGCATATCTTAATTAGTTTCAGCAGCCGGTTTATTATTTTTAGCGTACCACAAATTATAACGGTTGAATATCTTTTCCAGCTCTTTTTGATAAATGTACCGGTCGCCCACTTCAGCGATCGCCTGCACATAGCCGGTTAAAAAAGGAAGGATCTCTTCTCTTGTAAAATGAGGAGGGCCCACCAGGTTATTATGACCCACCTTAATCAGGCTGTCTGCATCCCCGGTTTGAATAAAGAAAGTGTATTTACTTTTTGTGCCGCCCACTACTGCAACGCCGGAGGGCAGAATAATGGGTACCAGCACACTGTTTTTTATTTCTGTGTATTTAAAGAGCCGCAACTGCCCGGTGGAAAGCACTTCTGCATAGGCTTTATTATTTTTTTGTTCGTTGATCCAGTATTCAGGCACATTGATAACATAATAATGTTTCAGCGTGTCATTCACCTTGTACCCAAACCCTTTTACCACACTGCCGGGGTGATATTTGATGACACGGCCATCTGCATATTTGAATCGCAGTTCGTATCCTGTTTCATTTTCCTGGTATCCTGTATAGATCTTGCAGCTGATGGTGTCATTAAACCGGATGATATAACCGTCTTTATAATTCTTGTCTTTTTTTTGCGAGTAAGAATCTGGGCAGAAAAGCAGCAGCAAAAGAAACAGGGAACAGGTTTCAATGCTTTTATTTCTTCTGCATTTTTTCATCCTTCAATTCTTTTAATATCAGCCCCCAGTTTTTTCAACCGTCCGTCAATATCCTGGTAGCCGCGGTCTATCTGTTCAATATTCTGGATAATACTTTTTCCATCGGCGCTGAGTGCAGCAATTAGCAAGGCCACCCCGGCACGGATGTCCGGGCTGCTCATGGTAATGCCCCGCAGCATTTGTTCCCGTTCCAAACCAATCACCACGGCACGGTGCGGATCACACAATACTATCCTTGCCCCCATATCAATCAGCTTATCTACAAAGAACAAACGGCTTTCAAACATTTTCTGGTGAATTAATACAGAGCCCTTGGCCTGTATCGCTGTTACTAATACAATACTTAACAGGTCTGGTGTAAAACCGGGCCAGGGATGATCGTATATGGTCATCACCGATCCATCGAGGAATGTTTGTATCTCATAACTTTCCTGTGACGGGATATGAATATCATCGCCATTGAAATTCATCTGTATGCCCAGTTGCTGAAATTTTTCAGGAATGATTCCGAGATGTTCAATCCCCGCACCTTTGATGGTGATGTCACTTTGCGTCATGGCGGCCAGCCCGATAAAGGAGCCTACTTCGATCATATCCGGCAGCATGCGATGTTCGGTGCCGCCGAGATAATCAACTCCTTTAATGGTGAGCATGTTGCTGCCAATGCCACTGATGCCGGCGCCCATCCGGTTCAGCATATTACACAGTTGCTGAATATAGGGTTCACAGGCAGCATTGTAAATGGTAGTGGTTCCTTTTGCCATAGAGGCGGCCATTACAATATTGGCAGTGCCGGTTACTGAAGGCTCATCTAACAGAAGGCTGGCGCCTTTTAAACCTGGCGCTTCCAAATGAAAAAAACCATCTTCTTCATGATAGTTAAATGCAGCGCCCAGTTTTTCAAAACCGATGATATGTGTGTCTAATCGCCGTCTGCCGATCTTATCACCTCCTGGTTTTGGAATAAATGCTTTTTTAAACCGTGCCAGCAGGGGGCCGGCAAACATTACAGAGCCACGCAGTTTACCACTTTTCTTTTTGTAGGCTTCACTGTGCAGGTAATCGATGTTTACATCATCTGCCTGGAAGGTGCAGGTGTCGCGGCTGGTCCGTTCCAGTTTCACATTCATTTCACCCAGCAGTTCTATCAGCAGGTTCACGTCAATAATGTCGGGAATATTGGTGATGGTAACTTTTTCAGGGGTAAGCAATACGGCACTGATGATCTGCAGTGCTTCATTTTTAGCTCCCTGCGGAATGATCTCGCCGTGTAGTTTGTTGCCGCCTCTTACTTCGAAGGAATGCATGGGACTGTGAAAATTAGAGAATTAGAAAATATGAAAATGTGCTGCAAGGTAAACAGATTGCTAAATAATATAAAAGGCTGGTACTTTTCGGCACCAACCTTTAACTATTAAACTTTTGAACCTTAAACGGTTTTAATATCGCTTCTTCTTAAAATTACCGCCGCCACCGCCACGGTTGTCACGGCCATCATTTCTGCGGGCACCGCCACCTCCGCCACTACGCTGCTGAAACTTGCCGCCGCCGGGCCGCTTACCATAGCTACCCCGGTTATCACGGCCTTCCTGCTGTGGGCGGAATGCTTTTACATAAGGCGTATTGGTAAAGGTGAGCTGACCATCGGTGATAGCACTCAATTCACTCTGTATCGCATCATCATGCACTATTTCTTTGTGCCAGTTATTGTAAGCCAGCTTCATGTAGTAGGCCACCGCATTGGCGAAACCTAATTTTTTCTCCGGATTTTCCTCTGCCAGTGCTTTGTTGATGATCACTTCCAGGTTTTTGCCCAGGTGAAGCAGTTTGGGATACCGTTTGGGGTAAGGAAGCGGGTTGGGCTTTGCCTTCAGTGTTTCTCTTGTGGGAATGGGGTAAGGTGATTTTACATCCAGTGTAAAATCAGATATAAGGAACAGGTGGTCCCAAAGCTTATGACGAAAATCTTCCACATTTTTCAGGTGGGGATTTAAAAAACCCATGAGCTCTATCACTGCCTGGGCATTAGCCTGGCGGCGTTCCGGGTCTTCAATAGTCATAGTATGCTCCACCATTTTCTGCACATGACGTCCATATTCCCTCATGGTAAGGTGGTTTCTCGTCGTGTTGTACTCCATATTTTCTATATCCATTGGAACAAATGTAGAGAAAGGGTTTTAGAGTTTAAAGTTTAAAGTATAAAAGTTGTTGAAAGCCGGAGCGTCTTTCAGGTGAAATAGTGTCATAAATTAGTAAGAAATGCAAGAAAAGCGGGGCTGTGTGCGGTGGCCTTGCCCTTTGGGAGGTTGGGGGCCGGGTAAAAAAAGAAAGGGGCCCCGAACCAAGGCCCCTTTTACAAGCCACCATCCTCTTCCACCTAAGAGGTCGTTTAAAGAAAAGTTGATTGACACAGTACAGATGGCTCGTTACATTCCAGAACCCTACTATTTGTCCAGATGCGCTTAGTAACGTGACTCTTCCTGCCTTAGCGGGGCCTCGGCAGGCGTAACTGTCATTGAGCTATCAACATTCTCAATATGATGAGTCAACACAATGTGTTGAAATGAACTATCTGAAAGAGCGAAATATTTTCCGGCTGAATTATTATCAAATTTGATACCAACTGAGCCGGAATGTGGATTAATTTTCAAAAAAGATACTGAAGGCTGCCCGGCCACCTTTTCCCTAAGGCGTATAGTTGGAAATGTATAAGAGTAAACCATAAGACAAAGTTTTGGGCTGCGTTTCGGATATAAATGTATGACGGTGCACAATACCATACAATAGTAAAATAGTGCAGTAAAAACCAGTACGTATTTTCCTATTTTACAGGGCCCCCGCTGGCTATTTACGGCGTAACAAACGAAACCAACCGATACCTTTGCCCCTCCATGACCATCGCTGTTAATACCCGTTTACTGTTTACCGGTCACCCGGAAGGGTACGGCTGTTTTATACAGGAAGTTTTCAAACGAATTGCACAGCAACATCCTGAACACACGTTCATTTTTCTTTCTGATAAGGCGGAAAAAGAGCAATTTGATTTTGGAGGCAACTGCAAATCCATAATCACCCGGCAGGCAGGCAACCACTTATTATTCCGCAAGTTTTGGTATGATATAAAGATACCGGCATTATTAAAAAAACATACTGCGGATGTGTTTGTTTGCTGCGATGGATACTGCTCCCTTACCGCTAAAGTGCCACAATGCCTTCTGGCCCATAGCCCGGTGTTCTTTACAGGATCACAATTGCGGTATTATAAAAAACATATTGTTGATCATTTAACTAAAGCGCTGTCAATAGCTACTGTTTCCTCCTCTTTAAAACAGGAAATTGAAGCACAGTATGGCATAAGTCCGGATAAAATGACCGTGGTGCATCCTGCCGCAAATGAACTTTTTGTTCCACTGAATGCCGAAGAACGGCAGCGGGTAAAAGATACTTATACCGGCGGGATGGAATATTTTGTGTACACAGGAGCTATTCATCCACAAAAAAATTTGATGCTCCTGCTAAAAGCTTTTTCTGTATTCAAGAAAAAACAAAAGACCGCTATGAAGCTGGTACTGGCCGGAAAGCCCGACCCGAAGTATGATTCTTTCCGGGTGAATTTGCAATCTTATAAATACAGAACGGATGTAATAATGACAGGCAGCCTGCCCGGTAAAGAACTGGCAGCCATAACCGCCGCCGCATATGCAATGGTAATTCCGTCAGCAGGTGAAGGATTTGCTGTACCGGAGCTGGAAGCCATGCAATGCAAGATACCAGTGATCTCAGCTGCAGAACCATTCCTGCAGGAAATAGCAGGAGAAGCAGCACTGTATGCCAACCCGGAAAATTATGAAGAACTGGCTGCACAAATGATCTTATTATATAAAGATGAAGGCAAGAGAAATGAACTGATACAAAAAGGCACAGCAGTGGCACAACGGTACAGCTGGGATAAAACAGCCGCCATTATGTGGGAGTGTATATTAAAAACGGGAACCTGAGATGCAGAACCGGTGATGTACAAACCTCTTAGATGGGTATGAATTGTTAACTTTGCCCACTTTCAATTTTTTATATGAATAAATCTACGATCACCATTGATGTAATGACCGATGCGAACCGGGTGCCGGATTCCATTGCCTGGAGTGCCACCGATACCGGGGCCGAAAATGCTCAAAAAGCAAAAGCAATGATGATATCCTTTTGGGATAGCGCAGAAAAAGCAGCGCTTCGTATTGACCTCTGGACAAAAGATATGATGGTGGATGAAATGGCTGATTTCTTTTATCAAACCATGATGACGATGGCAGATACCTACGGCCGGGCCACCAAATACCAGGAGCAGGTGGAAGAAATGAAAGAGTTTGCTAAGAAATTCTATGCTGACTTCCGGGAGAAGCAGTTGAAAGAAAAGAAGGCGGATTAAAATAAGAGGTCGGAAGTCAGAGGTCAGATCCCGGACCTCCGACCTCCGACTTCCGATCTCTGACCTCCGATATATATTTAAGAAACTTCAAACTACATACCATGGGCCTCGAACAAAAAATAATGACCGATCTAAAAACAGCCATGCTTGCCAAAGATGAAGCAGCGCTGAGAAGCCTTCGTGCCATAAAGGCAGCCATCTTATTAGCCAAAACTTCTGAAGGTGCCGGCGGAGAATTAAAAGAAGAAGATGAAGTAAAGCTGTTGCAGAAGCTGGTAAAAAGCAGGAAAGATTCTCTGGAAATATTTCAGCAGCAAAACCGTCCCGAACTGGCAAAGAAAGAAGAAGAGGAGATCGCTGTTATTGAAAAATTCTTGCCGAAACAATTATCTGCGGAAGAAGTGAAGGCGGAGCTTACAGCTATCATTGCAGCAGTGGGTGCTACTTCACCTGCAGATATGGGAAAGGTAATGGGAGCGGCCACTAAGCAACTGGCGGGTAAGGCAGATGGTAAAATGATATCCACTTTAGTAAAAGAACTGCTGGCAAAATAACAGGCACAACAGGAGGTTTATAGGTTTATTAGCATTTCATTCCTACAAAACAACGCAGCATAAACGTTTAACCTCAAACACACTCATGTTAATCGACCTCATATTTGCTGTAATAATAGTATTAGCTGTTATAAAAGGGTATCAGCGGGGTCTGATAGTGGGTCTGTTTTCATTGGTGGCTGTTATTGTTGGACTGGCAGCAGCCATGAAATTATCAGCCGTGGTGGCCGGGTATATTGGGAAAGCCGTTAAGATCTCAGACGAATGGCTGCCGGTCATATCTTTTGCGGTTGTTTTCTTAGTGATCGTTTTATTGATCAGGCTGGGGGCAAATGCTATTGAACGAACTATTGAAGTGGCACTGCTGGGCTGGGTAAATAAATTAGGAGGCATTGTTTTGTATGCTGCTATTTATATTGTAGTGCTTAGCGTATTACTTTTTTATGCTCAACAGGTAAATCTGGTGCAGCCGGAAACGATTCAAAAATCAGTTACTTATTCTTTTATACAACCCTGGGGGCCGAAAGCGATCAATGGGTTTGGTACCGTCATCCCGGTATTTAAAGATATGTTTGGGGAACTGGAATCCTTTTTTGATGGTGTTTCAAAAGAAATTCCGGCACCATAGCTTTTTTTGCTCTGTACTTTTATACAAGGATATTTCTTTTATTAGCTGAAAGCTTTTCAGCGGATTCATGAAAACATCTTTTTGAAACAAGGCCTTTGCGCCTATATTTGCCGGATTGGCCTCTCTTTATACCCCATTCTGCTTATTTTTTGCGCCAAATCGACTATTTTAGCCTCTGAAAATTCAGGAAAAAAACGGTAAACACGAAAGAATCAGAATTGATTGCCATGACGTACGAGATCAAACAACAGGACAAGTTCAAATACATCGAAGAAGGCAGCGGGGAGCCACTGGTGCTGTTGCATGGATTATTTGGAGCGCTGAGCAACTTTCAACCTCTTATTGAATATTTCCGCCACCATTATAAAGTGATAGTGCCCATGCTTCCATTGCTGGAAATGGATATTTTGCATACATCAGTAGGCGGACTGGCCAAATTTGTACATAAATTCCTGGAGGCCAGGGACCTGAAAGACGTACACCTGCTCGGCAATTCTCTTGGGGGGCATGTGGGTCTGGTGCATACACTGAAACACCCGGAAAGAATAAAATCGCTGATACTTACAGGAAGCTCCGGCCTCTTTGAAAATGGAATGGGCGACAGCTATCCCAAAAGAGGCGACTACGAGTATATTAAGAAAAAAACAGAACTGACTTTTTATGATCCGGCAATGGCCACTAAAGAACTGGTGGATGAAGTGTACGACATTACCAACAACCGGATAAAGGTCATAAAGATCATCGCATTGGCAAAAAGTGCCATCCGAAATAACCTGGGAGAAGAACTGAACCAGATAAAACAGCCAACATTATTGGTATGGGGGAACAATGATACGATCACTCCGCCGTTTGTAGCTAAAGAGTTTCATAAACTGATACCCAATAGTGAGCTTCATTTTGTAGATAAATGCGGACATGCGCCGATGATGGAAGTACCCGAAGAGTTTAATGCCATTCTGCACAAGTTTTTGAAAAAACTCAACGAACCTGCAACAGTTGCCTGATCGTTGATGTCCTGTTTTAAATGACAGGCAAAAAATAAATAAAACAGCCGCTATCCATGTTAACCAGAGAACTACCATCTCAAGCACTTCCTTACCTGCACCTGACCGATAAGGTGTACCAGGCCCTGCAACTCATGAATGATAACCAGGTTACTCATTTGCCTATTGCCGCAGGCGACAAATACATTGGTCTTATCAGTGAAGATGATCTGCTACAGGCAGAAAATGATACTGCTAACCTGGAATCGGTGAAACAATCCTTTGCTGTTATAGCCGCAAAAGAAAATGAACATTTTTTAAAAGCTGTACAACTTGCCGCAGAAAACGGGTTGAGCATGGTACCGGTGGTAAATGAAGAAAATGAACTGACGGGCACTATTGCTTACAGTGACCTGCTGAAATATGCTTCAGAGTTTATGAGCCTGAATGAACCCGGCGGACTGATCGTACTGGAAATGGAAAGCAACCAGTATTCTTTTAATGAGATCAGTAAACTGGTAGAAACAAATGATGCACAAATAACACAGCTGAATACCAGCAATGATGCGGAAACCGGCATGATGCAGGTTACTATCCGTATCAACAAATCGGAGATATCAGATATTATTGCCACGTTTCAACGGTATGAGTATAATGTTAAATACTTCTTTGGTGAAGAACAATATGCCAACGAATTGCGAAGCAATTACGATAACCTGATGAATTATCTGAAAATCTGATCCCGGTCGCCAGCACTTTACGGGAGGCAATACCAAAAATCCTGTTATCTTACAGACCTTGTTCCATAAGAATGCTGAGGAAAAAAAAATATTGCACAGGGCTCATAATTGCAATGATGAGTAGCCACATTTTACTGGCACAAATACCGGGTATCGACAGCGTTTATAAAATTACAGACACCATCTCTTCAATGGTCACCGTTGGTGATATCACCATTACCGGGAATAAAAAAACAAAAGACTTTATCCTGCTCCGGGAGATCCCCTTCAGAACGGGGGAACAATATCCGCTGAACGACCTGGTCAAAAAATTTGAGCATGCCCGCCGCCAGCTGATGAACACTTCTCTTTTTCACAACGTGCTGGTGGCAGCAAAAAGTGTAGTGGGAAGCACTGTAAATGTAACGGTGGACGTAAAAGAAAGATGGTACCTTTTTCCGGTGCCTTACTTTAAACCGGTTGACAGAAACCTCAATCAATGGATCGTAGAACAAAAAGCCAGCCTGACCCGGGTAAATTTCGGGGCCAAAGTATTGTACAATAATGCTACCGGAAGAAATGATAAGTTCAACCTGTACCTCGTAAGCGGGTACACCCGGCAGGTGTCATTCAGTTATGACAGACTGTATATAGACAAAGCCCTGAAGTGGGGATTGAAAATAGGTTTTGCCACCGGGAAAAACAGGGAAGTAAATTATAATACCGTTGCTGACAAACAGGTGTTTCTCAAAAATGAAAATGCATTTGTCCGCAGCTTTACTAATGGATACACCGAACTTACCTACCGGCGGGCTATTAAAACCCGTCATAGCTTTGGTATAAGTTATAATACAGAAAAAGTAACGGATACCCTTGTGAAGCTTAACCCGGATTATTTTAAATCAGGACGAAACAGCACTTCCTTTCCCAGTATTTTTTATAACATGAGTTATTACGACCTGGATTATATCCCTTATCCCACCAAAGGATATGCAGCCCAGGTATCCGTTAGCAAAAGTGGTATCAACAATGCGATCAATATCTGGCAGATAAATGCAAAAGGCTCGGGCACCTGGACGATATTCCCCAAATTGTTTTTCAACCTGAATTTGTATGGCGCCATCAAACTGCCATTCAAACAACCGTATATCAACCGGCGGTTCCTCGGTTATGGAGAAACATTTCTGCAGGGTTATGAATACTATGTGGTGGATGGTGTGGCAGGCGGATATATGAAAACCACGCTGACAAGGGAACTGTTGAATTTCAGTATCCGGATACCACCAATGAAAAAAGGAAAAATAGCAGAGCGGATACCTGTACGCATATTTGGAAAAATGTATGGCAACGCTGGTTATGTACATAACCCGGAGCCGGGAGAAAACCGGTTGTCCAATAAAATGCTGTACTCCGGTGGATTTGGTATAGACATCCTTACTTTTTATGATGTTACATTCAAATTGGAATGGACCTTTAACCAGTTGGGCCAAAACGGTATATTTGTTCACCGCAAATCCATCTTCTAAACCAAACAAATGAAGGCAGCCATTTACAGCAGGGTGTTTGAAGACGAACAGCAAAAAGATGTGCAGTTGTTTTTTGACGAGCTTTCCATTCAAAAAATTGAACCGGTTATTTTTCAGCAGTTTTTCGAACAGATAAAGGGCACCATTCAATTACCTGCAGACACCAAAATATTTTCCAGTTCTGAAGACCTTACAGAAGACGTGGAATTCATCATCAGCCTTGGCGGAGATGGCACCTTACTGGATACGATAACGCTGGTAAGGGAAAAAAAGATCTCTATCATGGGGGTCAATTTTGGCCGCCTGGGTTTTTTGGCAAGTATTGGAAGAGATGAAATGCATAAGGCTTTAAAAGCAATTGCACAGCGAACCTATGTAACAGATGTGCGAACACTGATCCACATTGATGCCAATATCCCCCTTTTTGGCAATGTGCCCTATGCCCTGAATGAGTTTTCTATTCATAAGCGGGATGTGGCTTCCATGATCAAGATCCACACTTACCTCAACGGGGAGTTTTTGAATACGTACTGGGCAGACGGGCTGATAGTGGCCACCCCCACAGGCTCAACCGGTTATTCGCTCAGTTGCAACGGTCCGGTGGTATTTCCGGATTCGGGCAGCTTTGTCATTACCCCGGTGGCGCCACATAATCTCAACGTTCGCCCGATAATCGTGCCCGATAATAACATCATTTCCTTTGAAATTGAAAGCCGGGCCGACCAGATCATCTGTGCATTGGATTCCCGAAGAGAGATTGTGAGTAAGGACGTACAACTGGCTGTAAAGAAGGAGCGTTTTGACATCAGCCTGGTGCGCCTCAGCGAGAATAATTTTCTGCAAACGCTGAGGAATAAACTTACCTGGGGGCTGGATAAACGGAACTAAACAGCCTCTGAATTATAAGAAAATAGTACTTTTAACGTTCTAAATAAATCCCGGACCATATTTAATAGTTATGATAAGAAAGTACTTTGCCGCTGTTGTCATCATGCTTGCAGCCTTTTTCTCCACCACCACCGTTAAGGCGCAGGAAGCTATTGTGCAGGAAGGTGAATTTGGCTTTGGTGTTGGCGCCGGCCATTATTTTGGGGATTTGAATACCAAAGCCCGCTTAAATACTCCAAAAATTGCTGCCACAGCCTTTTTTAGAAAGAATTTTGGAAATTATATAGCCCTGAGAATAGGGGCAAGTTTTGCGCAACTGGGCTATTCAGATCAGTACAATACACATAATCCCTACATGTATGCCCGCAACCTGAGCTTTAACAGCAAAGTGTGGGAACTTACTTTACAGGGCGATTTCAACTTTTTCAGGTTCATGCCCGGAGAGCCACAGTACAGCTTTACCCCATACATCACTTTTGGCGCCGGCATCTTTAGCTATGATCCCTATGCTTACCTGAAAGGAGTGAAAGTACCTTTACGCCCCTTGGGCACAGAAGGCCAGGGAAGTGCTTTATATCCCGACAGAAAACAGTACAGTTCCATGGCCATTTGCATTCCTTTTGGCGGTGGTGTAAAATACTCATTGAACGACAGGATCAATATCGGATTTGAAGTACTGCACCGGTTTACCAATACAGACTACCTGGATGATGTAAGTAAAACCTATGTTGATCCAAGCATATTTCCGCTGAATGTTGATGGAAGCCCTTCAAATGCCCGCCTGCTTTACGACAGGTCATATGAGTTGGGGGAGCCTATTGGTGGCGTTATTGGACGGCAACGGGGGCAGAGCAGGCAAAAAGACCAGTTTGTAACAGCGATGTTCCATGTTTCCTTCAACCTGCAATCTTACAAATGCCCGACGGCAAAATAACTTATTGAACGAATTGTGCGGTAACAAAATCACAGGAAGTGATGGCGTTTTACCATTTAATTACTTATTTAGTGGTATCATTAAACCTGTTGAAACATCTTCAGGTCTATCCTGAAAATCAAATTTCTTTAACCAAATTTCATTTACTATGCGCCTGACAAAAGTATTATTCAGTACAATGATGATTGCTGTCTTTGCCTTAGCAACATCTTTTACCACTACCAGCACACCAGCGAAAAAAGCTGCAGGAGACTGGTTTTTTCTTGAAGATAAAAAAGTAGGTTTTGGTGTGGACCATGATGTGATTCATTTTGGAAACTGGAAAGACGACGTTCGCCAGATCAAACTGAAAGTAACAGATGGCCCGTTAAAAATGTACTCCATGAAAATTTATTTTGATAACGGTTCGGTTCAGAATGTAGAGCTTCGCAACCGGTTTGCCCAGGGCTCTGAAAGCCGGGTGATAGATATGGACGGTGGCCTCAGGCATTTGACCAAAATAGAATTCTGGTACGAAACAAAAGGCTTTGCGAGAGGAAGATCAAGGATAGCCGTTTGGGGAAAGAACTAAAGGGGTTCCATTTCGAAAAAAGCCCGAAGCATGATTTGCTAATTCATCCCGATAGCTTAGCTATCGGGATTGTTTTTTGTACCTTTGAAGCCTTCTCAAAAAAGGATGAACAGACCCATGTCGCAGCTTTTAGAAAAAATAGATAAAGACCGCCTGCCCTGCCACATTGCCATCATCATGGATGGAAATGGACGCTGGGCAAAAGAAAAAGGTGAAGACCGCCTTTTCGGGCATTTTCATGGGGTGGAGAGTGTACGAAATATCGTGGAAGGCTGTGCAGAATTGGGAGTAGGGTACCTGACCCTTTATGCCTTTTCCACCGAAAACTGGGACCGGCCCGAATATGAAGTAGTGGGGCTGATGGAATTGCTGGTAAGCACCATACGCAAAGAAGTAGAGAGCCTGGATAAAAACAATATACGGCTGCACGTAATCGGGGATATGAACATGCTGCCTGAATATGCAAAAACAGAGCTGGACGAAGCCCTTGAAATCACCAAAGAAAATACGGGATTGAACCTGATCATGGCGCTGAGCTATAGCGGCCGCTGGGAATTGCTGAATGCTGTAAAAAATATTGCTTACGAAGTAAAACAAGGGCGACTGCATGTAGAAGAAATAGACCAGGATGTTTTACAGAAGTTCTTGTGTACCAGTGCCTTTCCCGACCCTGAATTGATGATAAGGACCAGTGGTGAATACCGGATCAGCAACTTTTTGCTGTACCAATTAGCCTACGCAGAGCTATATTTTACTCATGTCCGCTGGCCCGATTTTAGAAAAGAAAACCTGTATGAGGCCATACTCGATTACCAGGGCAGGGAACGACGGTTTGGAAAAACAAGTGAGCAGGTGGAGGAAAAACCAGAAGGGCATATAAGTAAATGAGCCTGATAGGATAATTACGTCATATTTGAACGCTGATACAGTCTGCCTGACCCGATATGACTTATTTGACAGCTTTCCCCCTTTCTTTAACAAAGACTTCAAATATTTACCGTTATTTTGCCGCCTCAACCAAACCGGGGGAGGATTTCGAATAGAATGATTTAGAGCCGATTTCCGGTTTTTCAGACTGACTTTGAACAAACAAACATGCAACAAATTTTACTAAGGTTTAGTGTTACTTTGATAGCTGCAGTTGTATCCGTATTCACTTTACAGGCACAGGAAGATACTCTCAAACCCACTTCTATCGACCCCAAATTGCTGGACTGGGAAACAGTCCGTATTCCAAAAGAATATACCATTGCCAATGTGGTGATCACCGGGGTGAAATTTCTTGATACGTCGATTGTTGCATCCATCACCAACCTGTTGCCGGGCGATAAGTTTATGCACCCGGGTGAGGATATTTTTGCCAAAGCCATAGCCAGCTTGTGGAGACAACGTTTCTTTTCCAATGTGCAGGTGTATATCACCCGAATAGAAGACGATAAAGTGTGGGTGGAAATAAACTTGCAGGAACGGCCCCGTCACGGAAACTTTAAGTTTGTAGGCATCAAAAAATCAGAAGAAGAAGATATACAGGGAAAAATAAACCTTGCCAAGCAAACGATCATTACAGATAATACCCGACGAGAGCTTACCGAAAAGATCACCAAACATTTTTCTGAGAAAGGATTCCGGAATGTAAAAGTGAGCATTGATGAAAAACCGGACACTTTTTTTGTGAACTCCAATATGATGACCATTTACGTTGATAAAGGCGAAAAGGTCCGCATAGACAATGTTCGCTTTTATGGCAATGAGAACGTGGATGATATCCGGCTGAAAAAACAAATGAAGGGCACCAAGGAAATGACCAAGTTCACCCTGCATTCAGATCCGGAGCCCAGCCCGTATGGCGATACTAAACCTTTTTCTTTCAGCCAATACCTGAAGGACTGGGGGTTTCTCTCACTCAGCAAAACCAAACGATTACTTGATCCTTACTTCCGGTTTAAATTATTCAGCGCCGCTAAATTTGATCCAAAGAAGTATGAAGAAGATAAAAACAAAGTGCTCGATTATTATAACTCACTTGGCTATCGTGACGCACAGATAGTAGCAGATACACAGCTCAATACCAAAACAGGTAACATGAATGTGGACCTGAGGGTATCTGAAGGGAAACGATATTATTTTGGCAACATATCATGGAAAGGAAATTCAAAATTCACTGATTCAATACTCAATGTGCTGCTGGGAATCAATAAGGGGGATATTTATAACCTTGGTATCCTCAATAAAAGGCTTGGAAAAGAAGCCTCCCAGGAAGGTGGCGACATCAGTGGTTTATATATGGATGACGGGTACCTGTTCTTTCGGGTAGAGCCTGTGGAGACAGCTGTGTACAATGATACGATCGATCATGAAATAAGGATCATTGAAGGACCACAGGCAAGAATAAAGAATGTAAGCATTGCCGGTAATGAAAAAACAAAAGACTATGTGATACGCCGGGAACTGCGTACCATACCCGGGGAATTATTCAGCAGGGCCGACCTGATACGTTCTCAGCGGGAACTGGCCAATCTTCAATTCTTTAACCAGGAAACGATTGAGCCGGGAGTAGTTCCCAATTCAGACGATGGTACGGTAGATATTAACTGGAAACTGGAGGAAAAATCTTCCGATCAGCTGGAATTATCAGCCGGCTGGGGTGGTGGAGTAGGTCTTACAGGCACACTCGGTGTTACGTTCAACAACTTTTCTATCCGCAATATCTGGAAAAAATCTTCCTGGGATCCATTGCCCACCGGCGATGGTCAAAAGCTGAGTTTAAGAGTTCAGTCAAACGGTAAAGCATATCAATCATACAGTTTCTCTTTTACCGAGCCCTGGCTCGGAGGAAAGAAAAGAAATTCACTGACCTTTTCACTGAACAAAAGCAATTTCAGAAATGGCCAGTATGATGCTCTTACAGGACGGGCTGTGTTTAATGATACAACAAAACTTAGCTCTTTCGGAGTCGGCCTGTCATTAGGAAAACAGCTAAAATGGCCGGATGATTTTTTCAGCCTGGTGTACGCCATTAATTTTACGCAATATAAAAGATTGAACTATGGCATCTTTCCGGGAGCAAGTCCCACTGGAACATCTAATATATTAAGCTTCAAAATTGGTTTGCAACGGTCTTCGGTGTTCAACCCGATATATCCAACCAGCGGATCCAGTTTCCTTACCAGCGTTCAGTTTACACCGCCTTATTCATTATTTAATCCTGAGGTGGCCAAGTCGGCTGACCCTTATAAAAATCCGGAGTATCATAAGTGGAAGTTCAATGCAGAATGGTATGTGCCTATCGGCAAACCAATGGGTGCAGATAAGAACCGTCAGCTGGTATTGAAAATAGCTGCGAAATACGGGTTTCTTGGCCGGTATAATAAGAAGATCGACTATACACCATTTGAGAGATTCCAGGTGGGAGACGCAGGGTTGAGCCAGAATAATTACCTGATCGGGTATGATATCGTGGCCCATCGGGGTTACCCGGTTTATGAATCCTCTGACCCAACAGTAAACCCGGATCAGCAAAGTGCGCAGAACTTTTTTACCATATTCAACAAATACCAGTTAGAGCTCCGTTTCCCGCTGGTAACCAATCCGAGCAGTACTATTTATGCCTTAACCTTTTTTGAAGCAGCCAATGGCTGGTATAATTATAAAGATTATAACCCCTTCCGGTTGCGCCGGAGCGTAGGGGTAGGTATGCGTTTCTTCCTGCCGATGTTTGGTTTGCTTGGATTTGATTATGGGGTAGGGCTCGACCGGCTGAATTCCGGCCAAACCGGGCTGAAAGGCGCTTCACGGTTTACCTTCATGCTGGGCGTAGAGCCGGATTAATAGTTGTAAATTCAGATCATTAAACATTAATAATACATCTATGAAAAAGATCGTCCTGTTAGTATTCGCACTGGGAGCCGGCCTGTTGGCTTTTTCTCAGAAATATGCCATTATTGATACCCGGTACATCCTGGACAAAATGCCAGACTATAAAGAAGCTCAAAAACAGCTGGATGATGTGGCGGCCGGCTGGCAAAAAGATATTGATGGTAAGCAGGTGGAACTGGACAATATGTACAAAAATTACGAAGCCGAGCAGGTAATGCTCAGTGATGAATTAAAGAAAAAAAGGGAAGACCAGCTTTTTAATAAAGAAAAAGAACTAAGGGACCTGCAGCGCAAACGCTTTGGTTTTGAAGGAGATCTGTTCAAAAAAAGACAGGAATTGATAAAGCCGATACAGGATAAAGTGTACAATGCTGTTCAAAAACTGGCAGTGGTGCGGGGGTATGATTTTGTACTGGACAAAAGTGAAGGAATTACTATTATATTTGCCGACCCTAAACTGGACAAGAGCGAAGATGTACTGAAAGAACTGGGGATAAAGTAAGTGTTAAAAAAGTTAAAAGCCGGAAGGCTGAAACCAGGCAAGGCAACTAACCCACTACTTTAAGAATCATTAAAAAGCAATAATTAGGGCAATTCTTTGCTTGTTGAAGAAGGCCTCGATAAACAAACCAAACAATAATTAAAATTAAAGATGAAAAAATTCCTTACAGCAGTTGTTCTGGCTACGGGTCTTTTGTTTGCCAACAATGCCAATGCTCAAATTAAGATCGGGTACATACGAATTGATGATATGGTAAGCATCATGCCTGAAACAGCTAAAATTGATTCTGTACTGGAACGCTACCAGGCCGACTCTATCAACCCCAAGTATGCACAGATTGTTGCTTTGTACCAGTACAAAGACAGTGTGTACCGTGATTCATTAAAAACACCTTCTATCGTTCGTAAGCAAATAGAAGAAGAATTACCTTCTCTTATTTATCAAATACAAAACTGGCAGCAAATTGTGAACCAGGCATTGGAAACCAGGCAAAATGAATTGCTCGCCCCTATTTACAGAAAAGTGTATGACGCAGTAAAGCTGGTGGCAAAAGAAAAGGGATACACCCATGTGCTCTCTAAAGAAGCCTTGCTGGTGGCCCCTGACGGAGATGATATGATAGCAGCAGTAGCCGCAAAATTGAAAGTGCCCATCCCTAAACCGGGGGCTGGCGGAAAATAAATTCAGGACCTGTTTGACAACCCCATTATGTTTTGCATAATGGGGTTTATTTTTTTAGGTGGTACCGGCACCGCACTGCTTATTTTTGTGTTATGCAACAGCAAGCTCCTATCGGTGTGTTTGATTCCGGGTATGGTGGCCTTACCGTATTAAAGGAAATTGTAAATAAGCTTCCTCAATACGATTATATCTACCTGGGTGATAATGCCAGGTCGCCCTATGGCAACCGTTCTTTTGAAACAGTATATCATTATACCCTGCAATGTGTAAAATGGTTTTTTGACCAGGGTTGTTCATTGGTTATTCTTGCCTGCAACACTGCTTCCGCCAAAGCACTGCGAACAATACAACAAAACGATCTGCCCGTTATAGCTCCCGGGAAAAGAGTGCTGGGGGTAATCAGGCCGACTGCAGAAGTGATTGGAAGCTTTTCAGAAACCAATAGTGTTGGGATATTAGCTACCAATGGAACCGTGACATCTGAATCTTATCCAATGGAGATAGCAAAATTTTCCCCGGACCTGAATGTGTACCAGGAGGCCTGTCCTCTTTGGGTGCCATTGGTAGAGAGCAACGAACACACCAGTCATGGCGCTGATTATTTTATAAAAAAGAACCTGCATAATATTTTTGAAAAAGGAGAAGATATTGATGTGATATTACTTGCCTGTACTCATTACCCGCTGTTGAAGGAAAAAATTGAAGAATACCTGCCTGTAGGGGTAAAGCTGGTTTCCCAGGGTGAAATTGTTGCGGACAGCCTCGCTGATTATTTGCAGCGTCATCCGGAAATGGAAAGCCGTTGCAGCAAAAACGGTAAGCGGGCATTTTATACCACTGATTCAACGCAAGATTTTGATAATCACGCCTCTGTGTTCTATGGAACCGAAATAAACTCCTTGCATGTTGATTTGGACAAACAGGCTGTATAGGATCAAAACCTTAAGCTGAAGAACAAACTTTCAGCCTTCCGGCAGCCAGTTTCTGGCTTCGTTCCCCTACCTTTGCCGTCCTTTCATCCCGCCTGGGATTGGAGTGGGTGTGGTGACCTAATCTGAACAGGCGAATTTGAAACTGGTACGCTTCTCCGTACCGCATTTCAAAACCCGCCCCGGCGGATAAAAAGTGAAAAAGAAATAAAACAATGAAACGTACATTCCAACCTCATCGCAAGCGTCGTAAAACGGTACACGGTTTTCGTAAGCGTATGGCAACTGCCAATGGCCGTAAAGTATTGGCCAGCCGCCGTGCCAAAGGCCGTAAAAAGCTGACGGTATCTGATGAGAGTAAACTGAAATAAGAGGCTGTTGATAGCTTTGCCTTACCAGGCGAAACGAAGCAGTAAGCTCATTATATTTATAGCTCCGGTAATTTATTATCGGAGTTTTTTTATGTTATGTAATTTAAGGTGGCTGGAAAGAAGACATATACTTTTGGCAGAGCAGAGCGGCTGAAAAGCCGTAAGGCCATCGAACACCTTTTTCAGGAAGGGAAACGGTTTACAATAACGCCTTTCCGGGTTCATTATAGTATAATGGCGGATAAAGGATTATTGACCGGAACGGGGGCCAGTACCAGGAATTTTAAAAAGGCGGTTGACAGAAACAGAATAAAACGACTGACAAAGGAGGCATGGCGGCTGCAAAAGAATCCATTGAAAGAGAAATTGGATCAGGCTAACCGGGGGCTTCACCTCTTTCTAATTTACACGGGTAAAGAATTGCCGGATTATAAACAAGTGTTTGAGTCTGTAAAAATAATTGCTGATAAATTATACAAACTGGTTGAAGCATAATCATTTTATAAAGAAAATAATAAAGGCAATAGGGTTTGTATTAGCGGTACCATTTATTGTCCTGATAAAAATTTACCAATGGGTCATTTCTCCCTGGCTGGGCCCTAAGTGCCGCTACACCCCCACTTGCTCCCATTATGCATCCGAAGCCTTGAAAAAACACGGTATTGTAAAAGGCATGTGGCTGGCTGTAAAGAGAATAAGCCGGTGTCATCCCTGGGGCGGCAGCGGGTATGATCCCGTTCCATGACAATACTACCGGGCATGAGCAGTTTATTTATGACAGGCTATTGGAGCAGACAATAATTCTGTATCTTGTTTACAAATTTGGGCTTTGATTACGGTCTCTATAATAGAAGATGACAAAAACTACAGGGAAGGATTGGAGGAGCTGATAAACCGATCAGCCTACTTTACTATTCTTCACAGCTACTCTTCAGCAGAGCATGCATTACCCCATATTATTCAGCATCCACCGGAAATTGCTATTGTAGATATAAAACTACCCGGGAAAAAAAATGGAGTGGACCTTATTTCAGAAATAAAAATGCTGTCGCCGGAAGTACAGTGCATGGTATGCTCTTTTTATGATGATAATGAATACGTATTTAATGCATTGAGAAACGGCGCCAGCGGTTATATTTTAAAAGACTCTATGCCGCAGGAGATCATTGACTCTTTAAAGGAACTACATGATGGTGGAGCTCCAATGAGCAGGTACATTGCCAAAAAAGTAATAAACACTTTTCAGTCGAAGCAAAGCCTGCCCCGGCTTTCTGAACTGTCTGACCGGGAAAACGAGATATTACAATTGCTGTCAACCGGATTGGCGGTAAAAGAAGTGGCCGCTAAACTGTATATAAGTGTGCACACCGTTACCAAGCACCTGAAGAATATTTATACCAAACTGCACGTTAATAACCGGATTGAAGCTGTAAACCGGCTGAACCATCCCCGCTAAGAGGCCCAGGTTTCAACCCTTTTTATTTACTGGGTTTAATCATAACTTGTATCCGTCTTTACTAAGGCCTTTTTCAAAACCTAAACTTGTTACCACAAACACAATCAAATGAAAAAAAGCTATTTGTCTGTTGCAGTAGTAGTCATTGTAGTTGCAATGTTTTCTTGCGGATCCTCTTCCTCTTTTGACAGCGATGTAAGAAAAATGGCAGACTATCGCTGTAAGGAAAGCAAACTGAAAGCAAAAGATCCCACTGATGAGAAAGCGAAAAAGGAATTGGAAGACCTGGAAAAGGAAATGGATGCCTACCGTGAAAAAATGGCCAAAAAGTATGAAGACAAGAAAGGGGATAAAGAAATGAATGAAAAAGCAGATGTCATTATGAAAGAAGTAATGGATAAATGCAAATAATAAAAGGATAACAGAAAAGAAAAACCCTGCTACAAAAGCAGGGTTTTTCTTTTATAAGCAATTCGGCGATCATTAAAACCGCTCCGCCACTTTATCCCAGTTTACCACATTCCAGAATGCAGCAAGGTAATCAGCTCTTTTGTTCTGGTATTTCAGGTAATAAGCATGTTCCCACACATCCACACCCAACACAGGAGTACCTTTTACTTCAGCCACATCCATCAGGGGGTTGTCCTGGTTGGGAGTAGAGGTGATGGCCAGTTTGCCATCTTCTTTATTCTTTATCAGCCAGGCCCATCCACTTCCAAAACGGGTCATTCCGGCGGCGGCAAATTTTTCTTTAAAAGTATCAAATGAACCAAATGCTGCATTGATCGCATCGGCCAATTTGCCAGACGGGGCATTTACCACATCGCTTAGCCCGGGATTTTTCAAACTTTCCCAGAAGAAAGTATGGTTCCAGTGACCACCGCCATTATTGCGCACTGCGGCGCTGATGGAACCTGCATGGTCAATCAATTGTTCAAGCGTTTTGCTTTCATGTTCCGTTCCGGCTACTGCTTTGTTCAGGTTGTCAACATAAGCCTGGTGGTGCTTGCCATGATGAATCTGCATGGTCAGTGTGTCGATATACGGCTCCAGTGCATCGTGTGCATATGGGAGCGGTGCTAATGTAAATGCCATAATTTTATTTTAGATTTTTGAGTAAATGATTTTGGATTTGTTTCAATAAGGATAACAAAAGTAGTAATAGTGAGTTTAAAAAAAGGTGATACCCGGTGAATTGTTTCTTATTTCGAAAACTACTTTTTCAGACGGTTCATTTTTTTCCCTTTTTCGGTAAAAGTTTCCACGATCCCTCTTGTTTCCAGATCAAGACGGATGGAAATAGTATACCACGGGATCGATTTTTTAAAACCCGGTATTTTCTTCCGGATGATCTTTACTACATCGTCTGTTAATTCAGTAAATGTTTTTCCTTTACTACCCTTCAGGCTTTGGAGGATAGCTGATTTGACAGGGTCATAAATTGCAGCATCAAATTTTCTTTCCGTGCCGGTAACCGGATGAGTAACAATTGTCTTTTTCGACAACAAAGATTTTGCCATAACTATCTTTTGTTTTTAAAGAAGTCTTTCATCAGTTGTGCACATTCTTCTTTCATTACACCCCGTATCAGTTCTGTTTTGGGATGAAAAGGCCAGTTGGCAACTGTCGTTTTTTTATACCCGTTCTTTTCATCATCAGCCCCATATACGATCTTATGGATCTTACTCCAGTAAATAGCGCCGGCACACATCAGGCAGGGCTCCACCGTTACATATAAAGTGGCTTCCGGTAAATATTTACTGCCAAGTGTATTAAATGCAGATGTAAGGGCAATCATTTCCGCATGGGCCGTAGGATCATTCAGCCGCTCCGTCATATTATGGCCCCGTGCAATGATCTTTTCATTGACCACTACCACAGCGCCAATGGGAATTTCGTCATCCTCAAAAGCCTTTTTGGCCTCTTTCAACGCCTGCATCATATAGTATTCGTCTGTCATGGAGCGGGGAGTTTTGCCTGATACCGATTGTGTATTCGTAACAGGCCAATCTATTGGTCTAAACGATTACAACACCGGCGTTATACCAGAAAATTCCGTTTAATTTAGAAAGCCAATTGGTATAACTTGGTGTAAAATTAGAATTAATGGCAGACATATCCAGCCTGGAAAAAATGCGGCAGTATTTTAACAGCGACAGCACAAAGCCATTTGCTTTTCGCAAAGAGCAATTAAAAAAGCTGAAACAATCTATCCTCAGCCATGAACAGGACCTGTATGACGCTTTATACACCGACCTGAAAAAAAGCCCTGAAGAAACCTGGGTCACGGAAACGGGCCTGGTGATAGCAGAACTCAATGCCGCAATGAAGCATCTGCGTAACTGGATGGAGCCTGACAATAAAAGTACGAACCTGCTAAACCTGCCATCTGGCAGTAAGGTTATCAAAGAACCACTGGGTGTGGTGCTTATCATCGGCCCCTGGAATTATCCATTTCAATTACTTATCAACCCGCTGATCGGAGCCATTGCTGCAGGCAACTGTGTGGTGCTGAAACCCAGCGAGTTTGCGCCAGCTACGGATGCGGTGATGAAAAAGATCATTGAAGAGGTGTTTCCAAAAGAATATATTCTTTATGTGCAGGGCGACGGAGCTACAGTGATACCGGAGATGATGAATAACTTTTCATTTGACCATGTTTTTTACACCGGCAGCACTACTGTGGGCCGTATCATTTATAAAATGGCAGCGGAAAGATTAGTTCCCGTTACACTGGAGCTGGGCGGCAAAAGTCCCTGCGTGGTGGAAAGCGATGCCAATATTAAAGTGGCAGCCCGTCGTATTGTGATGACAAAATTTTCCAACGCCGGGCAAATGTGTGTGGCGCCGGATTACCTGTTGGTGCATGCATCGGTGAAAGAGCAATTGCTACATGCTATGAAGGAAACCATACAGCAATTCTTTACCGATAAACCGGAGGAAAGTTATAATTACGGAAAGATCATTAATGAAAAGCAGTTCAACCGCATCAGCGGGTATTTATCCAGCGGCACAAAAGTGACCGGGGGAAGAACAGATAAAGAAAAACTTTTTATTGAACCCACTATCCTTACCGATGTGCCATTAGATGCACCGGTTATGACAGATGAGATCTTCGGACCGGTATTACCTGTTATTACATTTACTGAAATGGAAGAGGCAAAAGCCATTATTGACAAACATCCTAATCCGCTGGCTTTTTATATTTATACGTCCGCCAAACAAAAAGAAAAAAAATGGCTGGAAGCAGTACCCGCAGGTGGTTGCTGCGTCAATAATTCGAGCTGGCATCTAACCAATCATAATTTGCCCTTTGGCGGCAGGGGATTTAGTGGTACCGGGTGTTATCATGGCGAGTACTCCTTTGATACGTTTAGCCACAAGAAAGCCGTGATGAAAACACCCACCTGGTTTGACCCCAATATTAAGTATCCGCCATTCAAGGGTAAGCTGAAATTATTTAAATGGGTAATAAGATAATGGCGGCAAAAAAGAAATATCGAAAACTAAAACGGGTAGCAGTTGTTCTGTTAGTATTCATCCTGGCCTTTGCCACATATGTAGAAATAGCTAACCGTAATTCCAAAAATATGACCTACAGACAAAAAGTATTGAAAGCCGTGTATCCTGCCTGGATGTGGTTTACAAAATTGACGGGGAAAAGAACAAAAGAACTTTCCGGAAATAAGCAACCACCTGTTTCCTTTTATTCACTCCGGGGAGTGTTGAATAATGGTGATACATTGGATTTTGCTTCTCTGAAAGGGAAAAAGGTCATGCTGGTAAATACAGCCAGCGATTGTGGCTATACAAACCAATACAATGATCTGCAAAAATTAGCAGAAGAAAACAAAGAGAAACTGGTGGTGATCGGTTTTCCCGCTAATGATTTTAAAGAACAGGAAAAAGGGACCGATGCGGATATTGCGGAATTCTGTAAAGCCAATTTTGGGATCACTTTTCCATTGATGCAAAAAAGCATAGTAATAAAATCAGTTTCACAAAATAGTGTGTACCGGTGGCTCACTGATCCTGCCCAAAATGGCTGGAATAATACGTTTCCATCTTGGAACTTTTCTAAATACCTATTGGATGAGCAGGGGATGCTGATCCATTATTTTGATCCTTCCATTTCTCCGCTGAGCAAGGATGTGCTGAATGCCATCAATGCCGTTAAAAAATAAGACCATGTTTGTTAAAGCTGATATCGAAAAATATTTCAATGGAGAGAAGCAGGAAAGCCTGTTGTTCCTGTTTATTGGCATAGCTGGTATCATAACCGCTCTTGTCTTTTTCTTTTTTCAAAAAACAAATTTTTATAAAGGTGCCGCCATTCCGTTATTGCTTATCGGGTTGTTGCTTGCAGTGATAGGCTATACAGTGTACAAAAGAAGCGATGGTGACCGCCAACGGAATGTGTATGCCTATGACATGAACCCCGGCGAACTGAAAGACAAAGAACTGCCCCGCATGAAAACGGTGATGGAGAACTTTGTTGTCTTCCGCTATGTCGAACTATTTCTTTTGCTGCTGGGTGCAGGCTTGTACATTTATTTTATCCGGGATATTAAAAATGATTTCTGGCGGGGCTTCGGATTGGCATTGGCGGTAATGGCCCTGCTTGCCTTAGCGGCAGATTTCTTTGCAGAGAAAAGAGGAAAAGTGTACACCAAAGGCATCGAATCATTTATACAAGGAAAGACATGAGCTACACAGATATTATCGGGACCGTTGGCGTTGGTCTCATCCTGCTGGCTTATTTCTGCAATACGTTTGGCTGGATAAATGGGAGAGGAAAATTGTTTTTCCTGCTGAATATCATTGGTGCCGGGCTGGCCTGTTATGCTTCTGTACTTATTAACTACTGGCCATTTGTGATACTGGAAGGAACCTGGTTCCTGGTGTCTGTTGTTGGCCTTGCAAAAACATCTAAATAGATCTTATGGATATTGTCTTACACCCGGTAGCTTTTGTAAAAAACACCCGCACTGGTTTATCGGATGATTTTTGGGGAAATGTCATCAGCGAAATTGAATTAGCTCCCGGAATTCCGGCCGAAGCTTTTGAAGGCATTGATGCCTTTTCTCATCTCGAAATTATTTTTCACTTTCATCAATCTGATAAAGCAAAGGCTGTTTTCAAACATCATCCAAGAGGAAACACCAACTGGCCTGAAGCAGGCATATTTGCGCAGCGAAAAAAAGACAGACCTAATGCACTTGGCCTCACTACTGTTGAATTAGTAAAAAGAGAGAGCAATAAGATCTGGGTAAAATATTTAGATGCGATCGATGGCACACCAATAGTAGATATAAAGCCGGTGATGAAAGAGTTTTTACCTGCCGGAGAGATCAGGCAACCTGGATGGTCAAATGAATTAATGAAAGAATACTGGGCTTAATTCACCGGGCATTTCTCATGATAGTTCACCAGCTCGATCGGCATTTTTTCAAACTCATAGCCGCCATAGGTTCTTGCTATCTCATCGAAGACTTCATTCAATTCTTCCTCTGTTTTTAAGGTCACCAGTTTATTACGAAACTCTTTGATGTTCGGCAGCCCCTTTAAATAATTGGCATAGTGGCGCCGCATTTCATTAATGCCTACCACCGGGTTTTTCCATTCAATGGATTTACGTAAATGTTTGCGGCAAACAAATAACCGGTCTTCAATAGTTGGCGCTGGTAAATGCTCCCCCGTGTTTACAAAATGTTTTATCTCATTAAATATCCAGGGATAACCGATGGCAGCACGGCCAATCATAATACCATCCACACCGTAGCGATTTTTATACTCCACTGCCTTCTCCGGAGAATCAATATCACCGTTACCAAAAATGGGAATAGTAATGCGTGGATTATTTTTCACTTTGCCGATCAGTGTCCAGTCGGCTTCCCCTTTGTACATTTGTGTTCTTGTTCGTCCGTGAATGGCCAGTGCTTTTATACCCACATCTTGCAGCCGCTCTGCCACTTCTTCAATGTTCCGGGTCTTATCATCCCATCCCAACCTTGTTTTTACAGTAACCGGCAATGAGGTTGATCTAACGACAGCCGATGTCAACCGCACCATCAGGTCAATATCCTTTAGTACACCGGCCCCGGCACCTTTCAACGCCACTTTTTTTACAGGGCAGCCAAAATTGATGTCAAGCAGATCTGGATTGGTCACCTCAACTATCTTAGCCGCCAATGCCAAACTTTCTTCATCGCCACCAAATATCTGTATGCCCACCGGCCGCTCATAATCGAAAATATCCAGTTTCTTCCGGCTCTTTATGGCATCCCGTATCAATCCTTCGGAAGAGATGAATTCGGTGTACATCAGATCGGCGCCATTATCCTTGCACACGGCACGAAACGGCGGGTCGCTTACGTCTTCCATGGGCGCCAGAAGCAGCGGAAACTCAGGTAGTTGTATGTTGCCTATCTTTACCATTTATAAGAACACTCCTTCGCCGGGGCTTCGGAGTGCAAGCAGCAAATTTACAACCTAAAACGGGAGTTTTCTAATGAGAGGACTATTAAAAACAAGGCCAGCCTGGAGTCAGTTCCTGGTACTGATCAGCATTACATTGGTCAGTCTTTTTATATTCGGTTTGCTTGGAGCCTCTGTCCTTGGTAAAATAACTGGCAAAACACTTTTAGAAGTGAGTGATTTTTCTAAATGGGATTACAGCAAACCCGAAACGAATTTCATAATAAGAGGTACACTGATCATTCAGTTTATCAGTTTTTTTGTACTTCCTGTTGTTATATGTACCTGGCTTTTTAGTACGGACTCCAAAAAATACCTTGGATTAAAAAGGCCTTCTAATGCTGCATACATTGCGGCAGGCATTGGTATCATGATCGTTTCCATTCCGTTGATCAACCTGGTGGGAGAATTAAACAGGAATATACAGCTCCCTTCATCGATAGAAAGATGGATGAAGAATGGAGAAGAGAGTGCTGCCAAAAGTATAAATGCCCTGTTGGCAAAACAAACTATCAGCGAGCTGCTGCTTAATATAGCCTGTATTGCAGGATTAGCTGCTGTAGGCGAAGAACTGCTTTTTCGGGGAATGGCACAACGGCTGCTGATAAAGATGTTTAGGAGCCCCGTGGCAGGAATAGCAGTGGCTGCTATATTATTTTCTGCCTTGCATATGCAGTTTTATGGGTTTGTGCCCCGGTTGCTCCTGGGTATTTTCCTGGGGCTGGCATATTGGTACAGTGGCAGTTTATGGATTTCCATATTGGGGCATTTTGTGTATGATGCGTTATTGATCGTGCTGTCTTATTTTAACCCGGAAATGCTGAAAGAGGGTGAGTCGGTAAAATTATCAGGTATGGCTTTTACCGCCGCCATCAGTGCCATACTCGTTGTATTGATCATTGTATGGATGAAAATGAAATCGACAGCAACATATGAGAAGGTGTATGCAGAGGATACTATTCAGGTGAAAGATCATCCATTTTAATCTTATGGCATTCAACTGGCAAACATTCAGAACAAGGACATTAACCGCCATCATCTTTGCAGCAGTGATGCTGCTGGGATTGTTGTGGAACCACTGGAGCTTTTTTATTTTGTTTTCCGTTATTCATTTCGGCTGCTGGTGGGAGTACTTGAAACTTACAGAAAAAATTTGTAAAACAACATTTCATCCCTATACCAAACTGGGTTTTATGGTAATGGGTTACGGGCTGCTGCTATGGTTTTGCAACCCGGCATATCAGATCAGCGGCTATGGGTTTAAAGAAAACATTTCACTTCCTGTATCGGCGGCAGGTGTAGCGTTACTGATCATGGGGATTTTTCAGCAAAAGCTGATTAATGTAAAAGCATTCGGCCTGGCAGCTTTGGGGTTGTTGTATATTTCGTTAAGCTGGGGGCTGATGATGTATTTATATAATGAAACTGAGGTACATCTTCATGACACGATGTTTGTTGTTGGTTCTTCTATTATACCAGTACTAATTGTAGCAAGTATCTGGATAAACGACACGATGGCTTATATCGTTGGTTCGTTGATAGGAAAAACACCACTCTCAAAAATTTCACCAAAGAAAACATGGGAAGGTACGCTTGGAGGAATAGTGTTGGCGGTAGCTGTTACCGGAATCATTGCCTGGCAATTTGATTTTGATGTAAAGATTGTTATGACGATTGCTTTATTGTCAGCTATTTTCGGCACCTTCGGCGATCTTATAGAATCCAAACTCAAACGAATGGCCGGTGTAAAAGACAGCGGCTCCCTTTTGCCGGGACACGGTGGTTTTTTAGACCGCTTCGATTCCTTATTACTGGCGACACCATTTGTATGGTTGTTCATTTACCCGTTTATGAAATAACATCTCGGGGCCTGTCAGCTATTGCAACTTCCCATTCACTATATTTGCCCTATAACCAGGGCTTAATGACCATCCACAAAGAAGGCTACAAAACAATTGCGCTGAGTACCATCATCTTTGGTATTATCAATATCGTGTCTTTTTATTTTCTCAGCTATTCACTGCCAATCGTAAGCTGGGTGATTTTCCTTGCCACGCTGGGCTTGCTCCTGTTCCTGATCTCTTTTTTCCGTATTCCCAAAAGAGTACTTACCCTACTGGACCATGCCATCATTGCCCCGGCTGATGGGAAAGTGGTGGTGATAGAAGAAGTGGCCGCCGATGAATATTTTACTGACAGACGGATGCAGGTATCCATTTTTATGAGTCCGCTGAATGTGCATGTAAACCGCAACCCGGTAAG
>CAYUCU010000014.1:0-37339 GCA_964443345.1 uncultured Chitinophaga sp.
CTTGTATTACTGCTAGTAGCTCAAAGCTCATGGCTTGCAGCTGCTTCGCAGGACCTGCATTTTTCACAATTCATGAATTCACCATTGCTTACCAATCCCGCCAACACGGGTTTTATTCCTGATGGTGATTACCGGCTTGGGGCCAACTTCCGCAATCAATGGTCTTCCGTTACGGCTTTTCCTTATAAAACAATGAGTGCTTTTGGAGATGTGCAGACCATGCAGAACCAGGACAATACAGGCTGGCTCGGACTTGGCGGTGTGATATTGAGAGACGTAGCAGGAACCGGAGTACTTACCTCAACAAAGATCTACGGCTCGGTGGCTTATCACCAGATGGTGAACGCCGGAAGCCTGGTGAGTTTAGGTTTTAATGTGGGATGGGCCAATAAACGGATCAACACCACCAACCTTACTTTTCCCAGCCAGTGGAATGGGAAGTTCTTTGATGTGAACCAGGTGGCCACAGCACCAAAATTAGATGCCACCAATATCAGCTACCTGGATATGCAGGTGGGCTTGAACTATGCTTATTTTCCTACAGACAGGGCCTATGTGAATGTCGGTTTTTCTGCCATGCATGTAAACCGGCCGAGAGAAACTTTTTTCAATGAAAGTTCCGGCGTGGATAACCGCATACCGGTCCGCTACAACGGATTTATCAATGGCAGCTTTATGGTAAATGACCGGGTGATCGTAAATCCAAATGTGTACGTCTCCCTGCAGGCAAAATCATACGAGATAGTAGGCGGACTGAATGCACATTATAATTTATCCGGCGATGGAGAGAAAGTGCTGATAGCCGGTTTATACTACCGCTATAAAGATGCAGTGATACCGATGGTAGGGCTCGGGTATAAAGACATCAACTTCACCTTTACTTATGATGCCACCATGTCGGACCTAAAGACTTATAACAATGGTCGCGGCGCCTTTGAATTCTCCATTATCAAACAGGGAGTGGTGGACCGCTATAATGGCAACAGGCGTCAATCCATGTGTCCGTCGTTTAAGAATTACTGAGCATCTTTTTCATCCTTTCCGCCCTGTCATTCTTTCTTTCCCATCTCCCCAATAATTCCGATTTTTACAGCTGTATCATTGTAAAAGAAACAGCATGGGATCAACAGACACGGTCAGCCTTACGGCACAACATATTGACGCTTTCAAAAAAATAACCGGTGACGCCTTTGTGCTGGTTGATGAAGAAACGCTGAACCACTATGCACATGATGAAACAGAGAACCTCCACTTTCCACCGGAAGTGGTGATAAAACCCCGGACAACAGAAGAGATCAGCGCCATTCTTAAGATCTGTAATGCAGCAAAAATACCTGTTACTCCCCGTGGCGCCGGTACCGGCTTAAGCGGCGGTGCCCTGGCACAGCTCGGCGGCGTGTTGTTATCCACCGAACGGATGAACACCATACTGGATATAGATGAACGTAACCTGCAGGTAACCACCGAGCCCGGAGTGATCACTGAAGTGTTGCAAAATGCAGTAAAAGAGAAAAAACTATTCTACCCGCCCGACCCCAGCAGCCGCGGCTCCTGTTTTATCGGTGGCAACATAGCCGAGAACAGCGGCGGCCCCAAAGCCGTAAAGTATGGTGTGGTAAAAGATTATGTGCTGAACCTGGAAGTGGTATTGCCTAATGGCGAGATCATCTGGACAGGCAGCAATGTGCTGAAAAATTCTACCGGATATAACCTCACCCAATTAGTAGTAGGCAGCGAAGGCACCCTGGGCATTGTAACAAAAATCGTATTGAAGCTGATCCCATTACCACAGTATGACCTGCTGATGCTTGTTCCATTTAAAAACCTGGAACAGGCAGGAGAAGCGGTAAGCGCCATCTTCAGGGCCGGCTTTGTGCCCAGCGCTATGGAACTGATGGAAATAGACGCTCTGAAAATTGTAAGCCGGATGGTGAACAGCGCCGCCGTACCCCTAACAGAGGATACCGCCGCACACCTTATCATAGAAGTGGATGGAAATAATATGGACGTACTGATGGGAGAGATGGAAGCAATTGGCAATCTGTTAACGCAATATGATATCGGGGAGATTTATTTTGCAGACGATGCGCAGCAAAAAGCCGAACTGTGGAAATTGCGCCGCCGGGTGGCCGAAGCAGTAAAGCTGATCGGCTATACCATTGAAGAAGATACCGTGGTGCCTCGGGCAGAACTGCCCGCATTGATAAGAGGTGTAAAGGAGCTGGGCGTGAAGCATGACTTTGAAGTGGTATGCTACGGGCATGCCGGTGATGGCAACCTGCATATCCGCATCCGGAAAGAAGGCATACCCAATAGCTATGGCAATGAAGAAATGAATACCATCCTCCGGGAATTATTTATCCTGGTAAAAGGATTAGGCGGCACCATCAGCGGAGAACATGGTATCGGGCTGATACAAAAAGGATACATGGATATAATGTTCAAAGAAACCAACCTGCAACTGATGCGGGAAATAAAAAAAGCATTTGATCCGAATAACATACTTAATGCTGGTAAAATATTTTAGTAAATGACAGAAGCCGGTGTACCTGCAACAGGGCCAAAGCAAGACTTGAGAGCAATGCGGATCCTGTGTTTTGCGTTGATGGTTGGTGTTGTTGTATTTGCAGTCATAGTTGTATTTCTTGGTCAGACAAATGTGTTACCCACAGAAGAGATGGGTAAACAGTTTAACGATATCCTTCCCTATGTGGTGGCAGGAATTGCTGTGCTCTGCTACCTGTTAGCCAGGTCATCCTACTCGAAGAAAGTAGCTGTTATTAAAAATCTGCAAACTTCTTTAGGCAACAAATTAAACCAGTACCGTACCGTATTGATCACTTACATGGCTCCTTGCGAAGGGGCGGCCTTGTTCTCTGTGATGGGGCTGTTCCTGACCGGTAATTATTACTTTTTAATCATTACTTCAGTTATGCTGGCTGCCATGTATTCCAAAATGCCGTCAAAGGAAAGACTGACAAAAGAACTGGAGCTTGACTGGAAAGAACAACAGGAACTGGAATAAAATTTTAAAACAAATAACCGTAATATGAAAAAAGTATTTTTTGTAGTACTGCTCGCCGCATCCGCAACAATTGCAGCAGCACAGGATAAAGATGAAAAGGAAAAGACACCGTTCAAAGAAAACCTGTTTACCGGGGGTAGTGTGTCACTGGCGTTTTATAATAACACCTTTCTGATAGGGGGAAGCCCGGTTATTGGCTATAGCCTGACTGAATGGGCAGATGCCGGCCTGGTTTTTAATTATAACTACACCTCGTACCGGGATGTAAACACCTTTGATGACAAACTGCGTCAGAAAGTATATGGTGGTGGCGGCTTTGTAAAATTATACCCTGTCCGTTTTTTGTTTGCACAGGCGCAACTTGAGCACAATTTCATTACACAGAAATACATACTGCCCGGTGGCGGCCCCGTTACAAAGGAAACAGCAGATGCCAGCAGTTTCTTAATAGGAGGTGGCTACACAACAGGCCGTGAAGGCCGTGGGGGAGAACCTTTTTATTACCTCGCCGTATTGTTTGATGTATCCGGAAACATATACTCCCCTTATACAGATGCCTACGGCCGTACCATCCCGATCATCCGGGCGGGAATACAAGTGCCGTTGTTCCAGGGAAATAAAAGAAGGTGATCAGCAGTTAAAAATATTTCAACAACTCCGAAGGATCATCAATAATGGTGATCCTTTTTATGGCATCTTCATATAAAAAGTTCTCCGCTTTCATCATTTCAATATGTTGGATCATGTGATCGTAAAAGCCGCCGGAGTTCAGGATATAGATCTGTTTATCATGAATGGTAAGCTGGTTCCAGGTCACTATCTCGAAAAGTTCATCCAGGGTGCCAAAACCTCCCGGCAGGATGATGGCTGCATCGCTTATGCTGTAGATCTTTCTTTTCCGTTCATGCATATCATCACAGATGATCAGTTCTGTGATGCCGCGGTGCTGCACTTCCCATTCCAGCAATATTTTTGGAATGAACCCGGTTACTTTTCCGCCTGCCTGCATTACCGTATCGGCAATAACACCCATAAGACCGGCACTGCCACCACCATATACCAGTTTGATGGAATGCTCCGCCATCAGTTTGCCCAACTCAGCAGCATGTTGTGTGAAAAGAGGGTTGTTCCCGTTCTTAGAACCGCAAAAAACCGCTAATGATTGTATTGCCATATTTATAAATTGCTGCAAAGGGAAAGTAAATTTCTTTATCTTCAAAATTCTTTGTTACGGGTAACTATTGCTTAACAGAAACCAGTTAGTATGTCGCCACAAATATTGTTCACTTTCGTTATCGGATACTTTGCATTACTGCTGGGTGTGGCCTGGTATACTTCCCGCAATTCTAATAATGAATCCTTTTTTATCGGCAACCGCAACAGTAACTGGATGCTGGTGGCATTTGGGATGATAGGCACTTCACTGTCCGGCGTCACGTTTGTAAGTGTACCCGGAGGCGTTGGCAGCGGGAATTTTTATTATTTCCAGATTGTATTGGGCTACCTGCTGGGTTATATGGTAATAGCCTTCGTGTTGCTGCCCCTGTATTACCGGATGAACCTTACCAGCATTTATACCTACCTGGAAAAACGGTTTGGCATTAATGCACATAAGGCTGGCGCTTTTTTCTTTATTCTGTCCCGTACCGTGGGGGCTACCGCCCGGTTATATTTAGTGATAAGCGTATTACAGATCTTTATCTTCAACAAACTGGGTATCCCATTTGAAGCCACCGCATTGGTCATCCTGCTGCTGATCTTATTATACACTTTTGAAGGAGGGGTGAAGACCATTATTTATACCGACACGCTGCAAACGACCGGGATGCTGGTGGGATTGGTGGTCTGCATTATTGTTATCATTAAAGCATTGGGAACTGATTTTGGCGGCGCCATGACGATGATGTCCGACAAAGGCTACACCAAAATATTTAACTGGGACGTGAAAGCGGGTTCTTTTGCACTCAAACATATTATTGGCGGTATGTTCATCGCCATTGCCATGACAGGTCTTGACCAGGAAATGATGCAAAAGAACATCAGCGTAAAAACATTGAAGGGATCACAAAAGAACATGATGACATTTACCGCTGTACTGATGGTGGTTAATTTCCTGTTCCTCATACTCGGCGGAGTGCTGTATTTATATGCCAGTACAAAAGGTATTGCCGTGCCGCCAGATGACCTGTTTCCCACTATAGCCTTAAGTGAGGTATTCAGCGGAACCATCGGTATCATCTTCATCATTGCATTGATATCAGCCCTTTTTCCCAGTGTGGATGGCGCCATTACCTCACTTACTTCCTGCTTCTGTATTGATATTCTCGGTATCAATAAAAAGGAGGGGACAGAAAAAGAAAAGAAACGGACCAGGCTGAAAGTGCATTTCACTTTTGCATTTGTGTTCTTCCTCATGGTACTGCTGTTCAAAGCCATTAATGATAAACTCATTATTGATTTTATTCTGAAGTTTGCCGGTATCACTTACGGTCCACTGCTCGGATTATTTGCCTTCGGTATCTTAACGAAGCGGAAGCTGAACGAGAAACTGATCTGGGCAGTATGTATCATAGCTCCATTGCTGGCCCTGGGATTGGATATGCTCAGCAACCCTGCCTGGTATGATGCCAAACTGCATGTGAAACTGGGATTGCAAAAGATCTCCGATTCTATCTTTAGCGGCTATAAAATAGGTAACGAATTGATCTTAATAAACGGAATATTCACCTTCCTCGGCTTATGGTTGATCTCCCGAAAAGCATCGGCGGCTGAAAATCCCGTTACAGCACCCGCCTGAGTAAGTTATCTTTGCCAAAAGATTTTATTTTGGAATTGATCGACCCGGCCATACAATTGTATGCAGAAAAATTATCCTCCCCGGAAGATGCATTGCTGCAAGAAGTAAACGACTTTACCATGCAGCATCATGCAGAATCGGTAATGCTCAGCGGCCACCTGCAGGGCAAAGTACTGGAGATGATAAGTTGTATGGTCCGGCCGCGGCGGATACTGGAGATCGGGACTTTTACGGGGTACAGCGCCTTATGTCTTGCCAAAGGTCTCTCTGATGATGGAATGCTGCATACTATCGAGCTGAGAGAAGCCGATGCCCAACTGGCCAGGGCCTATTTTGACCGCTCCGGGTACTCCCGCCAGATAATTTCTCACACCGGAAATGCGTTAGAGATCATTCCAAAACTGGAAGAAACCTGGGACCTGGTATTCATTGATGCGGATAAACCTGGCTATATCGCATATTTTAACCTTGTTTTTCCCCGGTTGCGGAAAAACGGGTTTATTTTAGCAGATAATATTTTTTTTCATGGCCAGGTGCTGCAGGAAGGTGTAACGAATAAGAGTGCCAAAGGTATTATTGCTTTCAACGAACTGATCACCAGCAGAACAGATATCGAAAAAGTAGCACTAACGATCCGTGATGGTGTATACCTTATCCGAAAATTGTAATTACCGACAGTCATGCAAAACGTCCGACATTTCTTTTTATTCGCTTTTATCATTGCTTCACTGGCAGGTAATGCCCAGCAATCAGAAGCAGTAAAGAATTATATCTATGCCTACAAGGACCTGGCGATCGCTGAAATGAAACGCACTGGTGTACCGGCCGCTATCACACTGGCACAGGGCATTCATGAATCAGGAGCAGGAATGAGTAAACTGGTGCTGGCTTCCAATAATCACTTCGGTATCAAATGTAAATCCAACTGGACCGGTGAATCGGTAAAGCATGATGATGATGCCCGCAGCGAATGTTTTAGAAAATATCCAAAGGCAGAAGATTCTTACAAAGACCATTCTGATTTTTTACGTAATGGCCAGCGCTATGCGTTCCTGTTTGAACTGGACCCTACCGACTATGTGGCCTGGGCCAACGGGTTAAAGCAAGCCGGCTATGCCACTAATCCTAAATACCCGCAGGTGCTGATAAAGACAGTGGAAGAATACGGCTTGCAGCACTATACTTTTATCGCTCTTGGAAAAATGCCGGATGCAGCAAATGAAACAGGGGTGGCCACCACTGATCCTGAAATAGCTGAAATAGTACCAAACAAAACTCCTCCAATAGTACCGGTAGCCGAAAAGAACACTGCATCAGAAAAACAAAAGACCTATCCCACAGGGCAATTTCTTATCAACGAAACCAAAGTGGTATTTGCAAAGAAAGGCACCTCTTACCTGGCTATCGCAAAACAATATGATATTGATCTTTCCAAATTATTTGAGTTTAATGAGATACCCCGGTCAGAAGAAACCGGTTATGATCAGCTGATCTACCTGCAACGCAAACGGAAAACAGGGGCACAAACTTTTCATGTAGTTCAGCCCGGGGAAACATTGCATGATATAGCGCAGCAACAGGCGATACGGCTGGAAAGCCTGCGGGAACTGAACTGGCTGCGAAAAGATGACACACCGGCGCCGGGTGAGCAACTAAGCCTGCAAAAAAAAGCGGAGACAATACCTAAATTGACAGTAAAAGAAAATTTCTCCATACTGGCCCCACAGAAAAACAGATTAACCAACTAACTGTATTACATATGCCTGTTATTAAAGTACATGACAAGACCTTTGACATCTATCTTTCAGATGCTGTTATCCAGCAACGGGTAAAGGAACTGGCAGCTGTCATCAATAAAGAGTATGAAGGACGGCGGCCTCTTTTTATTGCAATACTTAATGGCTCTTTTATGTTTGCTTCGGACCTGTTCAAACAGCTGACCGTTGAAGCTGAGCTTTGCTTTATTAAACTGGCTTCCTACAAAGGCATGAAATCATCTGGAAATGTAGTTACCTCCATCGGCCTGGAAGATGATCTTTTCGGGAAAGAAGTAATAATCGTGGAGGATATTGTAGATACAGGCAAAACATTACACAATTTCCTTCCAAAGTTGCAACACCAGCAGCCCAAATCATTGAAGATCGCCACCCTGTTACATAAAAAAGAGGCCACTGCCTATCCGCTGCAACTGGATTATGTGGGATTTGAAATTCCGGACAAATTTGTAGTAGGTTACGGCCTTGACTATGACGGACTTGGACGTAACCTGAAGGAGATATACCAATTAGTATAATTTCAAGGAGAGTCCCCTTTTTTTTTGTATTTTATCAGCCAATAGTATCCGTTTGAAGACCCTTTGCCATATAGTCGTCTTTCTTTTTTTTGGATCATCCATTTCTGCCCAGCAATTTTATGTTCGTGGCGAGGTAAAGGATGAATCAGGCAATGTATTGCAAAACGTCTCCATCCTGCAGCATAAGACCGGGTATGTATTTAAAAGCGGATCGACCGGCACTTTTGGTATTGTTTCCAACCAGCAGGTAGACACCTTTAGTTTTTCAATGGAAGGCTACCGTACTGAAAAAATGATTGTGGATGCGGACATCTATGTTAAGGTAAAACTGAAATTATTACCGGCCTCTGCTTCAAAATTCCGGAGAGATAAATTGTCGTCTCTAACCAAAGACCTGGAAAAACAGGAACAAAAAAGCTGGTTTACCGGTGATGAAACCTATGCCAGCCTGCTGGAAAATCATTTTGTTGCTGCTAAAAAATATCCCAACACCGGTATGTCACTCAATGTGGACCGGGCTTCGTACAGCAACATCCGCCGTTTCATTACGTTGAATTCCCTGGTGCCACCCGATGCCGTTCGGATCGAAGAGATGCTGAATTACTTCAACCTGGATTATCATGAACCGGCACCGAACGAATTATTTCAAATCAACACTACGCTGAGTAGTTGTCCCTGGAATGGAGACAACCAGCTTTTTTACATTAACCTCTCTTCCTGCAAACTTGATCTTGATACCTTACCGCCCAGTCATCTTGTTTTTCTTATAGATGTTTCCGGTTCCATGGATATGCCCAACCGGCTTCCTTTATTACAGTCAGCATTCCGGTTGCTCGTGAATAATCTCAGGGACAAAGATTCGGTGGCAATTGTGGTGTACGGTGGTGTGACAGGAGTAATGCTGAATACCACCAGCGGTGGAGAAAAAGAAAAGATATTAAAAGTAATAGATGAACTGATACCCGGAGGGAGCACACCCGGAGAATCGGGAATAAAATTAGCCTATAGTGTGGCCCGCAATCATTTTATCACAGGGGGAAATAACAGGGTGATACTGGCAACGGACGGGGATTTTAATGTGGGATTAAAAACAGAGGCCGAGCTGGATGAAATGATCTCCGCACAACGGGAAAGTGGTGTCTATCTTACCTGTTTAGGAGTGGGGATGGGAAATTATAAGGATTCGAAGATCCAGACGCTGGCCAAAAAAGGGAATGGCAATTTTGCTTATTTAGATAATTATAAGGAAGCGGAAAAAGTATTGCTGAAAGAATTTACACAAACGCTGTATGCAGTGGCTGACAATGTGTATATGGATGTGGTGTTCAACCCGGAGTATGTAAAAGAATACCGGCTGATCGGTTTCGATAATAAAGTAGGTGCCTTGCGGGATTCTTCATCAGCTATTGAAGGCGGGGAGATCGGTTCCGGCCATTCCATGCTGGCCCTTTTTGAGATCGTACCAACGGAGATCAACAAAGGGGCTATCAAAGATAATTTTACCATTGGCAAGTTTGCGGAGATCAACCTGAAATACCAACACCCTAATAGTGAAAAGACCTCCACATTTAACTATACGAGCCGGTTTGACTTTACTCCTTTTGAGGAGCTGGGAAAATGTCACCAGTTTTCTGCCTCGGTGGCCATGTTTGGCGCACTGCTTCGCAATTCTCCTTTTATTAAAAATATTGGCTGGAATGATATCATCTCCCTGGCACAGGCTTCTTCAGGAAGTAATGATCTTTTGCAAAAAGAATTTGTAACATTAGTACAGCAGGCTAAAACACTTTACTCCAAAGTAAAAAAGAAAAAAGGCGGGAATGTATCAGATTAACAGGCCTAAGAAAATAGTTCCTTTATCTTATCAAAGAAATTCTTTTCGTTCTTATCCGGGTGTGGTTTAAAGTTGGGCGAAGTACTCAGTTTTTCAAGTATTGCTTTTTCTTCGCTGCTTAAGTGTTGTGGGGTCCATACACTTACCTGTATCAGCTGATCCCCTTTTTCATAAGAGTTCACTGCCGGAAATCCTTTCCCTTTCAGCCGGAAAATTTTTCCGCTTTGTGTGCCAGCCGGTATTTTGATCTTTGCCCTTCCATCAATCGTAGGTACTTCTATTTGTGTACCGAATACTGCATCAGTAAAAGAAAGATGCAGTTCATACGCCACATTCAGTCCTTCCCGGTGCAGCTCCTTATGTTGTTCCTCTTCTATTAATATGATCAGATCACCGGGTCCGCCACCTCTTTCGCCGGCATTGCCCCTGCCGCTGATATTCAGCTGCATTCCTTCCTGCACGCCTGCCGGTATGTCAATGCTTACTGTTTCCTCTCCATACACACGTCCCTCACCTTTACAACTGGTGCACTTAGCCGTTACAGTAGTGCCTTCCCCGTTACAAGTTGGGCAGGTGGTCACCGTTTGCATTTGTCCGAGGAAGGTATTTTGTACTCTCCGTACCTGTCCGCTTCCGCCACAGGTGCCGCAATTTTGCACACTGCCTTTATCCTTTGCACCACTGCCGCTGCAGGTAGTGCAAACAACATGCTTTTTTACTTTGATATTCTTAGTAACACCTTTAGCGATCTCTTCATAGGTCAGCTTCAGTTTTACCCGCAGGTTGCTTCCCCTTATGCCACGGCTGCGTTGCTGACCACGACCACCCCGTTGTCCGCCGCCAAAGAAGCTTCCAAACATATCCTCTCCGAAAATATCACCGAACTGGCTGAAGATATCATCCATGTTCATGCCACCGGTGCCGCCGCCAAATCCGCCCCGGCCATTTCCGCTAACACCGGCATGACCATAACGGTCATACTGTGCTTTTTTATCCGCATCACTCAGTATCTCATAGGCTTCTGCTGCCTCTTTAAATTTTTCTTCTGCCGCCTTGTCTCCGGGATTCCTGTCGGGATGGTATTGCATGGCCACCTTACGGTATGCCTTTTTGATCTCATCCGCAGTTGCTGATTTGGTTGTCCCAAGTATTTCGTAATAATCTCTTTTTGACATAAGAAAGCTGTGAGCTTTTAGCTACGGGCTATGAGTGAAACTGGGGCCGGCTCGTAGCTAATCGGCTCACAGCTTGAATTGTTTACTTCCCTACCACAACTTTTGCATAGCGGATGATCTTATCATTCAGGAAATATCCTTTCATCACTTCGTCGATGATCTTCCCTTTCATTTCTTCGGAAGCAGCAGGAATTTCTGTAATGGCTTCATGGAAATCGGGGTTGAAATTCTGGTTCAGGGTGTCCATGGCTTTTACCCCTTTAGTCTGTAAAGCTGAGCGTAATTTATTAAATACCAGCATCACCCCTTCTTTAATGGCAGTGGCATCAGTACTCGTTTCCAGTTGTTTCTGGGCCCTGTCGCAATCATCAAGTACATCAAGCAGCTCGGTAATCACTTCTTTACCAGCAGTTTGAATCAGTTCAATTCTTTCTTTGGCGCTACGGCGTTTGTAATTATCAAACTCAGCTACTTTGCGCAGGTATTTATCTTTTTCGGCTTCCAGTTCGGCTTTCAGTGTTTCCATAACCGATTCTTCGGCTACTGGCTCATTCAGGTAGGTGCTGCCGGCCATATTTTCATCCGTGTTAATGTCAATACCACCATTAATGTCCTGCATATCCCCTGGTTTCATGTCTTTTTCTGCCATTTTTACAAAATTGATTGCAAAGGTAAGGTGGACAAGAATACTGCCAACGCCCTATTTAAGGACAAAATGACGCATTGGTTGCCAGTTTATTGATTTGGCCTCTTTAGTGAGGTATTGGGGTTTGACTTACCTTGCGGCCATTTATGAGCATAGTATATTTAAGAAGAAAGATCAGTCCCCGTGTCGTGAACGGCCACCCCTGGATATTTAACAATGAAGTGGAAAAAACAGAGGGTGACCCGGCCGGCGGAGATATTGTGGAAGTATATACCCATGACAAAAAATTTGTAGGCAAGGGTTATATCAACCCCAAATCGCAAATACTGGTACGGCTGCTTACCCGGAACAAAACAGATACTATTAACGAGCAGTATTTCCTGGGGCAGCTGCAAAAATGCTGGAGCTACCGTAAAAAACTGGGTTATACAGAAAACTGCCGCCTCGTTTTTGGAGAAGCGGATTCTCTGCCTCAGCTGATCATTGATAAGTTCAATGATTATTTTGTGATTCAAACATTGGCATTAGGAATTGATGTATGGAAGCCTGCTATCGTAAAAGCATTGAACACAATCTTTCGACCGAAAGGTATTTATGAACGAAACGATGTACCGGTTCGGGAACTGGAGGGATTGCCACAGCACAAAGGGTTTTTGTCGGCTCCTTTTGACACAAAGATCATCATCAATGAAAATGGGTTGAAATTTCATGTGGATATTGAGAATGGTCAAAAGACAGGTTATTTTTTAGATCAGCAGGATAACCGCCGGGCCATTCAGCATATTGTAAAAGATGCAGAAGTACTGGGAGCTTTTACCTACACCGGAACTTTTGAAATTCATGCTGCACATTATGGTGCTGCATCTGTTTTGGGATTAGATATTTCAGCGAATGCGGTAGAACAGGCTAACCGGAATGCGGTGCTTAATGGCGTGCAGGACAAGTGCCGTTTTGAAACAGCCAATGCATTTGATGTTTTAAAACAATGGGGAAAAGATGGACGGCAGTATGATGTGGTGATGCTGGATCCTCCGGCATTTACCAAGAGCCGGGAAACAATCCAAAAGGCCATTACGGGGTATAAGGAGATCAACCTTCGGGGAATGAAACTGGTAAGACCGGGAGGCTTTCTCGTCACTTCTTCCTGTACCAACCTGGTAAACCCGGAAATGTTTTTACAGATCATTGATATGGCGGCTAAAGATGCCCGTAGAAAAGTAAGGCAGGTTACTTTTCAAAAGCAAGCTTCTGATCACCCGATCATATGGGGAATGGAAAACACAGAATATCTTAAATTCCTGATAGTACAGGTGCAGTAAAAAATTGAAAAAGAAAATTAGTGGGAGACCTGGAACTTACCTGATTCTACAATTCTTCCGGTGTTATCTATTAAATGATAGATATAAATACCACGGTTGAAATCATTCAGGTTCACTGTCAGCTTTTCAGGCATATTAACAGCTTCAAACATTTTCTTACCCAGAACACCGTTATATATGTGTATGGTAAGACCTTTTTTATAATTTCCCTGTAAATCGAATGTAACGTAGGAATTAGCCGGGTTGGGGTATAGCTTGATTATCTTATCTGTGCCACCAGCAACAGGAGTTGTCCTTGATGTTTGAGCTTGTGATTGACTGGCAATCAGCAGAATAATGGATAATATGGTCAGAATTCGTCTCAACGAAACAAATTTACTTTTATTATTCGAAAAGTAAGCCAGAAATTTTTTCTGTGCAACGTAAAACTACGATTTGATAAAACTTATTGAAAACCAATGTTTTAAAAACTGATAAGCAACAGGTTTTAACGATACATTAGTTTAGGCCTTTCAGAACTGACTGGATCTTTTCAAAATCAGGTACCTCTCCGGCATTCTCCAGCACCTCTGCATAGCGAACAATTCCTTCTTTATCTATTACAAAAGCCGAACGTTTTGCCACACCTTTCATGTTATAGCCAAATGTTTCATAGATAGAATCATATGACCGGGCCGCATCTTTGTTAAAGTCACTTAACAGGGTAAAATTCAATTGCTGTTCTTCCTTAAACTTGGCCAATGTCTGCAAAGCATCAACAGAGATGCCCAATACTTTTGCATTTAAGGTATTATACCAGGCAATATTATCCCGGACAGAACAAAGCTCAGCAGTACACACACTGGTAAAAGCAAGGGGAAAAAATAATAGCAAAACAGGCTGACCTTTTAACTCTGAAAGGGTTACTTGCTTTTTTTCGCTGTCATAGAGGGTAAAGTCGGGAGCTGTTTGTCCAATTTCAATACTCATTGGCTACGTTTTAGGAAGTAACAGAAGTTTTAATAATTGTATATTAGTGTAACCTCAAAGAAACAAATAACCTTTCAATAGGTTGTCTGTTTAGTAATTCTTTTTTTACCAAAACCAACTTAGTATGAAAAAGCTTCTTGCAGAATTAATCGGAACATTTGCCCTGGTTCTTTTTGGATGTGGCGCTGCTGTCATTTCTGGCGTATCAGCAACAGGGCCGGAAGGCATAGGCCTTCTTGGAATTTCATTTGCTTTTGGCCTGGCCGTAGTGGCAATGGCATATGCAATCGGAGGCATTACCGGTTGTCATATCAACCCGGCCATTACCATTTCAATGCTGGTAGCTGGAAAGATCAAGCCGGGTGAAGCGGTAAACTATATTATCGGGCAATTCATCGGTGCCACACTGGCATCAGGCGTTTTGTACCTGGTACTAAAAGGCGCCCCCGGGTTTGAAATGGGTGAATGGGCCCTCGGTGCCAACGGATGGGGTGAAGGGTACCTCGGTGGATATAATATGACATCGGCTTTCATAGCAGAGGCGGTGCTTACTTTCTTATTTCTCTTTGTCATTTTTGCCACCACCTCTAAATGGGGAAATGGAACCATGGCAGGATTGGCCATTGGTTTGACACTGGTACTGATACACCTGGTGGCCATTCCGATAACCGGCACATCTGTAAACCCGGCCCGTAGTTTTGGCCCGGCTATTTTTGCACAGGGAAAATCGCTGACACAACTTTGGTTGTTCATTGCTGCTCCAATAGTTGGCGGCGTAGCAGCAGCATTATTGTGGAAGGGTGTTTTTGAAACAAAGGAAAAATAAGCATATAAAAAAGAAGGCAGTCAAACAGGCTGCCTTCTTTAGTTCCTTTTATACCGGCAAGATATTCGGACTTTTATTCTTTACAATCTTTTCCGGAAGGGCTCCTGTAATTTCTTTTTTCAGCACATCGATCATTCTCTTTTTCAGAAAGTCACGGTGAGTAACAATGCTCACTTCCCGCATAGGCACCGGTTTTTTGAACTGGCGCACCAGGTTCTTTTGTTTAGCTGATAATTCCAACGTAGCTAATTCCGGCAAAATGGTGATGCCATCATTCAATTCTACCAACCGGCGAAGAGTTTCCAGGCTTCCCGCCTCATATTCAAAGTGACTGCCTTCAACACTGGCCTTCCTCAACTGGCAAAGATTGGCGATCTGGGTACGAAAGCAATGCCCTTCTTCCAGCAACCAGAGTTTGTTGGGGTCAATATCCTGCGGCAGCACATAGGTCTTTTTATACGCTGCATTTTTTGGCGAAATATAGGCCATCATTTCTTCATAGAACAATACATATTCTTTTATGCCGGCCTCATTAAGCGGGGTTACCAGGATGCCTGTATCTATTCTCCCTTCCCGCAGGCGGCTGATGATGGTATCTGTTGTCAATTCATTAATAATAAGTTTCACCTGCGGGTATCTTTTTGTAAACGAAGGAATGAACAGTGGCAGGAGATACGGTGCCAGTGTGGGAATGATACCTACTTTCAATTCTCCGGCCATTACACCCTTTTTGAGTTGCAGAAAGTCATTCAACCCATCTCTCTCTTCTATGATCTTCTTGGCATAAGCGATAACATCTGTACCGGCTGCAGTGGCCACCACGGGTTGTTTACTGCGGTCAAAGATCTTAATGCCCAGTTCCTGTTCCAGTTTGTGTAATTGCATGCTCAGGGTAGGCTGTGTGATAAAACAGGCAGCGGCGGCTTTGGCAAAATGCCGGTAGGTATCCACGGCGATAGCATATTCCAGTTGGGTAAAAGTCATGATATAGATTTTGTCTATTGAATCATAAAGTTATTCAATATTTCTTATGGGCAAATAGAGCTACCTTTATACTAATCAATTAACATTCAAAAAATTACACTATGAGTGACAATAAGAAACTGACAACTGCCTCCGGTATCCCTTATTATTACAATGAAGATACCATGAGTGTAGGGGCAAGAGGCCCGTTATTGCTCCAGGATTTTATCCTTCATGAAAAAATGGCCCATTTCAACAGGGAACGTATCCCGGAAAGAGTGGTACATGCCAAAGGAAGCGGCGCTTACGGAACATTTACCGTAACACATGATATCACTAAATACACCCGGGCCAAAGTGTTTAGTAAGATCGGGAAAGAGACCCGCACTTTTCTTCGCTTTTCTACAGTGGGTGGTGAAAAAGGTTCTGCCGATACAGAAAGAGATCCCCGGGGTTTTGCCATGAAATTCTATACAGAGGATGGCAATTGGGACCTGGTGGGAAATAACACGCCGATCTTCTTTATCAAAGACCCAAAGAAATTCGGTGACTTTATCCATAACCAAAAAAGAGACCCGTACACTAATTGCAAAAGCCCGACGATGATGTGGGATTTCTGGAGCCTGAACCCGGAGAGCCTTCACCAGGTAATGTTCCTGATGAGCGACAGGGGAACACCATACAGTTATCGCCATATGCATGGTTTTGGCAGCCACACATTCAGCTTTATCAACGCTAAGGATGAAAGGGTGTGGGTGAAATTCCATTTCAAAACACAGCAAGGGATCAAAAACTTTACGAATGATGAAGCAGCGAAAATGAAAGGACAAGATCCTGATTGGGCACAAAGGGACCTGGTTACTGCTATTGATAAAGGCGATTTCCCAAAATGGTCTGTGAAAATACAAGTGATGACAGAAGAACAGGCGGCCACTTATAAATGGAATCCGTTTGATCTAACCAAAGTTTGGTCACATAAGGATTTTCCGTTGATGGATGTGGGTGTGCTGGAGTTAAATGAGAATCCGAAGAATTATTTTGCGGATGTAGAACAGGCAGCGTTTGCACCTGCCCATGTGGTGGATGGTATCAGCTACTCACCAGATAAAATGCTGCAGGGTCGCATTCTTTCTTATCCTGATGCCCATCGTTACAGGTTGGGTGCAAATTATGAGCAACTACCAGTGAATAAGTGTCCTTACATGGTGAATAATTTCGAAAGGGATGGTGCGATGAGGCTGGACGGAAATGGTGGCAAGAGCCCCAATTATTTCCCTAATAGTTTTGACAATATCAAACCGGATGAATCTTACAAACAACCGGCCTGGCAGTTAGATACAAATGTGGCCGATTGGTACAGCCGGAATGCGGAAGGTGAAAATGATCATTACACACAACCAGGTATTTTTTACCGGGAAGTATTGACGGAGCAGGATAAGAAAAATTTAGTAAGCAATATTGTTGGTGCTATGAGCGGTATTGACGGACCAAAGAAAGGAGAGATCATCAACCGCCAGCTTTGTCATTTCTTCCGTGCAGATATCGGGTTGGGAATGGCCATTGCACAGGCGTTAGGTGTAAATGTAGAGAATGCGATGCCGAAAGAGCATGTAAAAGAAGCGGTGCTTTCATAATTAATTCAAATGAAAACCAGTCAGCCGGGCTACTTTAAACAGCCCGGCTTTTTTTATCTCCGGATCTATGAATTAAAAGCTCGGACAGAGGAGGTACTCCCCTTTATCTTTCCGGAAGCCCACATAAGAAATGGATAATTCAAATCCACCACGGCCATAGCTGGAAGGTTTCAGCTTTGAAATATTTACATCATAACTTATAGCTACAGAAAAAGGATTGTAATCCAGTTTCACAACAGGTATCAATGCGTCATCCCAGCGGAGAAAGGCACCGGCATGAATGGTGTAGATGGGATTGTCCGGATCTTCACCCAACTTTAACCCATACATGGCACCGCCAACTGTTTCAGTAAAACCTCCCTGTGTGGTATGATCTGCCTGTATGGTCATATACGCATTATCACTAACGCCAAATCGTAATCCACCCGAGAAGACCCATTTGGCATGCAATTCAATATTAGAATTTCTGTAAAAAGATGTTTTGGGCCGGTTGAAATGATGATAAGCAGCGCCAATGAAAAAATTATTACCGTCATTATTATCCAGGTTCGAATTAAAACTCATGCCCACACTTCCGTCAAGATAGTTGTACTGGGTATTTGAAAAATTTTCTCCAATACCACCATTATCATACTGGCTGTTGGTTGTTACTTTGGAGGGATCGAATCTTCGCTGCACCCAGCCGCCCATAAAACCTAAAGAGAGGTATTTATTTTTATCACTGCTGAGCGATTTATGATAATTCAATACCGGTAGTACATGGGCAGAGGTCCAGCCGATGGTTCCCGCCCTGTCAAACAATACCTGCATACCCGTGGTAATAAAATCATTTCCTTTGCCGATCGGTTTTTTAAATTCCGCATTTATGGAACCGGTCCGGTAGGCATTGGTCACACTATTCCATTGATCCCGGTACACTGCCTGCACCCGTATATCACCGGTGAAGATACCGGCCAGGGAAGGATTTCTCCAGAGTGGTGCTTCAAAGAATTGAGAGAAATGGATATCCTGGGAGAAAGCTGCGAGCTGCGAGCTGCCAGCTACTAGCAATACAACAATACCTCTTATTTTTTTTATTAGTTTCATATTACCACATCTCCCTATTTATAATATCAATGCAATATTTCCATTTAGCCTGATGATGTCGCCATTATCACAAAAAACTTCTGCCTGGTACACATATACATCAGCCTGCGCTTTTTTCCCTTTATACGTTCCATTCCATCCGGCATTGGCATCATTTACGGGAAAATCCTTTTTCTCAAACACCACTTCACCCCACCGGTTGAATATCCGTAACAATTTTACCCGTTCCAATCCTTTGCCTCTTGGATAAAAAATATCATTGCTGCCATCCCCGTTTGGAGAAAATGTATTGGGGATAAAGAGGTTGGCATTCTTACAAATAACCGTTACCAGGATACTGCCTATGTTATTGCATCCATTATCATCGGTAACATATACCTGGTAGCGGGTATCAAATTTGGGGCCCGCATCCGGTGTGGGACAATTGGCACAACTCAATCCTGCAGCAGGTGACCAAACCCAGCTTATAGCATTAGGCGAATAGGTAGCCGGAATGGTTACCGGAAAACCAGCCTGAACCGTTAGCTGTCCCGGCATAGTAATAACAGGCAACGGATTTACATATACTGTTTGCAATGTAGTGTCTATACAGCCCGTACTGTTAGTGGCATACGTGGTAATGGTAAATATTCCTGCTGTGGTATAGGTTTGTGGCGGTGGATTTTGTGCCGTGGAAGAGAAGCCATTCGGAAATATCCATTGCCAGGTGACGATAGATGTATCCGGCTGTATGAAAATACCCGAATGGAGTAAGGAAGAATTGATACAAACCACGGAATCTCCTGCAATATCAATCAAGGGTCGCTGCACCACCCGTATCACCAAAGGTTTGATGAGTGTATCCCTGCATCCGATCTGTGTTTCCACTGCCAGCCGCACAGTGTACAAGCCCGGACCTGTATAATTATGTACGGGGTTTTGAAGCAGTGAAGTACCACCATCACCAAAAGACCAGCTGTAGGTGATGATCGGATCATTAAATGTAGTAGAGTCAGTGAAGTTCACGGTTCCAATATCACAGAATACACTATCATCTATTCCAAACTTGGTATTGGCCCCCGTTGCATAAATCGTATCAAATCCAGGCAATGCGATCAAACACCCCGATGGATCTTCCATGATCACTTTGGGTAAAAAGGTACCAAAGGAATTATAGACATGGTTTATAGAAGGGGTGGGTGTGCTGATAGTGTAACCATCTCCAAAATCCCAATAAAAGGAATTCATAGGTCCGGTGGTAAATGTATTAAAATTTACATCCAGCGGTTTACAACCACTTAGCGGAAGGTAGTTAACTCTTGAGCCCACTGTGTCAAACACACGGATGGTTTTGATAATAGAATCAACACAGCCTCCCGGACTTGTAACGATCAGCTTCACAGGATAGGTTCCCGGCACGGAATAATAATGGACCGGATCTCTGAGTGTGGATACTCCTTCCGAAGGTCCGAAATCCCATGTTTGTGAAATATAGTAAGTGGACGTATTGGTAAATGTTACTTCAAAGGGAAGACAGGAACTGATGGAATCACTGGCCATAAAATCTGCAACCGGTTCATCCACCCGTATATACAGATTCCTGGTTAATGAATCAGCACAACCTGCCGGGTCCTGAATCCTCAGCTTCACGTTGTAAAATCCGGTTACTGCATAACTATGGGTAGGAGAAGCAGCGGCAGAGGTACCACCATCACCAAAGTCCCACAGGTAAGTTAATGATGCAGGAGTGGAGGTATTCGTAAAGCTTACGACCGCATTGGGACAGGTAAGTGTATCAGCTGTTGAAAAATCAGGAACCGGATCAGTGGTGGTAATAATATTGTTAAGGGTAAGACTGTCCAGACATCCTGCTGCATCGGTCAGTATCAATTGAACAGAATAAATGCCGGGTGTGGTATATGTGTGCTGAAAAGGTGGTCCGGTAAAATTTTGTATCACCCCGTCGCCAAAATTCCAACGCCAGTTCACCAGGGAATTGACACCGTCTGTGGAAGACAGGTCATTAAATGTAGTAATAAGACCGCTGCATCCCGAGGCGTTAGTAGCTGTAAATACAGCTGTAGGCCCATTCACCCGGATATAATTGGTTTTAGAAACGGTATTGGTGCACCCGTTAATATCTGTTACGGTCAATGTTATCGTGTACGTTCCGGATACGGTATAAATATATCCGGTACTGGAAGAAGGCCCATTAACACTAACGCCATTGCCAAAATCCCAGTTATAGTCAACAATATTAGCAGGAGTTACATTATTGGCCGTGAATACAAAATAAGCGTCTTTACAGGCCACTGTCCTGTCTGCAATGAAATCCGGAGTTTCACTTACAGCAGTTATAGTTTGAAAGGTCGTATCCGCACAACCGCCGTTGGTAACGATCAATCTTATATTATAAGAGCCCAATGCCGGGAATACATGTACCGGGTTTTGTGTAGTGACCAATGGGGAACCATCACCAAAATCCCATTCCCATGTTAGCGGATCGATGGATTGGTCAGTAAATGTAAAACGCAGCCGGTTGGAGCAATCCGGTGTGGGAACAAACCGGGCTATCGGCGGCAATACTCTAACATAATTATTTTTGGTCATCGTATCCGGGCAGCCGTTATTAGTTGCGATCAGGCGGATATTGAAATAACCAGTGTCGCTATAACTATAAGTAGGATTTTGCAAGGTAGAAGCGGCACCATCACCAAAATCCCAAAGCCATTCATCTGCGGGCACAGACAGATCGGTAAAGTAAACAAGCTGTGTTCCACAAACAGGAATAGGCGTTGCAGTAAAATCAGCCACTGGTTTTGAACCTACTGTTACCCCGGGATTAAATATCAGGGAGTCGGTACATCCGGAACTGGTAGTGATAAAGAGTTTGACAATATATGTTCCCTGAATGGGATAAGTATGCGTTGGGTTTTGAAGTATGGAAGTGCCGCCATCACCAAAATCCCAAAAATAGGAGGTGACAGCATCCAGCGAAACAACTACAGGGATAGGCGAAATGGTAAATGGGATACACCCTCTTGCCGGCAATTGTGCAACAGTGATAGTGGCCCTGCGAATAATAACAAAGTCGGTTTTTACGATCGTATCACTGCAGCCAAAACCAGTTGTTGCTATCAGGGTAACGGTAAAGTTTCCATAGGAGGTATAGGTATGAGAAGGGTTTTGTAAAGTAGATGTATTGCCATCGCCAAAATCCCATTGCCAGCTTGCAGCACCACCGGAAGTAAGATCCTGGAAATTGACTGTTAACGGAGGTTCACATTTTGTGGTGACAGGTGCTGTAAAATCAGCAACGGGCTTTGGGTTAATGGCAATGGAATTCATTACCGAATCGGTGCAAGTGCCATATGTATTATAAAGCCAAACGTTGTAAGTACCAATTGCCCCATAACTATGCGTGGCATTAATGGTATTGGCAGTGCCGCCATCTCCAAACCGCCAGAAAGAACTTACCGGTGCCGGTACAGACGTATTGGTAAAAGATACCGTTTCATTGATGCAGGCAAAAGCAGGTGCAGAGAAGGTGGTATTAAATCCGCCAATAACAATAGGGCTGCTCCATATTGTATCCAGGCAGCCGGCAGTGCTAAATGTGACCAGCATTACTGAAAAGCTGCCCGTGATCAGGTAGGTGTGGGTGGGTGCGAATGCAGTAGATGTATTCCCATCCCCAAAATCCCAGAAATAGCTTAGCGTTGGAGGACCAGTAGAACTATTGAAAAATTGAATGTCAGCAGGCGGATTACATACGGCAGGCTGTGTATGGGAAAAAGAAGAAGTAACCCCTGGTGTGACGGTGATATAGGCAGGACGGCTTACTATTTTAGTGCAGCCTTTATCATTAGTTACCCTTAATGTCACCGTGTAAGAGCCGGCAGCCTGGTAAGTGACCAGTGGATGCTGCAACGTGGAAGTACTGCCATCCCCAAAATCCCATTGCCAGCTTACATTAGTATTACCGGCACCGGGTGTGGAAAGATCGGTAAACTGTACTCTTAAAGGGAAACAGCCGCTGGTAACAAGGGAACTAAAGTCCACTACAGGCGGTTCATACACGGTCACATATTGAGTACGTGTCATGGTATTGGAGCCATTGGAGTTAGTGGCCGTTAGTGAAACCGTATAAGTGCCGGGGGTAAAATAAGTAGCGGTCGGGCTTTGCAGTGTAGAAGTATTTCCATTTCCAAAATCCCATTGCCACGATGTGGGGCTACCGGTTGACTGGTCCTGGAACACAACGATAAGCGGTGAGCAGCCGGAAAGGGGTGTGCCGGTGAAATTCGCCGTTGGTGTTTGAGCAGATGCTATTGAAGTGCCAAACAGGGTAATTATATATAAGCCAATGAGTTTCGTAAAAATATTGTACCCGCTACTGATCAAGATGTAACTGTTTTAGTGGTCTTCTTTGGAAAATTACCCCTTTGGCAAGTAACCGGGCAGACAAAGAAGTCCACACACCTGTATTTCCTGCTTTTAAGGGTTTTTATTTAGTATTTACACTGGGATAAGGCTGCCTTCGTATGACAAAAATTGTGCCTTCATGTTTAAGAAGAAATGACTGAAAAATAAAATTCTGGTGTTTGATCTCATTGCTTGTCCAGGCGCATCATTTTAGTATCAGCTCCGGAAACCTGGGTGGCTTCCACATAGGTCCAGCTATTACGGGTTATTTGCCATGTGCCGTTGATAAGAGATAATGGATAGGCTGGTGCAGTAAAATTGGCCCAGGTAGTCATATTGCTTGCATTTCCATCCCAATTACCTGTTTTTTCAACGGTTCCGTTGTTGATGGCATCTACTGTTTTGTTGCTGTAATATTTGAACCGGTAATTGGTAAAATCGACGGTGATATTATTGCCGTTTAAGGTAAAACTGGTTACGCCCCACTGTCCATCTGTCATAGCCTTTATTACCAGGTCTTCCTGAATATTTTCAATTGTCTTTTTGCAGCCCGATAGAAGTGAGGCAAAAAATAGTAATAGCAATAGTTTTTTCATGCGTACTGGTTTTTCTATCCGCAAAATAGGCATAATAGCCTGTTTTTGCAACAGCTAAAATACGGGGCTAAAGTGTTTTAGGATTGTTTTTTGGGCTTTCAACCGCATCTTTGTTCCTGCGAAGGAAGTAATTCCGCCCTATATACTCTTTAAACCTTTGTATGAAGACAAAACTACTGTCAGTCCTTTTCCTTTTGGTGCTGCATACAAGCAGCATGGCCCAGCTACCCGCAGAGATATTAGATCAGTGGTCGGCCAAATCCCCGATTGAAAAAGCATACCTGCATTTTGACCGGGAAAATTACCTGGCAGGCGAAACCATATGGTTCAAAGCCTATTTATATTCCGACTACCAGCCGGATGTTATCAGTACTACATTATACGTTGAACTGCTCCGGGATTCTGTAAATGTACTCACCCGCAGTGTACTTCCAATATTCCTGGGCAGCGCCAACGGACAAATTGAATTGCCGGATACACTGCACACTGGTAATTATACAGTAAGAGCATATACCGCTACCATGCTGAATCTACCGGTGGCCCAAACAGTGACTGATGCCGCTTTTATTTTCAGCAGGGAATTATTTATTTATGGAAAAAATAAAACAACAGCAGCTGATCCAGTCATTTCAGACAAAACTATAGTACTGAATTTTTTTCCTGAAGGTGGTAACCTTATCCGGGGTTTTAATAATTCGGTTGCTTTCAAAGCCACGGATAAAAAAGGGATGCCGGTAACGGTTTCCGGAACTATATGGAATGAAAAAAATGAAGAAGTGACCACATTCAATTCCTATCATGATGGAATGGGCTTATTTGAATTGCTGCCGGTAGCCACTACATCTTATTATGCCCAACTGAATGGGGATGCCTCCGGAAAAAAATATACGCTGCCGGCCTCCATCGAAAAAGGAATTGCATTAACCCTTCTTCCACATCCCCAGGGCCACTTCTTTGAATTGCAGCAAAAAACAGATGACCCGGCATTTCGGGCGGCCTATATGATCGGACAGATGCAGCACCATGTGGTGTTCCGTCAAAATTTTACTTCCGCAAAAGAACAAATACAGGGAGTGATCAATACACAAAACCTGTACTCCGGCATTTTACAGATCACCTTCTTTAACAAGGATAATATGCCGCTGGCCGAAAGATTATGTTTTGTGAATAACAAAGAGTTTATACTGCCGATGGATCTATCAGAAGACAGTATTGATTTTTCTGTACGGGCAAAAAACAAGTTTACCCTTCATTTTAAAGATACCGTACAGGGAAGTTTCTCTGTATCAGTTACAGACCAGGAATACAACCAGGGAACGGCAAGAGATGAAACAATTTTTACAAACCTTTTGCTTACTTCCGATATCAAAGGATATGTGCATCGGCCGGCCTATTATTTTTCTGCTGAAACAGATTCTGTAAAAACAGCTACAGACTTGTTGATGATGACAAATGGCTGGCGCAGATTTTCGTGGGAACAATTGCTCCAAAAACCACTGCCAGCACCGGGATATAAGGACAAAGCCTTTATTACGTTGGGAGGGAAGGCCACCTTGCAGGGAACTAAAAAACCTTTTGCCGATAAGGAATTGCTGGTTTTTATAACCGGTACCAATGGAAAAAGGAGTACCCAAATGTTGAAAACAAACAGTGAAGGGGGTTTTTTGCTGGATTCTATGATCTTCTTTGAACGCACCCGTATCCTGTTCAGCGATATCCGGGGTAAAAAAAGCCAGTATATTGATATCATGCTTAATGGGGACTCGGTGAGACGGTTATTCCCATTGCCGGTAATGAACAGATCAGGCAGGCAACCGGAGCACAGCTCTGGTGTTGGTTCCCGCTGGAAAATGGATTACGATGCCATACTAAAAGCAAACGGCATTTTACTGGAAGAAATAAAACTGACATCCAGGAAGAAAGACCCGCTGGCACAGGTAGATGAGCGATATACAACAGGGCTGTTTTCAGGTGATGCCATAAAATCGATCGACCTGGTGAACAGTGATGAGGCAAATGTCTACCAGAATATTTTTGATTACCTGCAGGCAAGAGTTAATGGACTACAGATAAATGCGGATGGATTTGATTACAGTGTGTACTACCGGCAGAGTGGCGCCTCAATCAGTTCAATGGGTGCCATACCCATGGCACTCTTCCTGGATGAAGTGGAAACGGATGCTTCTGTTATTGCTTCTATCCCGGCCAGCCAGGTTGCGCTGGTAAAAGTATATAACACTTTTGCCGGCGCCTGGGGAAATGCACCCGGAGGAGTATTGTCTGTGTATACCAAAAAAGGGCAAGACTATATTAACAGTGCCGCCAGCACAGCCAACCACCGGGTTTATAATGGCTACACGGTCATTAAAGAATTTTATTCTCCGGATTATAAATTAACAAACGGGCCCTCAGCAAAAGACGAAAGCAAAGCCGATAACCGGATCACCCTGTTGTGGCGCCCCAATATTATTCTAAACAGCATTGATCCTGACGTGCCGGTTAGTTTTTATAATAATGACAGGACCAGGCAGTACCGTATTGTTGTGGAAGGTCTTACGGCTTCAGGAAAGATGGTGAGTTTTGAGAAGATCATTACTCCTGCAAAGAAATCCTTTTAATAAAAAGCCCCTTGTTCTAAGAACAAAGGGGCCAGGGGTTTTTCAACCGTTGAAATTATTTGGCAGGGAAAGCTGCGTTTGCTTTCACTTCATTTATTTGTTGCGTGTGACGGTTGCTGTGTGCACCGATCATAAGATACAACTGGTAACAGTCGATCCATCCAAAAGGCATTTGCACCACATGATTTCTCATATCTTCTGTTGAATTCTTGATGTACCTGATGTGGTCCATGCGGTTAGTCTTAAAATCTGCCATGGCCGCATCCAGATCGGCAAACCCGGTATTTTTTGGCTGAATAGGTTCCGGGGCCTGCGCTTTCATAGTTCTGTCTTCTATCATTTTTACAAATTGCTCATCGGTCACTTTTATTTCCGACCGCTTTTCGGGGTTGGCCGGAGCTTTCATGGCACCCTCAAATACGGTCCACAATAATTTTTCAGCCCCCGCTATATGATAAAAACATTCTTTAACAGACCACTTATCAGGAGCTGCTTTAAAATTGAGCTGCGCTTCTGATAATCCTTTTGCACTGCTTATGGCATCTTTGTACGTCTCTTTCATCAATCCTGCCGCATATTTTCTTTCGGCTTTTGAAATGGCATTGTCTTTAATCGTTCCAGCAAAACCAGTTGCTACTAATAACAAAAGCAGCAAACGGCCGGTGGTTCTTTTAATCATACAAGCATTTTTAGTAATGTAAAGGAAGTGGATAAGGCTGCTATCCAAAGGGTGGGAAACCTGCCTGTCGTCAGTCAGGGAATGGAAAAGGTACAAAAGATTTAGAAACTACAAAACTTTGTTTTTGTTGTTCAGTAACCTGTAAATAGCTAAAAACGTAACTTTCGGGCATGATCATTTCCGCAATCACCTCTTTTTTAGAATCACTGGCACATCCTTCCCTGCAGGAGCAATACGATAATGCCGGGCTGATCACCGGCAATGCCGATTGGGAATGTACCGGGGTAATTTGCACCCTCGATGCTACTGAGGATGTGGTAAATGAAGCCGTGGCAAAGAAGTGTAACCTGGTAGTAGCCCATCACCCGATCATATTTAGCGGCCTGAAGAAGATCAACGGAAAAAATTATGTAGAGAAAACCATTATCCGGGCTATTAAGAATGACATAGCTATTTATGCCATACATACCAACCTGGATAATATTATCGGAGGTGTAAATGGTCGTATTGCCCAAATGCTGGGTTTAGCAAATACTACTATCCTGGCTGAAAAGGAAGGCACATTGAGGAAGCTGTTCACCTTTGTTCCAGCCGGCAAAGCGGCAATAGTACGCCAGGCCATTTTTGACGCCGGTGGGGGACAAATTGGAAATTATAGTGAGTGCAGCTTTAATACTGAAGGTACCGGCACTTTTAAAGCCGGGCCTGGTACCGATCCGTTTGTCGGCAAACCGGGAGAGCAGCACCAGGAAAAAGAAGTAAAGCTGGAGGTTATTTTCCCCGGGCACTTGCAAAACCGGCTGATCGCAGCATTGAAAGCGGCCCATCCTTATGAAGAAGTGGCATTCGACATTATAGACCTTGCCAATCAGCATCCCGGTATAGGCTCCGGCATTGTGGGAGAATTGAGCGGGGACTTGACAGAAGCAGCTTTTTTAGCCTTGCTGAAAAAAATATTTGATGTGCCGGTGATCAGGCATACCGCCTTTCTTCAGAAACCGGTAAAACGGGTAGCTATTTGCGGTGGCGCCGGAAGCTTCCTGATTTCCAAAGCATTAGCGGCAAATGCCGATGCCTATATTACGGCAGATATTAAATACCACGAATTCTTTGATGCCAACGGACGCATGCTGATCGCCGATATAGGCCATTATGAAAGCGAGCAGTTCACTATCAACCTCCTGCAAGAAGTTTTGGCCGAAAAATTCCCTACCTTTGCCGTCCTTAAAACAGCAGTAAAAACCAACCCGGTACATTATTGCTGAGCCTTTAAAAAACTAAAATAAACAATGGCACACGTTAAAGAATTTTCAGTCGAAGAAAAACTCTCCTCTCTTGTTACCCTTCAGAAAATTGACAGCAAGCTGGATGAAATCAAGATACTGAAAGGCGAGCTGCCCATGGAAGTAGCTGACCTGGAAGATGAAATTACCGGTTTGCATGCCCGCCAGACCCGGGTGGAAGAAGAAATAAATGGTGTGACTGACTTTATTGAGCAGCGTAAGACCGCCATCAAAGAATCAGAAGCATTGATCAAGAAATACGAAAAGCAAAGTGCCAACGTAAAGAACAACCGGGAGTTTGAAGCCATTAACAAGGAAATAGAAATGCAACAGCTGGAGATGAAGCTGGCTGAGAAGCATATTAAAGACGCTACAGAAGAAATCTCAGAAAAAGCAGTATTGCTGGAAAAAGCCAAAAAGAACATTGCGGTCAAAGAAGGGGTACTGGCCACAAAGAAAGGAGAGCTGGAAAAGATCATTGCCGCAAACGAGAAAGAAGAAAAGCATTTTAATAAACTGGCTGTTGAAGCTAAAACCCATGTGGATCCCCGCTTACTGACCAGCTATGAAAAGATCCGCACCAGCTATCGCAACGGACTGGCAGTAGTACCGGTAGAAAGGGATGCCTGCGGCGGTTGTTTCAATGCTATTCCCCCGCAAAAACAAAGTGAGATCAAGCAGCATAAAAAAGTGATGATCTGTGAAAACTGCGGACGGATATTGGTGGATGAAGAACTTTCCAGTAATGTTGAGATCAAATAAGTCATTAGTATAAATGAATTGAAAAGCTGCCACTGGCAGCTTTTTTTGTTTAGCCACAGATTATCCGAAGGATCCCTCGAACACAGATGTACACTGATTAATACAAACATATTAATTGTTGTTGCGGGAGTATTTTAAATTGGGAAAACAAAATTTGTGTAAATCCGTGTAATCTGTGGCTAAAATTTAATTGGTGTTATCCGTGTCATTCGTGGCAAAAAAACTAATTTGCCCTTCAAATGCTCACCCGGCTTTCCATACAGAATTATGCCATTATTGAAGAACTGGAAATTGATTTCTCCGGCAAACTCAATGTGATAACCGGGGAAACCGGCGCCGGAAAATCAATCATCGTTGGCGCATTGGGCCTTATACTCGGTCAGCGGGCCGATTCCACTTCCCTGGTAAATAAAGAAAGGAAATGTGTTATAGAAGGGACTTTTAATGCATCAGGCAAAAAAAACATACAGCAGTTTTTAAAAGAAAACGAACTGGATGCCGACGAAGAACTGGTGGTGCGCCGCGAAATTGGGAGCAATGGGAAATCCCGTGCTTTTATTAATGATACTCCCGTTACACTTGCCCAACTGAATGAGCTCAGCAGCCTGCTCGTTGACCTGCACCAGCAATTTGATACATTAGAATTGGGCGAATCTGATTTTCAACGACAAGTGCTGGATGCCCTGGCCGGACATGGCGCAGTAGTGGAGGAGTATATGGCACTTTTCCGGCAATGGCATCAACTGGAGAAAGAAACAAACACATTGAAAGAGCAGCAGCAACAGTTCAATAAAGAAGCAGACTATAACCGTTTTCAGTTTATGGAATTGGAAGAAGCTGCGTTCAAAGAAAATGAACTGGAAGAAATTGATGGTGAATTGAAAATGCTGAACAACGCTGAAGGCATCAAAAGTGTATTAACTAAAACTTATTTTGAACTACAGGAAAACGACAATCCGCTGGTACAGCAACTGAAGATATTGGTAAACCAGCTGCACCCGTATTCCACATTTCATCCCGACCTGGCCACCCTGATACAACGATTACAGTCCGCACAGATCGAATTGCAGGATATTGCAGATGATGTGGACCGTATCAGCGATCATATTAAGTATGATCCGGAAAAGATGGAACAACTGAATGAACGCATGTCGCTGGGATATAAGCTGCAAAAAAAACATGGACTCAGTTCCACCAATGAATTATTGACACTGCAAAAGCAACTGGAAGAAAAATTACAGGCAGTCCTGAACATTGAAGCGATCATTCAGCAAAAAGAAAAAGAATTGGCAGAGATAAGGCAGACACTGTCCCGCCTGGCTGATAAGATATCTGCTAACCGCCGCAAGCAAATAAAACCATTAGAAGACAAGGTGAACAAATTGCTTGCACAGGTAGGTATGCCGAACGCAAAGCTGAAAGCAGATATGAAACCGGTGGAACTTACACCCACAGGCGGTGATGCTGTGGAATTTTTATTTGATGCAAACCGCAGCGGGCAATTTCAACAGGTACGTAAAGTAGCCAGTGGCGGTGAACTGAGCCGGCTGATGCTTTGTATCAAATCACTGGTGGCGCAGTCCATTGATTTGCCCACGATGATATTTGATGAAATAGATACCGGCATATCCGGAGAAGCAGCAAGGCAGGTAGGTATTATCATGAAAGAGCTGGCTGAGAAAAGACAGGTGATCTGCATTACCCACCAGCCGCAGATAGCTGGTAAGGCAAATGCACACTATTTTGTTTATAAAGAGATCGTAAAGAATACGGTAAAGACAAATATCCGCCTGCTTACAACCGAAGAACGGATCACTACCATTGCACAAATGCTCAGTGGAGAAAAGCCTACAGCTGCAGCCATGGAAAATGCGAGAGAGATGGTGATGAATTAGTGTATGTGCGGCAAGGCAAAATGGATATGTATTTTCCCACCACTTTCTACTTCGTACAAAGTTCGTCCGCATCGTACTTCCACAAAATCGCTGGTGATACAATTGCTTCGGAAATACACGGAATACCCGTTTGCTGCACGGTTGTTGTGATAGTATTAACGGCCAGAACATCCGTACAACTAAAAATCCTACTTTATGAAAACGCCAAAATCGCTTCTGCTGTTGCAACTGTTATGGTTGCCTTTTTCCCTGGGGGCCCAGGTGCAATGGTATCAAAACCAGGATGGTAACAACCCTCCGCCTAACGGTACCTTTGGATCTTCTGCAAAATCTTTTACTCCTAACTCTTTTGCAGGTTGCTATCAATGGACAAGCAATAACGAAGAGTACACCTGGAAGATCGCCAAATCACATATTAATGGGACAGAGCAAAAAACTTTTTTTGTTTCCGGTACATGGGCTTCCGCCGAAATGCGGGTGAGCCGGAGTAAAGCAATGTATGTTTTACTAAGAAGTTTTCCCGCCGGACAGGATGCCAGCTTTACCCTTTATAAGCTGGACACTAACCTGGTGGTAAAAGCACAACGGCAAATTGTTTTGCCCAATAACTTTTCCATTTTCAATATCAATGTATTTGAAAAGGACGAGTCGGATAATATTTACCTGACCGGCGACGGACAGTATCCAAACGGAGATGATTTTACCCCGGCTTCCTTTGTTTTGAAAACGGATAAAAACCTGAATATAAAATGGAAAAGCATGGAGAATTCAGCTACTTCCTTTGCACATCTCCAGGTAGACCCATCTTCAGGCAAAGTAACGGTGATAGAAGATTTCTATACCTTCTTCCCGCAATTGAGGATCAGGAAATACAGCTCCTCAGGTACGTTATTAAGTAATCGCACATTTGAAACAGATCCCGGCAGATTCAATTTATTGACAAAACTGGACGATGACGGCAACCTGCTTTTGTATGGCGGTAAAACGATCGGCGATACAGCGCAGGGCATGTACCTCTATAAACTTTCCCGCAACAGCGGAAACCAGATCTATAGTAAAACACATTTTTCAACAATGGGTTTTCAGTTAAATGACCTGGTCATTGATAATAATGACCGCATTTTCAGTATGGTGACGCAGTATATGGCCAACGGAGATCAGCGATGTGTGATTAGCCGGATCAATTCCTCGTCCGGTAATATACTATGGAACCGGACCTTCTCTTATGCTACTGATAGCTGTATGCTTTCAAAATTGGTAGTAGATGAATCTGACCGGTTTTATGCACTGGGACAAAGAATGAATAATCTTTACCTGTCGAAAGGTGTAGTGCTTCGGATAAAAAAGAATGGTCAAACCGATGGCGGGTACAATGGTCCCGATAGTATCGGTTACCAGCGTTCTCACACCCTGGTGGATGGACTTACAGACCGTACCGGACAATTGATAACGATCGGTAATACCAATGACTTTGACCCTTATACATATAACAGTACGTACTTCCGGGCCTTTGCGGTACGCTTTGGTCAGAATAATCACGGGTGTGATAACAAAGGGGAAGCAATACCTGAAGCAATGACGGAGGCCAAAGAAGCTGCAGAAGCAAAGGATGAAGTAATAGCTGCCAAACAACTCGTGATCTATCCTAACCCGGTGCAAAACCAGCTTACGGTAAGCCAGGTGGATCCTGATGATTACGACCGGGTAGCGATATATGACATGAGGGGCGCACAAGTATTGCAGCAACTGGTTAAAAGCAACACTATCCGGCTGGATATAAGTTCTCTTACAGACGGAATGTACCTGCTTGTACTTCGCTCTTCTGTAACGCTTAAGGAGAAAACAGTAAAATTTGTGGTAAGAAAATAACTACTTATTGGTTGATCTGATGGATTGGTAAAAGGAAGCTTCGGCTTCCTTTTTTTATTCAAAATACCTAAAAAAGGGTATTGTTTTATCTGTATTGAAAACGCATATTGCAACAGACTGGCATAGGTAAAAAGAGAAAGGCGATCTTAAATTTCCACCATACGTATCTGAAAAAATTGGTGTAATTTTTCTTATCATGAACGGTCATGACAAACTAAAACGCTGATGAGAAATGATCTATATTAAAAGACCTAAGACGGCGCCTGCAGTTTTCAGTTCGCCTGTAATGAAAAAGGCAAGGAAAGCTATTCTTGACTTCTACAAAATACCTGTGGAAGAGAGAGGGCAGCTAAAACTCCCCTATGTTCAATTGGGTGCGGTAACGTTGCGTACGTTGCGAAAAGAGCTTGATAAGTTGTTTTCAAAAAAATGTGCCTACTGCGAAAGTATTGTAGGCGATATTAACTATGGTGATTTTGATCATTTTCGTCCCCGCACTTCTGCCCGCGGACTGGATAATGAATTTTCTGCCTCACATTATGGCTGGCTTGCCTACACCTGGGATAATATGTATCTCAGTTGCCAGGATTGCAATAAACACAAATTGAATTGGTTCCCGGTAGATGGGCAACGGATAGAACCACTGACGGCTTACGATAAAACGATAAAAACAGAAAAGGCATTACTTATTGACCCATGTAATGACAGACCGGAGAAGCATCTCAGTTTTTTGCCGAATGGCAAGGTGACATTTATTACAAAGAAAGGTGAAACAACTCTTGAATTGCTGAACCTGAACCGGTCGTTCCTGGTGAGCAGGCGCAAGGAAATCCTCGATCACCTGGAATCAGAACTATTGCCGGCAACAAAAGAAGTGAAACGAAAAGTGGTTACCAGTAATCTTTATACACAGATCATCAGGAATGTGGTGCGGGTGCTGGAAGACCTGGGAAAAGAAAGACCACAACGACCTTTTAGCGCTGCCCAGCGGGCGTTTATCATAACATGGCTGGAGAAGGAAAAGGAAGTTGCAGATTTTATTTTTAACAATCATAGTTCTGATAAACTGAACCAGGAATTTCTGGCAAAACTAAAACCCTATCGCCTGCAGCTTAAAAAACTGATCAGTGTTTTTTATAATCCACAAAAAAGCAGTACCCCTGAGCAAAAGCCGGCGGCCCGAAAACTGAAGCAGGTAAAGATCACCAACCGCATTAATCTTGAAAAGATCATCGTTAAGAACTTTAAGGCGCTGGAGGATGTGGAAGTGATATTTCCTGATTCAAAGAATAAGTACGAATCGTGGCTGATGTTTTTGGGGGAGAACGGGGTTGGTAAAAGTTCTATGTTGCAGGCAATATCAATGGCCCTGATGGGCAGCAAATATTTTACAACCTCTGGTCCAAAACTAAAAGCAAAAGATATACTCCGGCATGAGACTCAAGACGGTTTTGTAAAAATATATACTAAGGAAAGCGAAGATCCGATAACAATGACCTTTTCATCCCGGCATGCAGGAATAAAACACAGCCATCCTTCTCCACCTTCTTTTTTACTGGCCTACGGGTCTACCCGGTTGTTCAAGACCGGAAGCTTCCGGGAAGAAACCGTACGTGGCCTGGTAAAAACAAAGAATATGTTTGATCCGAGCTATGCCCTTACAGATGCCCGGAAATGGATACTCTCCATCAAAGATGAAAAGTTGTTTGATAAGGTCGCTATTGCCATTAAAGACCTGCTCTTATTCAGCAACAAAGAAAAACTGGTTCGGCGGAATGGTAAAGTATATGTGGAATACACCAACAAACCACCAGATACACTGGATGAACTCAGCGACGGCTATAAATCGGTGATCGCTGTAACGGTGGATATAATGCGTACGCTGATACAGGCAAATACCACGATGGAAGTGGCAGAAGGCATTGTATTGCTGGATGAGATCGGCACCCACCTGCATCCCCGCTGGCGTATGGAGGTGGTAAAACGTTTCAGAAATGTGTTCCCCAAACTGCAGTTCATTGTAACCACACATGATCCGCTTTGTTTGCGTGGATTGAAAGAAGGTGAAGTAGTAGTGTTTAACAAGGATGAAAAACACAAGGTATTTACCATAACCGACCTTCCTGATCCAAGTGAATACCGGATCGATCAGTTGCTGACCAGCCCCTTCTTTGGCCTGAACACCGTGGTTGACCCGGTGCTGGAGAAGAAATTTAATGAGTATTATTATTTATTAAGCAAAGCAGAGCCAACAGAAGCCCAAAAGAAAAAGATTGAAAAGTTAAGAAAGACGCTGGAGCCCATTACGCACCTGGGCGCCACCTGGCGGGAGTCGCTGATATATAAAGCCGTGGATGAAGTGATAGCGATCAATAATGTGAAGACAACTGTGAATACAGAAGCAACAACAGTAGAAAAGCAGGCCGAAACACAACAACCAACACCTGCTTCTTCAGCACAACAAAAAATTGAAGATGAAGTAAAAGCAAGGGTGCGGGAAATGTGGAATGAAAAAAGCGAACAGAAAGCATGATTTTTATAGACAGAACCAAGGTCACTGTTCCTAAGATCCTTACCGATCCAAAGGGAAAAGCTGCTGAAGAGATCAGCAAGGCGATCGCACATTTTTCATCTCCGGAAAAAGACAAGCCCTTTGAATTCAAAGTGTACAGTGACAAGGTGGTGAAAAAGGCGCTTACAAAATTATTCAACGGGAAATGTGCCTATTGTGAAAATAAAATTATTTCAATAACGACCGGGGATATTGAACACTTTCGACCAAAAGGGCAAGTAAAGTTGCCGGACAATACCTTGCAAAAACCAGGGTACTTCTGGCTGGCGGCAGACTGGGACAATTTGCTGCTTTCCTGCAATAATTGCAACAGGAAAACAACACAGGAGGTATTGGACGGGTCTGACCTGGCTATGGGAAAGCTGGACCAGTTTCCACTGATAGATGAATCAAAGCGCTGTAAAGCCTATGAGGCGGACCAGGCCCTTTTAAAGAAAAAATTGATGACCGATGAAGAAGCCCGGTTGCTCATCAATCCCTGCATTGATGATCCGGAACTTCACCTGGTGTACCAGGACAATGGCGTGCCGAAAGCAAAAATTGACGATAAAACAAAAAAGCCAAGTATAAAGGGAGAAAAATCCATAGAAGTATTTGCCTTGTTCAGAAAACCATTGGTAGAAGAGCGCCAGGAACTGATAAAGGATATTTTGTTACGGATAGCACAAGCCAAAAAAATGTTTGAAGGATTGGTGAACGCTAAAAAAAATAATGATGCGGTCAGCCAGCAATTATTTGATGACTTACTTAAAACGCAGATCAATGCATTATCAGACCTTACAAAACCCGATAAGCGGTTTTCAGCCGTAGCCCGTCAACTGGTACTTCCTTTTTTAAAAGAGAATAACCTGATATAAGAAAGCGGGTTTTCTCCCTGCACCAAACATCAACCGGCTTTTAGCAATCACTCACCAGGTCATCCATTGTAAAAAGGAAGATTTAAAAACTTCCGGGGATTGTATCTTGCTATCACATCAAAATCTGCTACGTCCAATCCGCCCATCATATCCGCCAGCATGTTCTTATCGCTTTTGTGATTGCGCACTACATAAAAATCCGTTCCATACAATACTTTATTACGGAGCCCCTTGTTTTGCAGCGTTTGTTTCAGCAACGGTAATATCTCTGCATCGGCGTGCAGAATATAGCTGATGTCAGCATACACATTCGGGTGCTGCAACATCATACTGCTGATGATGGAATACCAGTCGGTGAATTTCCAGAGTTGTTCAGGTTTACCGGGGGAAGGTGTAGTAGTGCCTTTTAAATAAAGAAAATCAATTCCTGTGTCCGGATTTTGAGACAATTCATTACTGTAACCAAGCCTGTCTTTTTCAAAATACCGGTTCCATTCATCGCCACCACCATAGTGGCCGAAACAAATTTTCAAATCATCAAGGCCATATTTTACAGTAGGGTTTCCCGGGTCTGTCAAATCATCAAATCCGAAAATATCTTTCACCCTTATATCGGTGGTATCTTTTTTTAGTGCGTCAACAATAGCGAGGGCCAAAAATTCTTTCTTCAGCAGGCATAAAAAATTCATCGGATGGGTAAAGTTGGCACTGAAAGCATCATTTTTTCTTTCCGGAAGTAACAAAGGCGCATATGTCTTATTGCCCATTGCTTGCTTAAAAACAGGATGCTGATCCCAATCCGGAATCTTATTTCCCCGGAAATACATAGGTCCTCTTACACAATGGGTGAGGATGGGGATATGATTTTCTGCCGCATACTTCCATAAAGGCAACAGCCGGCCGTCGAACGGAAAATATCCCAGTGCAGGGTATATCTTAAACCCGCTGAAATGTTTTTGTTCAATATATTCCTTAATAAAGCAATCAAGCAATACTGTTTTGCCACCTACAAGTTCAAATCTGAAATAATTGGGATCTTCTGTTATTCTTCTCGGGTCTACAAACACAAATGGGTGTATGTGATGCGACAGTGTTCTATCATCCTTCTCTCTTTTTTCTTTCAGCGCTGCTAATTTTTGCATTTGTTCCGGATAGGGCTCTTTTACGATGCCCGCATCCATATATACCATGTCCATGGGCAGTAAAACAAAGCCCGTATCCTCCGGGTATTGTCTTT
>CAYUCU010000015.1:0-37202 GCA_964443345.1 uncultured Chitinophaga sp.
AAGAGTTAGTGCTGTACCACTACCGCCATATCCCACATTCACAGCCGCTATTTGTGCATTGCCTATCAGCAAGTCCACACCGCCTCCTGAAAAAGTGTTGGGGCTGAGTGCTGCACCTGTTCCGCTGTACCTGCACACACCTGGACCCATATTCCGCAATGCAAAGCGGTATTGCGTACCGGCTGGTATTGAGAAATTTAATCCCGGGAAGTTTAAGGCAGTAATTCCGGAAGCGGCTACAGGGGTGGCGGTTGACGTACCAATAAAGGTCCATGGTGCAATGGTAACATTGGTTGCCGTACCTGATAGTGCGGTTGCAGTATAATACAACTGCCATATCGAGTTATTTTCGGCAACGGTACACCAGTTGCCAATGCCAGTAAGCACAACGGGGCTGGCATTGTTATTACGCAACACAAAAGAGATTTGTGCCGGTCCGGTAAGTCCATTGCCCCCATTAAATGTGGTTGCTGGCAATGTTGTCAGTGTTGTTTGAGCGGAAAGTTGACCAGCACCGAATAAAACTAAGGATGCTGCCCATAAGATGCGCATGTAGATTTTCGATTTCATGAAGCCAAGTTTTGGTTATAAAATAAAAAAAGAGGGGCTTACAATCGATTAAACAGGGTGGGGAATAAAATACAGTAGGCTAAATTTAGCAAAAAAAATCAGTTTTAAAAATTTTGAGATAAAGAAGATGGCTGGAAAAGCTATCCAGGCTCCCTGATTCCAAAAGGTAATGCCAGCAGGAAGCTACTGGCTTTTCGTTAACTCATTCCTCATTCGGGCAGCAGATCACATCCATTTTCCGAGAAAATCATTAAACTCATGACGGAGGCCGTTCATTACTTTTTCAAAGGATTCGTATTTATCCTGAAGTATCCCGTGCTCGCCCACCAGGTCCGTATTCACATGTCCGCCATGCTGCCGGACATCCGTACCCAGTTTTTGAACATATAAATTGATCTCATGTCTCAGTTCATCCCTATTGTTTCGCTGAATAATAAATTGATTTTGAAAATGCTCAATTCCCTGCCTTGCCTCAAAACTATTATTCTTTGAAGCTATTTCGCCGAGACGGCTGGCCATGATCTCTATTTCATCGGCATAAAAGTCAAGCCCTTTGCGCCAAAAACTATGATCGTTACCGGCCTGGCTGATACTGGTGTATGTCATATTATTTCTTTTATCCAAAACTATCTTTCCTTATATCCGGATGCTATGACCTGTGTCAAGAGTTTAGATGATTGATTTCAACCGGTATTAATAAAAAAAGCGTTCCAGATCAATGAAACGCCTTAACAATTTATTGCTCCTCTTAATTCTGTCAGCCTTTTTTCCATCCGTCTTTCAACGTAACGGTACGGTTAAATATCAACCCGTTTGAAGTGGATTCCCTGTCAAGACAATAATACCCTTTTCGTAAGAACTGGAACCGGTCTGCTTCTGTTGCATTCCTGATAGCAGGTTCAGCAAAGCCCTTTACTATTTTTAATGAATCCGGGTTCAGGTATTCCTTAAAATCCCCATCCTCATCTGTTGGATCTTCTACTTTGAACAAACGATCATACTCCCGCACTTCCACTTCCACAGCATCAGCAGCATTTACCCAATGCAGTGTTCCTTTTACACTTATGCCGGATGTGTCGGCACCGCTGCGGCTTTCCGGTATGTAAGTACAATGAAGCGCTGAAATAGTACCATCGCTGTCTTTTATCACCTGTTCACATTTAATGATGTAGGCAGATTTCAGCCGTACCATTTGTCCCGGTGCCAGCCGGAAATATTTTTTTGACGGGGTTTCCATAAAGTCATCCCGTTCAATATAGAGTTCCCTGCTGAACGGTAACTCCCGGGTGCCACCATCCGGGTTTTCGGGATTATTCTCACTCGGTAATATTTCACCCTGCCCGTTGTAATTGGTAATAACAATCTTTACCGGATCAAATACCACCATTCTACGTTGTGCGATTTTGTTCAGGTGTTCCCGTACACAAAATTCCAGCACTCCCACATCCACCATGTTCTCTCTTTTGGCAACGCCGATCCTGTCGCAAAAATCCCTGATGCTGTCTGGTGTGTAGCCCCGGCGGCGCAATCCGCTGATAGTAGGCATACGGGGATCATCCCAGCCGGTAACATGGTTTTCATTTACCAGTTGCAACAGCTTTCTTTTGCTGGTAACGGTGTAGTTGATATTGCGACGGGCAAATTCATACTGATGAGACGGGTAGATCTCCAGTTTCTCAATCAACCAATCGTACAGCTCCCTGTGTGGAACAAATTCCAGGGTGCAAATGGAATGTGTTATTTCTTCTATGGAATCACTTTGCCCGTGTGCAAAATCATACATCGGATAAATACACCATTTGTCGCCCGTGCGATGGTGGTGTGCATGTTTGATGCGGTAGAGAATAGGGTCACGCATCAGCATATTGATATGTGCCATATCGATCTTAGCCCGCAGGGTCCGGCTGCCATCCGGAAATTCACCGGCTTTCATCCGGGCGAACAGGTCCAGGTTCTCCTCAATGCTGCGGCTGCGGTATATGCTATCCGTTCCCGGCTCTGTAGGTGTTCCCTTCATCGCTGCCATCTCTTCGCTGGTACTGTCATCCACATACGCCAGTCCCTTTTGTATCAATCGTACGGCATACTCATGCAGCTTGTCAAAATAATCGCTGGCATACCGTTCATGTTTCCATTCAAAGCCCAGCCATTTTACATCATCCTTGATACTATCCACATATTCCGTTTCCTCGGTCACGGGATTAGTATCATCAAACCGAAGGTTAGTGTAGCCAGGATATTTTTGGGTCAACCCAAAATTTAAACAAATGCTGCTGGCATGCCCAATGTGCAAATAGCCATTAGGTTCCGGGGGGAAACGGGTGACAATGGTTTTATAACGGCCTTTCTCCAGATCTTCCTCGATGATCTCTTCCAGGAAATTAAGGCTGCGCTCTTCCGCCCCGGGAGACAAGTCTTTTTTTACTTCTTCAGACATAAGCTGCAAAGGTAAGGAAATGAGCCGTTTAAGATGCAGTTGCCATGTGGAATAAGGCGTAAAATGCAGCACGCAACAGGAAATTGCAAAAAACCTAATTTAGAGGATTAACGTACTTTGTGACTATGTCTGCAAACAGTAATGACCTGTTCTATTCCCGGTTGCCGGTAAATGCCATTCCGCTCAGCGACCTGCTGATGGAAGAACATCTTTTCTTTAAAGTGCCTGAAAACTGGCATGTACTGATCACCGATGTAAAGAATAGTACCCGGGCCGCACTTGACGGAAAACATCAGACAGTAAACCTGGTGGCCACGGGAAGTATTGTCGCTGCCTTAAATGTGGCTTTTAAAGACAATATACTAATACCTTTCTTTTTTGGTGGTGATGGCGCCACTTTTGTGATCCCTCCTTCCCTGCTGGAAGAAACATTGGTGGCACTGCAACAACACAGGGAGAATACTAAAATAAACTTTGAGCTTGACCTGAGGGTTGGTCATGTACCGGTAGCTGAAATTTATGCTGATGGCCATGAATTAAAGATCAGTAAACTAAAAACGTCAGACCGTTTTAATATCCCCGTCCTGCTTGGCGATGGTCTTACCTATGCAGAGCAAAAAATCAAAGGAACCGATATCGCTTACCGGGAATTGCCTGCCAACAGGGACGAACTGGATATGAGTGGTATGCATTGCCGCTGGGATAAAATAAAGCCTCCTGTTACCAATAATGAAGTGATAAGCCTGCTGGTAATTGCCAAAGCCGGTGTGCACCAACCGGTTGCTTTTAAAAAAGTAATAGAAAGCATCGACAACATTTATGGCCCGCAGGAAAACAGGAAACCGATCAGCATTAACAAACTGAGAATGATCGGCTCTTTCAAAAAAATAAGTGCAGAAATGAAGACAAGACTTGGCTCTTTTAATGCCTGGTATTTGGTCCGAACCTGGTTTACCACTACGATAGGTAAGGTTTATTTCAGAACTAAGAAAGGGAAAGAATATCTCTATAAGCTGGTGGAAATGTCCGACACCCTTGTTATTGATGGAAAGATCAATACCGTTATAACCGGAACTAAGGAGCAACGGGAAAAATTATTCCAGGCACTGGAAATATTGGAAGCGCAAGGGGAAATATTTTTTGGGCTGCATGTAAGCAGCGAATCCGTTATGTCCTGCTATGTTCGCAACCTCGATGACCAGCATGTCCATTTTATCGATGGAGCCGATGGTGGCTACACAAAAGCTGCAGGAGTGTTAAAAAAGAAGCTCGGCATACTGCAAACCGCCTGATTGTAACGGCAAACCGATAATATTGCAGCTAAACCCATTTGTTTGATGCCTTTTCAAAAGAATTTTTTGTTGCTGCTTTTTATTCCACTGTTTTTATTTAAAAAATCAGCAGCGCAATCCGACAGTCTTCCCCCGGAAAACTGGGATGTGTATATGGCTAAATATGAAAAAGGCGCCGGCAGTGTATTACTGAACTTATCGCTGAAACCGGCAGTACCTGTAAAGGGATATGGTTTTATCATCATCACTGGTGTTACATTCTCCGATTGCACGGCAGAGGGTTTTCCATCCAACAGGGCATTCACCACATTGTATAGAATATCTGACTCTGTAAAAGCTGTTATTGACAGGTACACCACCAGCATCATCGCCGGCACTTTTACTTACCAGTGCGAGCGGCTCGATTATATTTATGTAAAAGACACCACCTGGATAAGAGAAAAACTGCTGAAGCTGTATGCCATTCGTTTTCCCGGATATAAACCCTACATCAATATCAAAGTAGATCAAAACTGGGATGGGTATCTTAAATTTTTGTACCCTAACGAAGAGACGCTGGATTATATGGGAAACCAGAAAGTGATCATGGCATTACAACGGGCCGGTGACAAACTGGATAAAGCCAGAACAATAGACCACTGGGCTTATTTCAAGTCAGATGCCGACCGGATTTGCTTCATAACGTACCTTACCAAAAACAGGTTTAAAGTCATCGCCAAAGAAAATACCGGCAGTACCGCCCTTCCTTACAAAATACAGTTTTCAAGAATGGACAAACCCGACCCGGGTTCAATAACAAAAATCACCCTGGCACTCCGCAAACAAGCCGGAAAATGCCAGGGTGAGTATGATGGTTGGGAAACGGTTGTTATAAAATAAAGCTTATTTGTAACCGGTCCATATTCTTTCTTCGATGCTGAACAACCAGTACATACCGTTGGTATAAGAAAAATTAAAAGACTGGTTCAACGGGGCATCTTCAGGCAGTTTCAGCGCCTTGGTCATAAAGCCATCTTCTATACTATACAGTTCTATCTGCATTTCAATAATATTCAGAAAACCGAGTTCTGAACCTTTGATACCGGTAAAAACAACAGTAGTGTAATTATAATCTTCCGGAGTTGTCGCTACTTCGGGTTCCGCATCACTTACGCCATCGGCTTTTGAACGTCCCCAATGAATGGTAAGGGGGGCTCCAATTGAATCACCCTTACTGGAATAAGTAAATACCTGTCCTGCTTTCAGGAACATAACCTGCTGTTTGGATATGCTGAAAGCGCCGACTGATTGCTCATCGGGCTGGTTCATGCCTTCTGCAAATACAGTATTGCTAAGAGGAATACCTTTTGCATTCAATGTGTAATAGAACCAGCCGTAATCATTATAGGTGTTGCCCTGTATTTGCTTTTTTACCGGGTTGTACCAAAGTCCACGAATGTCCTGTTCAGTATTCAGGTCCTCAGTGGACAGTAATTTACCAGTTGCATCATAGACCCCCAACGGATAGCCAACATTGCCCGCCATGGCTGCATAATACTTTTTTTGCACAGGATGCCATACAACACTTGCACCCCTGGTGCCCGGCATATCATCATCAGCTGTACGGGGCATTAACAGTTTTATTGTTGCTTTTAGTGGCTTAGGTACTCCTGTTTGTGAGTACACTGGAACGAATGCTGCAAAAAGAGCAAGATGGAAGAGGAGCTTTTTCATTTCTTAAGAATTTTAGGTAAAGGAACAACTACTTTTAGTTCTTTCCTATCCCGTGGAGAGGGTATTTTTATTTATTTGAAAATATGTAAAATCCACATTCTGAAAATCAGCTTATATTCACCAAAATAGTTGATATGAGGCGAATTAATTATTTCCTGGTCCTGCTCCTGCTGCTCCCCCTTTCATTGCTTGCCCAGGAGTGGAAGACCTTTAGCGATACTTCCATTTCTTTTACAGCAAAATACCCGGACACCTGGGTCAATAAGATCAAGGAGGGTAAAAGAGTGTTTTTTACCTCCCCGGCTGAAAACGAGGTGGATTCTTTTTATGAGAATGTGAATATAAGTATGTCGAGAAACGAGACATACGGAAAAGAGACACTAATAAAAGATGCTATCCCCTCTGTATTGGCAGAATTAGCGAATTCAATTGATGATTTTACAAAAGAAACGCAACGGTATTTTAAATGGAATGGCTACGACGCCTGCGAACTTATCTATACCGGCCAGGTAAAGAGTAGCAGCCTGAAGGTAAAGATCACCCAATGGTTTTGTTTTTCGAAAGGAAGGCTTTTTGTGGCCACCTATACTTCGCTGGCCAGTAATACCATCTATGTTGCGCCTGCACAAAAGATCCTGCAATCGATCAGGTTCCGGTAATCTTTTCCGGCAGGTTTTTAATAAAAAAGGAAATCAATACCTTTACAAAAAAATCACTATGTCCCTGCTGAATCAAAATAATAAGAAAGGAAAGAAAAAAGATAACAAAAAAGCTGCCCAGGCTGCCAACCTGGGTTCCAAGTTTATTCAAAAGCCAACTAAATCAGGCGGGTTTGTAAGCAAACAGTCCAATACAGGCTCTCAACGGGGCAGCTAACCCGGCATCTTCATTTATGACGCAGGAAGAATTACTGAAAGAACTTCAGGAGGATATTTATGTAATGCTAAAGCCTTCCGGAGTGCATGGTATCGGCGTTTTTGCCATACGGCACATACCCAAAGGCTGTCGTACCATTTTTTCCACCCATAAAAATGACTGGATAAAATTGCCCATTGCAGAAGTGGAAAAACTTCCGGAGCATTCCCGTAACCTGGTGGAAACCTATTGCCTTTTTGATGAAGAGCATTATTATGTCCCCGAATATGGTTTTAAGATAATGGACATGGTCAATTACCTCAACCATTCCTCCCACCCTAATGTTCAATCAGTAAATGACGGTGAATTCTTTGAAGCGCTTACAGATATTCCGGCCGGCACAGAGCTATTGGTAAACTATGGCCATATCGTGGACACTGAAGAATATGACTGATCGTTGAACTGAATTACCGCCCTTCATCCGGCTTTGGTCCTCTTACATTTACTTTATACCGCAACACCATATCATCATTATACATCAGGTAAAGCCATTCAACACCCGGTTTGGTAACTGCAAAAGTATAGCTATGCTTATTTTGAAATGACGGACCAGTTATTTCATTTGATGGTTTTAAAAAGACCCACGAATCTGAATGGGAAAAAATAGTAGAATCAACCAGCAGATCGGGAGCAATAACCTTATCACGGTCAGCATTGGTAGTAGCGAGCTCCAGCCGGATAGTATCCCCTATCGCCACTTCAATAATACCCGAAGCCGGATAAAAAGAGGCAATGGAGTATTTATAAAATGATTTTTGCAAAAAAGGGGAACGAAAGAACTCCCTGGGTACACGGGATGGAGGCAACAGGGTCCATCGTATATCATCCGGGTAATGGTCTTTGATAAAATCGTCGGGGCTGGTTAAAAAATAAGCAGGATCATATTCCCTGATAAATTCATTTCCCGGGGCGGATATATAACCACTGCTCCAGGTAGCATCCAGCAGTTTCCAGTCTCCGTCGATCAGCACGGCATTCCAGAAGTGATTGACCCCAAACCTGGAAACGGGTTTATTAGCAGAAGGCCTTGCGAACCCCACAATGATCTCTGAACGGATACCTGCAAATTCGCAAAGTGTGAAAAACAACCTGGAATAACCTTCACAAACCGCTTCTCTTTTTTGCAATACCGTTTCTGACACCCGAACGCTTAGTGGCTTTAAAGCGCCGGTATCCGTATCCTCGTTTTGTTCCTTAGAATATTTTGCCGATTGTTTACCGATCGACCTCACCCTTGCGGGGGCATGGGTACGGTAAGCAATATTTTCTGTGATCCATTTAAAAATGGCGGTCACTTTCTGCTTTTCAGTAGTACAGGACGCCGTGATCTTTTGGGCTAAAGTGGCAGGATCTTCCTGCGAAAAAAGCGGAAGGACCGGGAACAGCAGCAATATGAGCAACCTTCTTTTCATAAATCAGCAGCTCATTAAATTTACAAAAAATAAACTGACTGGTTGCTTATCTTTTAAGGAACCGGTTTTTCAGCAATTTCTCCATTACTTCTTCCTTTTGATTCCGGCTGATGGGGATATGGTGCTGCCCAATACGAATATCGTTGGCTTCGATACTGTCGATCTTTGATGCCGCCACTATAAATGACTTGTGGACTTTAATGAACTTGTCTGCCGGCAAATATTCCTCCACGGAACTAAAAGTAAGATAGGTCATGTACTTTTTATCCCGGGTGTGCACCATCACATAATTTTGCTGTGCTTCCGCAAACAATACTTCTTCGTAAAATATCTTCACCAGTTTATTATCGGCCTTAATAAAGAAATAATCGGATGCTTCAGCTTCTGCCGTATTCTTTTCCCGTATCTCGTAATACTCTTTTGCTTTCAATACAGCCTTCAGAAACCGGTCAAAGGAAACGGGCTTCACCAGGTAGTCAAGGGCATTTACTTCAAAACCTTCCAGTGCATATTGCGGGTAAGCAGTGGTAAAGATCACAGGTGGCGGATGCTGAAGCGATTTAAAAAACTCCAGTCCCGTTATTTTGGGCATTTGTATATCCAGGAATAATAACTGCACATCTCCGCTGCTGATGGCGCCGGTAGCTTTGAGCGGAGAATCAAATTCGCCGGTAAGCGACAGGAAGTCAACATCAGTAATGTATTCCTTGATGCCTTTTCTTGCCAGCGGCTCATCGTCTATGATGATGCAGTTAATTTTCATGTAATTGAATATTGAGTTTTACAGAAAAATTATCCCGGGTATTGATCACTTTCAATTCATGCTTCCGGGGATACAATAATTCCAGCCTTCTTTTTACATTCGCCAATCCTATGCCTCCCGGTTGCTCATTGGCACGGCCATTTTCTTTAGAATTTTCCACAGTGAATGTAAAAGAGCCATTGTCACGATCCATATCCACTTTTACAAAATTGGTTTGATGTGTATGGTGTGAGATATGCTTGAATGCATTTTCCACAAATGGCAGCAGCAACAAGGGCTCTATCAGAAAATCCTTTACCTCCGGTGCACAACTGAACGATACGGAATAATTCGCATCTTTTCGCAACTGCTGCAGGTCCATATAATCCTTCAGGTAGCGGATCTCGTTTTCTACTGGTATCCGGTCGCCATTCATTTCATACAGCTGGTAGCGCAGCATTTCTGAGAACTTATGCAAGGCATCCCGTGCTGCTGCATTTTCTTTATTGATCAGGAAGTACACTGAATTCAATGAGTTGAAAACAAAATGGGGGTTGATCTGTGATTTTAAAAAATTGAGCTCGGCTTCGGCTTTCTCTTTAGCGGTTTCTGCCATCCGTTGCTGAAGTTTTCCATAATCAAACATCAGTTTCACGGCTGCCCCTGCTATCACCAGGAAAAAGTGCGGGATAATATTATCATACAATCGTGACTTAAAATCCTGTGCCCAGTAGATCAACTGGTAGTTCCCTGTCATTCGGCCGAGGATATTCATTTTAAAAATACTGCTGCCAAATATCATGGCGATAAAGATCAGCGCAAAAAGCAGGTACTTCTTTTTATACAATAAATATGGGACCAGCAGGTAATTGGTGATGTAAATGAGCAATGCCAGGTCGGCAACTTTGATCAGGGTTACTTTAAAAGCCAGCTCTTTGGAAAAATAATCATCTGCCCGGAGGAAAAACCAAATTCCGAGTACCAGCATCCAGAAGAAAAGATGATGCAGCTTATACTTCAGCAAAAAAGAGGCGTTGTGCATGAGTCAAAATAAATATACAAATTCCGGGGTGTAAAAAGGATTACATGAACAACATCTTTTACCTGACAAGATGCAGTATGCCAGTAAAATACCCCTATCACCTATGGGTAAGTACATTCCCTAAAACGAAGAAAATACAAGACAGAGAAGGCGTATTTGCAAATGAGCAGTATCCGGGTCTTATTTCAGCGTAAGGTCTGCTTTGGCCCGGTAATAAGTAACGGAACGGTCCACGAGGTTAGATATCATTCCATTTACTTTTACCCGCCACAGCTTTTTTACCTTATCATAGCTGGCTTCCAGTTTACCGCTGGATACGTTGATGTAAGAGGCCTGGTCGCCTGATTTAAAAGAATAAGTGGCTTCCACCTCACCGCCGCCGCGGGAGCCGATGGCAATATCGTAAGTGGTGCTTTTAAGTCTTTTGGAATGAAAAAAGACAGTAAAGAACTGGTCCTTTTGCTGCACCTGGATGGTGAGCTTTCCTTTTACCCGGTACACTTTCAGGGTACAGGGCAATGCTTCGATAAAGAAATTATTGACGCTAACGGTATCTGTAATGGCAACCGGGCACCGTTTCAGGATCGTATCCCTTTCCTGTTGGGAGAAAACAGGTACTGACAGCACCATAACTATAACCAGTAAGATATACCGCATAACTAAATTTTAACGGGTAAAAAATACGAAGAAATACTTAATTCTCAGGCAGTAGTTTCATTTTTGTTTCGTTCGCCAAACAGGAGGCTGCCAATCCGGACCATGGTACTCCCTTCTTCCATTGCTATTTTGTAGTCGCTGCTCATGCCCATAGAGAGGGTTATGAGTTGTGGGTTATGAGTTGCGAGTTCGTCGAAGAGAGCTTTAAGGTATCTGAATTCTTTTCTTACCAGGTCCATATTATCAGAGAAGGAAGCCATACCCATCAACCCAACAATCCTTGTATTCTTCATTTTCACATTTTCATATTCTCTCATTACCTCATTTAGTTCCTCCCCATCCAATCCAAACTTTGTTTCTTCCTGTGCGATATGTACCTGCAGTAAACAATCGATCACCCGGTTAACTTTCCCGGCTTCTTTGTTGATCTCCTTCAGCAATTTCAGACTGTCCACTCCATGGATCAGTTGCACAAAAGGAGCTATTAATTTTACTTTATTCGTTTGCAGATGACCAATAAAATGCCATCGGATGTCTTTGGGCAATGGCGCTGCCTTCTCCACCAATTCCTGCACATAGTTCTCACCAAAGTCTTTCTGGCCCAGTTGGTACAGCTCCAGTATGTCTTCAACAGGTTTTGTTTTGGAAACGGCGATGAGGTCGATGTGCCGGGAATTCAGCTCTTCTTTGATTTGATGATATGCTTCTTTGTTTACAGACATGAGGTATTTTGGAATTTTGGAATTGGGAGATTGGGAGATTGGGAAATCTACCTCACTTGAAGATTCCTTCAGGTGTCGAAAATTTTTCTTATGCAAATACGAGATACTATACTTGCTGCAAGCTATCCAGACATTTCGGGTGTAAACAAATTTCCCAATTTCCCAATTCCAAAATTCTACTTTCTGGCAATTTCCCAATTACCTAAGAATGCTTCTGCTGATCACGATCCGCTGCACCTCACTGGTACCTTCATATATCTGTGTGATCTTGGCATCCCTCATTAATCTTTCTACATGATACTCTTTTACAAAACCATACCCGCCATGTATCTGCACGGCTTCCACCGCTGTCCACATCGCTGTTTCTGAAGAGAATACTTTTGCCATAGAAGAACTGAGGGTGTAATCGATCTTATTATCTTTTTCCCAGGCAGCTTTCAGGCAAAGTAATCTTGCTGCTTCGATCTTTGTAGCCATATCTGCCAGTTTAAAGGCAATGATCTGGTGGTTCATGATCTCTGTACCAAACGCTTTTCTTGTTTTGGCATACTCCCTTGCCAGTTCAAATGCGCCGCTGGCAATACCCAATGCCTGTGATGCAATGCCGATACGGCCGCCTGCCAGTGTTTTCATAGCGAACTTAAATCCAAACCCGTCTTCCCCGATCCGGTTGACCTTAGGCACTTTCACATCATTGAACATGACCGTATGGGTATCACTGCCCCGGATGCCCAATTTATTTTCTTTGGCCGCTACCACTACTCCCGGCCAGTTTTTTTCTACTATCAGACAGTTGATCCCCCGGGAGCCTTTGGAAACATCCGTTTGTGCCATTACCAGGTACACGGATGCCGTGCCACCATTGGTGATCCAGTTCTTGGTTCCATTCAGCAAATAATGATCGCCTTTATCTTCGGCTGTTGTGCGTTGTGAGGTAGCATCACTGCCGGCCTCCGGTTCACTCAGCATGAAGGCGCCGATATACAGTTCTCCATCCTTTTTTCCCTGTGCCAGTGGCGTCAGGTATTTTACTTTCTGCTCTTCATTTCCATATTCCTGCAGGCCATAGCATACCAGGCTGTTGTTCACACTCATCGCCACACTTACACTGGCGTCTATCTTACTTATTTCTTCCATGGCCAGCACATAGCTGATAGTGTCCATTCCGGCGCCACCGTATTCCGGTTTCACCATCATGCCCATAAAGCCAAGGTCGGCAAGTTTGGATATTTGTTCCCGCGGGAACTCCTGTTTTTCATCCCGTTCGATCACTCCGGGCAGGCATTCCTGTTTGGCAAAGTCCCGGGCTGCTTTTTGTATCATCAGTTGTTCTTCAGTTAGCTGGAATTGCATAGTAAAAAATTATTAAGCAAAGATAGGGAGTGAGGGATTACAGGTGCCTGAGCTTTGTCTTTCTGTGTCACGATTTTGGCTCCAATAAGCTCTGTTTTCAGTGATAAATATTCTATCTTCACGGCTATTCAAAAGGTCCCCATGAAAAGACTTTTACTGCCACTGTTAGCCCTGACCCTGACCCTGATCTGTTTTTTTGCAGGCTGTCAGCGAGAGGTTTTTTACGAACTGAATCCTTCAGCAGGCAATCCTGAAGATGTCATCCAGGTTGAAAATCAAAAGCTGGGTGCAGTTATTACAAAGCAAACACAAAAAAGTTATGTAAGCGGATGGGTGGTGAATGAGCAAAATCAGCCTGTTGCCAATGCCACTGTGGAATGTGCCGGTAAAACTGTTACAACTAATAACAAAGGATATTTTTATTTTCGGGAAGAGCTGACGCTTAATAAGGACTATGCATTGATCAGCGTAAAGAAAACAGGGTACATGAATGGCTTTAAGACCTTTACCCCCAATGCGAAAAGCCCTGCAAACCATGCCGAACGTATCATGCTTCAAACGGCGGGAGCACCACAATGGGTAACGATTTCGGGTGCGTCAATTGTGCTTGATAACAATATCAAACTAACATTTCCATCTAATGCTGTGGTAAAACAATCGGGTGCTGCTTATACGGGCAGCTACAAAGTTGTGGCCCGTTATATTAACCCGCAGTCTCCCAATTTCCCGGATATGGTGCCAGGCTTGCTTACCGGCCTCAATAATAATGGAAGACTTCAGGCATTGCAAAGCCTGGGAATGGCAACTGTAGAGCTACAGGACAGCGCCGGGAATAAACTGCAGCTGGCCCCGAACATAAAGGTAAAAATGGAATTACCGGCGTCACCTGCCGATCCTGCGACAGTACCTCTGTGGCACTTTAATGAAAAATATGGGGTTTGGATACAAGCAGGAACAGCTACCAAAACCGGCAATATCTACCAGGCAGATGTAAATCATTTTTCAATTTGGAATATTGACATTGAAGTAAATAGTGCAAAACTGCAACTAAAATTCACAGATAGCAACCAAACTCCTTTATCAGGCCTCAGGGTATGGGTGTACCGCCAGTTAAACAACATATTTGTTGGCAGTTATTTTACTGATAATTACGGGGAAGCCACCTTGATAAATTGCCCGAGTAATGAAAGTCTTACCTTAAAAACCATTTTTGAGTGTGATACTTTATTTAAAACCCTTGCACCCGTAACACAGGACCGGAGTGAAACGGTGCAGCTTCCTAATGGTATTCAGAATGTCCTTTATAATGTTACCGGCACGTTGTATGGTTGTAATAATCAGGTTCTCATCAATCAGCCATTCCAGGTTTCAATAAATGCCGTCAGCGGAGGAGCCACTATTTTAGGTGTATCTGGTCCCTCAGCCCAATTCAATATCAGCACCCTCGTGAATATTTGCGGGCCGGCTGCTGCTACAACTGCACAAACCACTTCTTTAGTAAATAATCTTGTCCGGTATAGTGCTGTATCTCAAATAACTCCTGGCAGCAACACCTACAACCCGGTAGTTTGTGATACGATAACTCCATTACCCAGTTATCCTGACAGCCAGGTGGTGGTGTTTTCGGACATCAATCTTGAAATAAAGGTCAGGCAAGCTATAAATAAGCCCACAGGTACCCTCTACTATATCGATGTAAAGAACCTGGCAGTGCTGTTTGCCTACACTGCAACTATTTCTAACTTGTTCGGTGCACAGTACTGTACCGGGTTGCAACAGCTGGCTTTGGAGTATAATAATATAACAGACATATCCCCTCTTCAAAACCTGGTACACCTCGGCAGTATTGATCTTTCACACAATCCGCTCTCTAATATCAGCTATTTGCAATATATGACAAGCCTGATCAGTTTGGGATTAGACAGTTGCCAGGTATCTGACTTCAGCGTTTTGCAAAACTTACCTAATCTTGCCTTTTTACACATCGAAAGCAACAATATCACCAATGCTGGTTTTTTACAAACTACTCCGAATCTGCAGCAGTTGTACGCTTCAAATAATCAAATAACAAATATCACCCCGCTTCAGGGTCTCTCCAGCCTCACTTACCTGAGATTATCTGAAAATCAAATAGCAGATGTTACCCCTTTACAGAATCTTTCTGCACTTACCACTGTAGACCTTAGAAATAACCAGATAAGTACCATTCAGCCGATAATCAACTCTTTGCCGGGCCTCACTTTGCTAAGGATCACAACGGGAAACAATGTTCCTGCCCAGCAAATTGCAGCTTTTCAGGCTACTCATCCCAATTGCCTCATAGATTAAAATAAAATCTGGGTTTTTGGCCTAACTTTGCCGCACAAATAACCCCTTTATGAAAAAGATCCATATTGCCCTGCTGGTATTAATTGCAGGTGCTATCGCCGTTCTTCTTACCTTTTTACAAACAGGCGGTACATACGACAGCATCGCCGGGGCCAAACAAAACCCAGGCAAATTCTTTCATATCAGCGCCAAACTGGATAAATCAGAACCTGTTACTTACGACGAATTAAAAGACCCCAATTTTCTCAGCTTCACCGCCGTTGACAGTACCGGTGAAAAAATGAAAGTAGTGTACCGCAAAGGGAAAATTGATAACCTCCAGATCAGCGAACGGATCGTTTTAAAAGGAAAATATGAAGGCGACCATTTTGAATGTAAAGATGTGCAAACAAAATGCCCCTCTAAATACAAAGACAATATAAAGCCGACCGACAAAAACTTACAGGAGAATAATAACACCGATACAAAGCCGGTACCAGCAAATTCTGAACCTTCTAAATAACGCACTGGATGGACTATACCGGAGAGAACCTTTTACCTGGTCAGTTAGGGCATTTTTTTATCACCCTTTCACTTGTTGCATCACTTATCGCTACGTTTTCCTATTTCCGTTCGGCACAATCAAAAATAGAAGAAGAAGCTACCCGCTGGAAAAAGCTGGCCCGGATGGCTTTTCTCACAGAAGTATTTTCTGTATTCGCCATATTCGGCATTCTGTTTTACATTATTTACAACCACCAGTTTGAGTATAAATATGCCTGGCAGCACAGCAGCCGTTCATTAGAAGTAAAATACCTGCTCGCCTGTTTCTGGGAAGGTCAGGAAGGAAGTTTCCTGTTGTGGAGTGTGTGGCATTGTGTGCTGGGACTGATTCTCATCAAAACATCAAAGAAATGGGAAGCCCCGGTGATGACGGTAGTAAGTTTTGCGCAACTCTGCCTCGCCACCATGATCGCCGGTATCTACATCTTCAACTGGAAGATGGGTTCCAACCCGTTTATTTTATTACGGGATTCCGGTGTACTGGATAATGCGCCTGCCCTTCATCTTGACTTTGATGTGAACCAACCACTCAAACCCGATTATATGTCATCTATAAAAGATGGCAATGACCTGAATCCATTATTGCAGAACTACTGGATGGTTATCCACCCACCCGTTCTTTTCTTAGGCTTTGCATCCACTATTGTACCCTTTGCGTTTGCAGTGGCGGGCCTTTGGAAAAAACTGTATGGCGAATGGACCAAACCTACCCTGCCCTGGGCATTGTTCAGTGCAGCAGTGCTGGGCGTAGGTATTATGATGGGAGGCATCTGGGCTTATGAATCCCTCACCTTTGGCGGCTACTGGGCCTGGGACCCGGTGGAAAATGCTTCGCTGGTGCCGTGGATGATACTGGTATCCGGTATTCATACATTATTAATATACCGGCATTCGGGCCACTCACTAAAGGCCACATATCTTTTTCTTATCCTTTCATTTTCATTTATACTCTATTCCACCTTCCTTACCCGCAGCGGCATATTAGGTGAAACTTCGGTACATGCTTTTACCGATCTCGGCATGAACTGGCAATTGCTGGCTTTCCTGCTGATCTTTGTTGCACCTGCACTGACATTGTTTTTTATCCGTTCCAAAGAGATACCCACTATCCGGAAAGAAGAAAATGCTTCTTCCCGTGAGTTCTGGATGTTTATTGGTGCACTGGTATTTTTCTTATCTGCTATTGTTATCATCGGTAAAACATCATTGCCGGTTTTCAACAAAGTATTCGGCACTAAAATATCACCTCCGGAAGATCCTGAGTTTGCATACAACAGTATCCAGATCTATGTGGCCATTATCATAGCATTGCTTACAGCCATCTCCCAATATTTAAAGTACAAGGAAACATCCGGTAAGTATTTCTGGAAAAAAATGCTGGTACCGGTAATCATTACAGCTATCATAGCGGCAACCTTCTTTGCATTTGGCAAGATCAATTATACCAAACAAGGCCCCGTGTTCCTGGGGTCTATCTGGCTGGCCGTTATTTGCAGTATCTATGCCATCGTTGCCAATGCCGGTTATATCTGGCTGGGAATAAAAGGTAAACTGAAACTCTCCGGCGGTTCTATTGCCCACGTTGGTTTTGGAATGGTGTTGTTGGGCATCCTGATCTCATCTGCCAACAAGCAAATACTGACCAATAACATCAATGGCATACCGGCACCACTGGGTGCCAATGAAGACCCGATGGAAAACCTGACACTGGTGCAGGGCCTTACCGTAGACATGGGCAATTACAATCTTACCTATCTTGGAGATTCGAGCCATCCTAAAAAACAACAATCCTATTATAAGATACATTTCAGCAGAAAAGATGGAAAGGAAGAATTTACACTTGTGCCCAACTCCTTTGTAAATTATAAAGGCAATGAAGGATTGATGTCTAATCCGGATGCCCGGCATTACTGGGACCATGATGTATTCACTTATATCACTTCCATTGCCAACCCGGATGCCAAAAAAGACACGGCTGCTTTTAAACCCAATACACTCAGGATCGGCGATTCTCTTTTCTATTCCCGTGGTTTTATGGTAGTTGAAAGTGTAACACAAAAAGACAGTTTGCCTGAAGATATCTTTGGTAAGAATGGCAGCCTGCATGAGGCACGGATAAAGATCAACTCCAGGTCCGGCTCTGTATATACCGTTACTTCCCGGCTGGCCACTGTAAGAGGCGGGGCCATGGCTTTGCAGGATACGATCCCATCCGAAAGCATGATCCTTCAACTGCAAAAGGTTTTGCCGGATAACCGTATTGAACTGGGCGTCAAAGAATCCAATGCTTTAATGAACTATGTGACGATCAAAGCGTACCGGTTTCCTTTCATAATGCTGCTGTGGGCCGGGATCATTGTTACCGCCATCGGTATCTTAATAAGCATGGTGCGCCGCATCCAATTAAACCGTGTAAACAGCTCCGGGTCATAATTTTAGCTTTTTGCAAACAGCATCCGCAATAGTTTTGTTGTCCGTATATGAATACTAAAAACTGTTGCTTAATTTTATCCTTCAATGCCGCTTACAAAGTCATATAAAAAATGGGTCGGATTATCCCTGCTTATCTTACTGATGAGCAGCAGGTTACTGGCACAGGTAGACCTGCCGGTGCCGGTAATAGACTCTTCAGAACTGGCGCTGAAGTACATGAAAGAACAACGGAAGAAATGGGGGCCTAATGATACCATTGTGCTGCCCGCCGTTTTTTACAACAACGAGATCATTAATTACAAAGAGGAGCAAATGGTTTGGATATCCAAACTGCCTCCTGATAAACTGGCCAAATTCATAGAAGAATGGACAAGGCTGCGCAATGCGGTGTATGTTACCTATCCTTATGCACGGATCGCCGGTGCCACTATCAATGATATCAATTTGAATATGCAATCCATGCAATCCAAAAAGGAACGCAAGGCCTATATCAAATCCCGGGAAAAAGAATTGAAAGCCCAGTTCAGCGATCCGCTTTCTAATCTGTCCGTGTACCAGGGAAAGATCTTAATGAAACTGATCAACCGCCAAACCGGGAATAACTGCTACGAGATCATCAAAGAATACAAAGGCGGATTAAATGCCCGTTTCTACCAAACCATTGCCTTCTTTGTGGGTGGTAACCTGAAGCAGGACTGGGACATTGCTGAAAATAAAACGGACCGCCAGATCGAAAACATAGTAAAAGAAATTGACGGCACCTGGTATAGCAATCCATACCGGAAATAATTGTCCCGCCACTCCGCCTCCTTTTTCCATTTCGTTTTCTTTCCATTACATATCTTTATTCAGGTAAACCGGCCGGCACCATGCCTCCTGTTTTTACTGCAACTACATTAAGCAAATAAATATGAAACTGGATATTCTTGCCATAGGTGTGCACCCGGATGATGTGGAACTGGGCTGCTCCGGCACATTGATCAATGAAATAAAACGGGGAAAAAAAGCAGGTATCGTAGACCTGACACAGGGCGAACTGGGCACCCGTGGCACTATCGAAACACGATATGCAGAGGCTGCCAACGCTGCTATGATAATGGGAGTACAGGTAAGAGAAAACCTGAAACTGCGGGATGGCTTTTTTAAAAATGATGAAGAAAGCCAGCTGAAACTGATTACCGCCATCCGCAAATACCAGCCGGATATAGTGATCGGCAATGTGCTGCACGACCGCCATCCCGACCATGGCCGTGCCGGAAAAATGATCGCCGATTGTTGCTTTTTAGCAGGACTGGTCAAAATAATAACCACAGATGAGAACGGACAGTCGCAGCAACGATGGAGACCTTCTTATGTGTTTCATTATATACAGGACTGGTATCACGAACCGGATGTGCTGATCGATATCAGTGATGCATTTGAGCAACGAACAAAAGCGATACTGGCTTACAGTACGCAATTTCACAGTACGGCTGCAACAGATGAACCACAAACCTATATTTCCACACCCGGCTTTTTGGAAAGTGTGGTGGCCCGTGCCCGGATGTTTGGTAAACGGATCGGTGTGGATTATGCAGAAGGGTTTATCTGTGAAAAGAAGATCGGCATACGAAACTTTGATGCGCTGATACAAAATGAAACCTGAATGGTTTGAATAGTTTACCTTTTTGTCAAAAGATTAAACAAAAAGCCCGTTTATTCACCGCAACCGTTTGTAGTAATTTTCTACTGCCCTTTGGGACTTAAAGACTACCTTTACCGATAGAAATCTTTTGAAATATGTCAAGTCCCAAATTCTCCAGTGCATCTCAGTCTTTTCATGGCGAATTGAAGCGAAGGATCAGTGAGTACTTTGCCCAGGCCGGGAAAGCAGCTACCGGAAACTTTACTTTATATTCCAAAGCTATAATACTGGTTATCAGTTTTCTTTTTGTTTATGTTCATTTAGTGTTTTATACACCTGCCACCTGGCTGGCCATCATTGAATGTATCGTATTAGGCGGCCTTACTGCTGCTATTGGTTTTAATATCATGCATGATGGTATGCACGGCAGTTTCAGCCGCTATAAATGGCTGAATGAACTCGCAGGCTTATCACTGAATTTTTTAGGCGCCAACAACTTTATGTGGCGCACCAAACATAATATCATCCACCATACTTATACTAATATTGAAGGGGTAGATGATGACATTGAAGCCAAACCCCTGCTCCGTCTTTGCGAAACGCAGAAGTACTATAAGATACACCGGTTTCAGCATTGGTATTTCTGGGCAGCTTATTCTTTACTCTATATCTGGTGGGTTTTCTTTACGGACTACAAGAAATATTTTTCCGGCAAGATCGGCCCTACCCCGCTCCGGAAAATGACGATCGGGCAGCATATCTCCTTCTGGGGATTCAAATTATTACATGCCTTCATTTTTATGGCCGTTCCTATTTACACCTTAGGATTTTCAACATGGGTGATAGGGTTCGTCATTTATGGCATGTTTGCCGGCTTTGTGCTGAGTATTGTTTTCCAGCTGGCGCATACGGTAGAAGACACCCATTTTCCGCAAGCCGATCCGGTAACCGGTAAAATGGAGGACGAATGGGCCCTGCACCAGTTAAAGACCACGGCCAATTTTGCCACCCGCAACAGGCTGATCTCCTGGCTGGTGGGCGGATTGAATTTCCAGGTAGAACATCACCTGTTTCCCCGTGTTTCCCATGTGCACTATCCTGCCATCAGTAAGATAATCAAGAAAGCCTGCCAGGATTTCGGCATGCCTTATATAGAATATCCAAAGATGCGAATGGCGGTGGCGTCACATGTACACCATCTTAAAAACCTGAGCCGCAAATAATTGATTCAAGTCAAATGAAAAGGAGCTGCCATTCAGCTCCTTTTTTATTGGAACCCTCTCCTCCCTTTTCGTTTGCCTGCAACTGTTGTGCAAAACTTGACCAGCCATTTAAATTCCCTGTCGTATTGATATATTAAAATGGTATAACTTGCACCGCTTTTCAATTACAACACATGATGGATCTTTCTACCTATGACCCGAACAGCGTAAGCAATCCCAACAATAATATATTCGGATTGCCTACAGATGAAGACAGTGCCCGCCTGATCATTATTCCCGTTCCCTGGGAAGTGACAGTAAGCTATGGCTCCGGCACTGCCCGTGCACCTGAAGCGATGCTGAAAGCCAGCTACCAGGTGGACCTGTTTGACCATGAAATGCCCGATGCCTGGAAACAGGGTTTTTATATGCGCCCCTGCGATAAAAAGATCCTGATGAAAAGCGACTACCTGCGCAAAGAAGCCGAACTGTATATCGACTATATTTCAAAAGGAGATGTAGTGTCGGCCAACCAGTTCATGAGCAAGACATTGAAAGAGGTGAACGAAGGCGGTGTTTTCCTCAACGAATGGTTATACGACCAGACAAAAGCATTACTGGAAAAAAATAAACTGGTGGGCATCTTAGGAGGCGACCACAGCACACCACTGGGATATATGAAAGCGATCGGTGAGAAGCATGGCGACTTTGGTATCTTACAGATCGATGCACATTGCGACCTCCGCGATACATATGAAGGCTTCTTTTATTCTCATGCCAGCATCATGTTCAACGCACTGCGGGAAATTCCGCAACTGTTCCGGCTGGTACAGGTGGGGGTACGGGATTACAGCCTTATTGAATGGGATTATATAAAGAACAGCGATTACAAGGTCATCACGTATTTTGATAAAGAAATAAAGACCCGCCAATTTGAAGGCGATACCTGGAAACATATTGCAGAAGAAATAGTGGACAAGCTTCCGCAGAAAGTATATATCAGTTTTGATATTGACGGGCTCGACAGAAAATTGTGCCCTCATACCGGCACCCCGGTTCCCGGTGGTTTTGAACTGGAAGAAATATTCTACATGCTCCGCAAGATATTAGAAAGTGGCCGACAGATCGTGGGTTTTGACCTGAGTGAAGTAGGTATCAGCGATACCGACTGGAATTCCAACGTAGGCGCCCGGGTACTGTTCAAGCTGTGTAATCTATTGGTGACCAGTAATAGCTGATATGGCGGAGTTTGAAATAACATTGAAGAATGAAAAAGCCCGGTCGTATAGAACGTCTTTACTGGTTATTATTTTTCTGAACCTGCTGACCTTTCTTTTTCTTGCTTACGTTTCCCCAAATAATGAATTGCAAAAAAAATGTTTGTTTGCTGCAGCAAGCATAGCGATCAGTCTTATACTTCATTTTGTTATTAAAAATAAGGAACGGGTCGATTTCAGAAGTGCAGCCATTGGTCTGTCACTGTATTTTTATATAAGGTTGCATTATTACTGGCTGGTCATTGCACTGGCATTACTTGTACTTCTCTATTTTTTTGCAGTAAGAACATTGCGGCTTTATGTTTCCGCCAGCAACGTTTCGTATCCTTCATTACCAAGAAGAAAGATCTATTGGAGTCAATTGAACAATATGATCCTCAAAGACGGGTTATTAACGATCGATCTGAAAAACAACAAACTGATCCAGCAAACTGTTGATAAATATGCTGATGCAATAAATGAGCAGGAATTTAACGACTTTTGCCAGCAACAACTGAACCCGGCCAAAGCCGGTAGTGGGTCAGTTTGAAAAATGGTTGCCTTAAAATGCCTTTGAACCACATAGAAAGATAGGAACATAGGCGAACACAACTTGTCCGGCCAAATGCGTGGATAGCTATATGTATTTCTATTGTGCTCCTATCTTTCTATGTGGTTCAAATTCATTTCAAACTAACCCACTACCCAAAGCCTGATCCGTATGACTTATTTGACCTGTTAACCTAATTACTTTACATACTTATTTACCTTATATACTTTTTTTGACCCCCATTTGATCTTTATGTCTCTAACCCAATCACCATACATACTCCACTCCGACGGAAAAGGAAATATATTTGAAGACACTTCACTCTATGTAACCGGCCGCAGCGGCTGGGATGCATTTGAAGTGCCTGAAGACGAATGGATCGAACTGCCCGATGGTGGCTCCTTATACGAACTGCCCGGCAGAAAAGGTATCGGTATTGATGTGGAAACCGGCGCTATGCGACTGTGTGAAAAAGGCTGGGCCGTTGCGGCATTCATTCCTCCTGCTCATACTGGTTTTTACCTCGCTGCCTATGAAACTTCCAAAGATGCTCCCACCCTTCCCCTGTTTTGTTATACCGCTGCCGGCTGGCTGAACAATAAATTCTATGTGCCTGCCACAAGAATAGAACCAGACATCCGGCAGGATTGTGCCGGTTATGATCAGGCCAAAGTAGAAGCTGGTGTAAAAGAATTGCAGGCACATTACCCGCATAACCGGCTTGTAGAACACCTCACCAATAATTGTGCACTGACCTATAGCTGTCCTGCTGCAAGAAATTTTTCATTAGGCAGGTGGGAATGCCCTGTACCCGTTTCATCCGGCTGCAATGCCAATTGTGTAGGATGTATCTCCCTGCAACCGGATGAAGAACCGATCGTTTCCACACAAGACCGCCTCACCTTCAAACCCAGTGCGGAAGAGATCGTGGAATTCACGGTGCCGCATTTGGAAACAGCACCTTACCCGATCATCAGTTTTGGACAAGGTTGTGAAGGCGAACCGTTATTGATGTGGGAAACCATTCGTGATGCCATCATTGAAATAAGAAAACATACCAAAAAAGGAAGTATCAATATCAATACCAATGGTTCCAGGCCCGATGCAGTGAAAGCATTGTGCGAAGCCGGGTTGGATTCTATCCGGGTAAGCACCAATTCAGCCCGCCGGGAAGTTTATATGCCCTACTATCGTCCTAACAATTATGAGTTTGAAGACATCATTGAAAGCCTGAAAGTAGTGAACTCATTTGGCGGCTGGACCTCCATCAACTATTTTGTTTTTCCGGGAATGACTGATTCTATTGCAGAATATGAAGCGTTGCGCAAGCTGATCAGAGAAACCGACCTGAAGATGATACAATGGAGAAATTTCAATATCGATCCCGATTGGTACCTCGGCAAGATAGGCGTGGCTGACACCGGCGAATGCCTGGGTGTAAAACAATTGCAGGAACTCATCCGTGATGAATTCCCGCAATTAAAGTTTGGCTATTTCAATCCACCGATAGAACGTATCAAAGGAACGTTTGAAATGGATTTTGCTCATTAATCACAACAGCTCACTGCTTTGGCAATTGCTTCTGTCAGCCATTCAAACGGATCTGATTTAAACCATTCATTATTTCCGCCGGCATTTCTTAATGGTATCCACCCGGAAAGATTATCTCTCCCGCTTCCCACATGCACCATGCTGCGCTGCACCCATTTGCCATTTACACATACATAGGTCACGTCCCAATCATCCCAATCCCGGTAGCACCTGGCAAACATGGAGAAGGCCTTATCCTTAAAAGATAAACACTTGCCCATTTTACTGCCCAGGTCGCCTCCTTTTTTCGATAGCTCTTTGAATTTTTCAATAATAAAATCAATTACTTCTTCCTCAGCCGGAGTGGTTCCGTACGGTGTTACTTTCAATTCTATTGCACAGGGAAGTGTGCGGTGCCATCGCCAGGTTATGGGTCCTGCATTTTCACAGGGGTCATCTTCCCGCCATCCATACGAACCGGGATGTTGTTCCATCGTGAACTTATTATCTTTCAGATCATAATAATAACCGGGAAGGTCCAGGTTCACGTTTACAGAAAAATTTCCTGTTTTTAAACTTTGAATATCAAACCTCCGGCTAAAGGTCCCTGTTTTAAAACTATCGGGTACCAATTGAATACTAATATCATTTGCCGGCTGCATCAATACGATGCTTCTGGAAAGATTGGTTACCGTGAGTGTGGCCGTATCCTGCAATTGCTGCAACCCGGTAACGGTCACATCCAGGTAGGTTCTCTCTCCTTTCAATAAATTCATTTTACCGGTGGATACGGCGAGGTCAACTCCTGATATTTTTTTGGTGCAGGTTTCTTTTCCCTGCTCCTGCACAGATATGTTTTGTTCCCCTTTTGCCGAAGCCGGTAATAAAAAAACAGCACTTCCTGGTGATTCTGCAATAACAGTAAGCGGTTGACCATTGGCGGAGCACTTCGTATTACTTGCATCCCCGTCAAATGAACCTTTTATTGGTAACGGTGAGGCAGTAAGCGCATGCGTGGGCATACTGCACCCGGCAGCTGAAGCCGGGTTATCCTCATACAATTGTCTTACCCTTACCGGAGCAGAAATGATATGGTCGCTTTCATCAATAATGGACACTACAAAGGGAAGGCCTGCCCTTTCCAGCTGCAGCGCCCCTCCTCCTTGACCGGACTGGTAGCGATCCAATAATGACAGCGCCACTTGCGCCGGATCATTGGGGTCACCGATCTTTAATTTGTTTTTGAGCAGCTGATCTATCGCTTTTTGCTCTTGTTTGGCAGTACCGCTGACAGGTTCCACTTTAAAACTTCCCGATATCATATCGCCGGGACGGATATCCTCCGGCAGATAAACTTTTATGGCCCCTTGCGGAAAATTGAACTGGACTGTTGTAAGTCCTTTTTGTTGTGTGATCGTCTGTGCCCTGGTTATTGATGCGGGTACGAGCAGGAATAAGGAGAGCACAGAGAGAAGGTGGATTTTTCTCATAACTGTGCTTTTATGAAAGTTAAACAAAATACCGGGCATTCTTTTTAATCAACTGTATTTTCTTATCACATCACATCGTTGTTCCGTTTATCTTCGCCTGCAATTGCTTAACAATTAATAAGTTCCTTGGCAGCAACTAAAAATATTTATACAGGGATCGGGCTGGCTGTTTTGGCCACATTTATCTGGTCGGGCAATTTTATTGTTGCCAAAGCGGTCAATAAGGACATTCCTCCCATCAGTTTGAATTTCTACCGGTGGCTTACTGCTTCCATCATCATCTTTCCATTTGCTTATAAAAGATTCAAAGCGGAATGGAAGATAGTACGGCAATCCTGGCATTATTTATTCTGGATATCACTAACCGGCATTGCGTTGTTCAATACGTTTGTATATGTGGGTGCGCATTACACGTCTGCTATCAACCTGGCATTGATAGGCACCACTACTTCTCCTATACTCTCCATCATTTTTGCCCGTATCTTTTTAAAAGAAAAGATCGGGCTGCTGAAAATGGCGGGGCTGATACTTTGTATCACCGGGGTACTCATTTTATTATCAAAAGGGAATGTTCAAAATCTTATTCATTTACATTTTGGCACCGGTGATCTCTGGGTGCTGCTGGCTGCTTTTTGTTTCTCCATTTATAATACGATGGTGAAGAAAAAACCGGTGACGATAACACCGGTCAATTTCCTGTTTGTCATTTTCTCCTTCGGAACTATCATGGTACTGCCTTTTTTTATTTGGGAAATGAACACGACAGTAGCGGTGGCCTGGAATTACAAACTGGTACTTGCCGTTTTATTCCTCGGCATTGGCGCTTCCGTCATCTGTTTTTATATCTGGAATATTGCCATCGGCAAATTGGGGGCCGGACGCACCGCACTGTTTGGCAACCTGATACCCGTTTTCAGCAGTATCGAGGCCGCCCTTTTTCTGCATGAGGACTTTACGGTCATACATATTATAAGTATGATCCTGGTCTTTACCGGAATTCTGCTGGCCAACTGGCGGCATAAATGATCAAAATTTTTTAATAAACAAGGCCGACCTCGATATTTTGTAGGTCGACCTCCATATTCAGTAGGTCGACCTCGCTACTCAGTAGGTCGACCTCGCTACTCCAGTAGGTCGACCTCCATATTCAGTAGGTCGACCTGCCAAGTTGGCAGGTGCACCTCCTTCGAAAGTAGGCGTGCCTACTAAATATGGAGGCGTGCCTACTGGCTGATATAGGCGAGCCTCGCTCAGAAGTAGGCGAGCCTACTGGTAGGTATAGGCGTGCCTCGCTCTGAAGTAGGCTCGCCTACTAAATATGGAGGCGAGCCTACTTGTGGGTATAGGCGAGCCTCGCTCTGAAGCAGGCGAGCCTACTAAATATGGAGGCGTGCATACTGGCGGATATAGGCGAGCCTCGCTCAGAAGTAGGCGTGCCTACTAAATATGGAGGCGTGCCTACTGGTAGGTATAGGCGAGCCTCGCTCAGAAGCAGGCGTGCCTACTAAATATGGAGGCGAGCCTACTAGTGAGTATAGGCGAACCTCGCTAAAAGGCAGGCGGAGCCAAAAAATACACATCGCACAGGGGAAAAGGAGGAAAAGAGATTTTGAGCTTTCAAATATAAAGTCCGAAGGATTCTTTGAACATTCCCTCTTTTTCTCCTTTTCTCTGTGCGGGAAGATGCTCTCTTTGCCAGGCTCCGACTTAATCTTAACATTTCATAAATGCAAGTTGCACGGCGTTTGCATCGTTAGTAACAGGTGTGAACAACAATGAGTTCCGCTAAAATCACCAAACTGTACTTTTGTATGAACAACGCTTACGCTATGTCTGCAACCCAGGAAGCCCAAAGGCACCGAACAGAGGCCTCTATGATCACGGCCGGATTCGCTGCTTTTATGATCCTCCTTATGATTTTTCTGAAATGGGACCTCCCCACTTTTGAACCCTTAACACAGGACTCCGGTATTGAAGTGGAAATAACCCTCCCTCCTGACCCTCCGCTTCCTGAAACACAGGATGATGGTGGCGGTGGCGGTGGTAACCCTGTACAGGCTGCCGGCACTGCCGGTATAGCACCCCCGGCCACACCAGTGCCCGGAGAAAACCAGGATGCAAAAGAGATCGATGAAAATGATGATAAAGAGGCCGCTACTATTGCAAAACCTACCGTGGTAAAACCAAAAGCTACCGCCGTTATCAATACATCCGTTGCAAAGACAGAACCTAAAGTAATAGAAACCCCCGCTCCTCCCCGTCCTAAAGCAGTATTGGGCAAAACCACTACCGGCACCGGCCGTGGTGGTGGTGCCGCTGATGATTATGACAGGGCTGGTGGTCGTGGCACCGGTAGCGGTGTAGGAAACGGAAGTGGTACCGGCGGTGGTTCCGGCACCGGTAATGGCGGAGGCAATGGCTCCGGCAGCGGTGGTGGCAATGGTCCCAAAGTAACCAACGGCGACCGTAAAATAGTCCGCAGTTATTCTTTTGAAGGCGACCTGGATAAAGCGACCATTTATGCCAATGTGAATGTATCTCCGGAAGGTGTGGGACGCTTTGTAAATATTGCCAAAGGTTCTTCCAACTCCGGTAATGCGTATAAAGAAGCGATCATCCGTTATTTACAGAATATCCGTTTTGATAAATCAGACCATGAATCTATGGTAACAGTACGGTTCAACTTTACGGTTAACTAATAAAGCAGCTACCTTTTTCTTAAAGCCGCTCTTGTTTACAGGAGTGGCTTTTTTGTTTTTTACAACAGGGATAGAATCCTATTCCAAAAAATGCTTTTAGTTGTCCCATCACTTACATTTGCGCAGATGGATTACCCGCAAGCGATTGAGTATTTGTTTTCCCGGCTGCCTATGTTCAGTCGCATTGGCGCTGCTGCATACAAGGCAGACCTTACCAATACGATCCGCTTGTGTAATGCACTGGGCAATCCGCAGCAGCATTTCAAAAGCATACATATTGCCGGTACCAATGGAAAGGGCTCGACCAGTCATATGTTGGCTTCCATCTTACACAGTGCCGGATACAAAACAGGACTATACACCTCCCCGCACCTGAAAGATTTCAGGGAACGGATAAAAATAGCCGGTGATACTGAGGTCTTCCGGGAAGTGAGTGAAGAATTTGTGATCGACTTTACCGAAAGACTGATGCCGCTGATAGAAGAGATCTATCCCAGTTTTTTTGAGATCACTGTGGCCATGGCATTTGAATACTTCGCACAACAAAAAGTGGAAGTTGCCGTGATAGAGACCGGACTTGGCGGCCGGTTAGACAGTACCAATATCATCACCCCGGTGCTTTCCATCATAACCAATATTGGCCGTGACCATATGAACCTGCTGGGTGATACTTTAGAACAGATCGCTTTTGAAAAAGCCGGTATCATTAAACCCGGAGTACCCGTAGTAGTGGGAGAAGTGTTTCCGGCAACACTTCCCGTATTTGAACAAACAGCAGATCAAAAAAAGGCACCGTTATTTATTGCTTCGCAAATACGGCAGGCTACCGACTGGCATTGGGAGCATACCGAACTGGTGGCTGAAGTGGCGATGGCACATCAGACCGATCATAAAGTATATCATCTTGACCTGCCCGGCATCTATCAAACAAAAAATTTACTAACGGTACTGGAGGCCTGCTCCCAATTGCAGCAACAAGGATGGCGGCTGGATGACAAAGCCATTCAATCCGGATTAAAACACGCAAAGAAAATAACCGGGCTGCATGCCCGCTGGGAAGTCATTCACCATCACCCGATGGTGGTATTAGATGTGGCACATAATGAAGATGGCATCCGTCAGTTGATACGGCAGGCCGAAGTAACAGACCATCACCAGTTACACATCATCATCGGGATGGTAAAGGATAAGGAGATCAGCACCGTGCTACAGCTGTTACCCAAAAATGCACAGTATTATTTCACCAAAGCACAAATACCGAGGGCCCTTCCTGAAAATGAACTGGCTGAACTGGCAAATAGCATTGGCCTTTCCGGAAAGATCTACCCCGAAGTGAATGTGGCATTGAAAGAGGCAGTGGTGCATGCAAAGGCCGATGATCTTATTATCGTTTGCGGCAGTGTGTTCCTGGCGGGAGAAGTGAATCCTTTGTAGAAGGATTCCTTAATCTGTTGGCAGAATAAATTTTTAGCCTTTGTGAAAATGGCACGTAAATAAAACATATCGCTCCTACGGAACTGGAATTCCAATATTGTTCTTTTTTTCTACTGACATTTCGACCCTACGGGTCTTTATTCAACACTTTCAATTAATTCTGCCAACTGTCTTGCATACTCAGTTAAGCTCCGGAGGAGCGGTATATTAGTAGCAGCAGCAGAAGAGGCGATTTTATATTCCTCAAGCTCCGTAGGAGCGGCATGTAAATAAAATATGTCGCTCCTACGAAGCTGGAATTCCGGTATTGTTTTTTTTCCTACTGACATTTTGGCACTACGGGTCTTTATACAAACCTTTTGAATTGACTCCGCCAACGGTTTTACTTATTTAAACAATCGTTCTATTGTTTCTATATCGATCAGCGCTGTTATCAGGCGTTCCCGCAGCACCACTTGTTTTGTAAGATTGGGGTTTTTAACAGCCTTCTTCAGGTGTTGCATACACAGCGGTTTATCTGCCAATCCTGCAGCGGCCTTTGCCATCATATAATCAGGATTGCGGCGGGTATCATCAAAGAAGGAAAGAATGTAAGCTGTTCTATAGGCTTCCCGGTATCGTTTAGACTCCTGCAACCAAAAATATTGTTCTCCGCAAAGACGCCAGCAAAAATCAAATAAACGTTCCCCTGATAATTGCTTGTACGCATTCTTATTCTTTTTTAGCGTTGCAATAGCAGCAGCTTTCTGTTTCCAGGTATCATCATTGGCCGTCATACCCACTCCTGCATTGATCGTTTGCTCATACAAGAACGAGACCTGGTCCATAAAATTCCGTTCTTCTTCCAGTACGGTCTCAAATTGCTCCTGCTGCTTTTTAAAATTCTTTACTGTTTCTGCTTGCCTGGCTGCAGAATCTGCAACGGCGATCAGTGCCGGTATCTTTTTAAACTCGGTTGCTGCCAACCAGGCATAGTAATCCAGTCCGGCTTCCCGGTATTGATTCAATTGCAGCAAAAGTGCCGGTATTTCGTTGTGCATACTGGCAACTGTTCCTTTTTTTTGAAGCCAGGCGGCGGCCAGCTTTACTTGTATTGACGGTGGCCATTCATGTCCACCGTCAAAAAAAAGAAGCAGGTTATCTTTATTCCGGTTTGTTAGTTGTTCTTTTATCGTCACCATTTCTTCCAGGTTCATATCCTTGTTACCTGCGATACCGGCATAAGGTATATTTTGGCGCCCAGTTAAAAACTCCGGACCGGCAAACCCGGCACCACAGCCGATCACTCCTGTTATACCTTCATACATGCCTGCATACGAGGAAGCCATCCGGGAACCACCGGAAAAACCTGCAAGCCATTTCTTCGATGCATCAATGCTGGCCCGCTGCATTACATCTTTTATAATACCCGGAATGGAATTAATGGAAGAGGCGGCATCAAAATTTTTACTGTTAAAAGAACCGGCGAGTACAATCCCCAGTTCATCTGCCACCTGCTTGTATTTCTCTACCGGCACATTGCCTCTTGCAGAAGGATCTAAAAAAAGAAGGAGCGGATATTTTTGTTGTGCGGTATAATTTTCAGGAAGGTAGAAACTATACTGGTTGCTGCTGTCGGCGGCACATTGCACGGTATGTACTACTCCCGGTGGCAGTTCCTGTGCCTTTAGCACAAAGCCCGGCGTAAAAAGAAGGAGGCAAGCCAGTATCTTACTATACCTGCGTAAGGTGTTCTGCATTGTCAAATCTATGATTTCCTTTACTGGTACACCAGGATTCTAAACCAACGGTCAATGGAGTATGTAACAGGTAAACTATTTACAGGTATCCCAGTTTCATCAACCCGTACATGATGCAGGACACATGCATGGCCTGGATGATCTTATTTTCTTTCAGTAGTTTTTTCAATTCATCTATGGTCACCAGTACCACTTCAATTTCTTCATTAGGGTCCAGCTGCTGTTCTGCTGTTTTGATACCGCCTGTTGCCAGGAACATATGCAGCAGGTTCGTATTGGTGGAAGGGTTGGGAGATATTCTGCCCAGGTATTCATAAGAAGAAAATGTATAGCCTGTTTCTTCCAGTAACTCTCTTGCGGCTGCGGCTTCAAAATTATTATCGGTATCATCCACACAGCCGCCGGGTACTTCAATACAGGTTTCGCCGAGGGCATGACGGTACTGCCGGACCATGATCACTTTTCCGTCTGCTGTTACAGGAAGGGCGCCTACCCAGGTGGCAAATTCATACACGTAGTACGGCTCCACGATCTTGCCGGTTGGCGTTTCGCATTTCTCCCTGCGAACTTTAAACCAGCGGTCATTAAAAAGATATTCAGATGAAAGCGTTTTCCACTTCAGATCACCCATTAATTATTAATTACTAATTATTAATTATTTACCATCCCTTCTTTTCCCTCAAAGAAGTGATATGTGCCACATGATGTTTGCCATGCCAGGCATACATACCCAGCAGGTACCAGAGCCGCATTGTTTTTTTATGTTCCGGGTGAAAGACGGTACGGTTGTTCCAGTCATCATCCTTTACATACTTCAGGGTTTCAAACAAACGGGTATGGACCGCATGCAGAATGGTCAGCGAAATATTGATGGGCAGTTTTTCCACATCATGCAGCAGCGTCCATTGATTTTCATCAGACGGTTTGATGGTCGGGTTGTCTTCTGTCAATCCCAGTTTGAAACGGATATAGGCATTCATATGACTGTCTGCCACATGATGCACCAGCTGGTGAACGGTCCAGCCACCATCCCGGTATGGAGTATGCAGTTGTGCTTCATCCAGGTTGAGCACTGCATTTTCAATTTGCAGGGGCAGGAATTTAATATCTGCCAGCCATTCGATCTTTTGTTCGATCGAAAATGGTTTGGGTTCATACTTCCCGATCGGGTAGCGGGGATCAGCAGCAACTGTTGGCATATACTTCGTTTTATTTTATTACTTCTAATAATTCCACTTCAAAAATAAGGGTGGCCCCACCAGGGATATCACTGCCGGCCCCTCTGTCGCCATAGGCCAGGTCTGAAGGTATCCACAAACGCCAATGGCTTCCTTCCTTCATCATAGGCAGGGCCACCTGCCAGCCTTTGATCAATGCCCGCAGCGGTGCAGAAAAGGGCTGCCCTCTTTTAAATGAATTATCAAACTCCTTTCCATCCAGCAAGGTGCCTTTGTAATGTGCTTTTACACTTTCCGTCACCAATGGCTGGGCGCCTGTTCCTTCTTTTATCACTTCATACTGGATACCACCGGGTAATTCTTTCACCCCTTCTTTTGAACTATTTTCTGCCATAAAGGCCGCACCGGCTGTTTTTTGTGCTTCAATTTTTCCCTGCATATACTGTTTAAGTTTATTTTGAGTGCTCATTTGGTCGATAGTCAATGGTCGATAGTCGATAGTTAATAGTCGTTAGTCTATAGTCCGTAGTCAATAATAAAGACTACTTAACATATAAAGAACTATCATCTATTATCTATCATCTATTATCTGTTTATTCTTCTCTTAAAGAATGTCCCGTCAGTTTTATAAACACATCTTCCAGATTGGCGAGTTTCATTTCCTTGGGGCGTTCAAATCCGCTTTCCACCAGGTTATCAATTAATTTATCCGGCGAATCTAATGCTACGATCTTCCCGGAATCAATAATAGCTACCCTGTCGCAGAGATATTCGGCCTCATCCATATAATGTGTGGTGATGATAACGGTGGTGCCTCGTTGGCGGATATTCTTTACCAGTTCCCACAGACTTCTTCTTGCCTGCGGATCAAGCCCCGTTGTTGGCTCATCCAGAAAAATAATGCGGGGTTGATTGATCAGCGTAGTAGCAACAGAGAACCGTTGTTTCTGTCCGCCGCTTAGTTCTTTCACTTTTGCTTTGGCCTTGTCTTTCAGATTCACCATTTCCAGCAGTTCCATGGGATCCACATCACGGTTATACAACCCGCAAAACAGGTCGATCAGTTGCAACAGGTTCAGCCCGGGATAATATCCGCTGGTTTGCAATTGCACACCGATGATCTTTTTAATTTCATTAGGTTGTTTATCAAGGTCCAGCCCGTCCACTGTTATTTCTCCGCTGGTTTTGGTGCGGAGGGTTTCAATTATTTCCAGGGTGGTGGATTTACCGGCACCGTTTGGCCCCAGCAATCCAAAAATTTCTCCTTCCTGCACATCAAATGAGATGCCTTTTACTGCCTGGAATGTACCATAGTTCTTTACCAGTTCTTTTACAGATATGATCGTTTTGCTCATTTTTAATTCTTAGGGGATAAAGATAATTCCATTTTTACATCTGCTGTCACAAAGGGCCCGCCGGTAGCATCCACATAATTGAACCCATATTTTTCATACAAGCCCAATGCTGTTTTCAACTGGCTGTTGGAATAAAGAATGACATTCCGGGCATTTAGTTTCTCTGCTTCGCTGAGGCAGCGGTCTAATAATATCTTACTGATGCCCTGGCCCCGGTAGGCGGGATCAACGAACATTTTCACCAGCTCATATTCATCCTCATTTTCCTTCCACAATCCTGCTGTTCCAATTACCTTTTCTCCATCCATTGCGAGGAAGATGCAACCGCCTCTTGCTATCACGGTGCCTTGCGGATCATTTAGTATCTCCAGGTCGTGAGGTTCGGTAAGGTTATACTTGTCCAGCCATTCAAGATTCAGCCTTTTAAAATCAGGCTGGTACTTGTCTTCGTAGTTTATTATTTCAATCATGCTTTATCGTTCAGGTATGTTTCCAGTTCTTCCATCATCAGTTTGCTGCCCACAAAAAAGGGCGACCGCTGATGCAATTCGGTTGGTTTGATGTCAAGTATCCGTTGTTTGCCATTGGTCGCTTTTCCACCAGCCACTTCCACGATAAAAGCAAAGGGATTGCATTCGTACAACAACCGGAGCTTGCCACCGGGTTTGCTGGTAGTTCCCGGATAGGTAAAGATGCCCCCTTTGATAAGGTTGCGGTGCACATCGGCCACCATGCTGCCGATATAACGCTGCGTATAAGGGCCACCATTTGTTTTATCTTTTTTCTGACAGGCCGTGATATATTTCTTAACGCCTTCCTCGTATTCAAAAAAGTTGCCGTGGTTCACGGAATAAATCCGTCCCGTTGGCGGGCATTTGATATCCGGGTGACTGAGTGTCCATTCGCCAATGGACGGATCAAGAGTGAACCCATTTACACCCCGCCGGGTGGCATACACTAACATGGTGGAGGAGCCATAGATCATATATCCTGCCGCCACCTGCTGGTTGCCGGGTTGTAAGAAATCTTCCAGGGTTACTGCTTCCCCGATCGGCGTCACCCGCTTGTACACGCAGAAGATGGTGCCGATAGAAACATTCACATCAATATTAGCACTGCCATCCAGCGGATCGTACAGGCACACATATTTTGATTTCCGGCTGATCTCATCATCAAACGCTACAAAATCATCCAGCTCCTCGCTGGCAATGCCGGCGCAACTGATACCATGACGGAGCACACCGGTAAACTGGTCATTGGCATACACATCCAGTTTTTTTACTTCCTCACCCTGCACATTAATGGTCCCGGCATCCCCCAATATATCCACCAGTCCTGCCTTATTTACTTCCACATTCACCCGTTTGGCTGCCAGGCCAATATCCCGCAACAGCCGGGACAGCTCACCGGTGGCATTGGGAACATCTCTTAGCTGCTGGATGGTAAATTCGTCGAGGGTTGAGATCTTTCTGTTAACGGCCATATAGCAAGGTTTGGGTCAGGACAAAAGTAAGCTATTGAGTGTTAGTTGAAAAGTTGGCAGGTTGAGTGGTTAAAATGCCGGGGAAGCACAGATTTTAGCGACATTTGCAAACCTATTAATTTGTCAACCTGTTTACTGATAATGAAAGTCTTCAAATTCGGCGGTGCCTCGGTCAATACGGTGGAACGGATACAGAATGTGGCCCATATCATGAGGCATTGGGAAAAAGAAAAGATCGTGGTGATCATTTCTGCCATGGGCAAAACCACCAACGCACTGGAGAAAGTGGTGGATGCTTTTTTTGCCGGAAAAAAAGAAGAGGCGCTGGCCTTGTTTGAACTGGTAAAACAGCAACACCTTTCCACTGCCAAATACCTGCTCGTTACTAATTATCTTTCCTGCGAAGCACAATTAAGAGATTTTTTTACCGAAGCCGAATGGCTGCTGCATGATAAACCGGTGCGGGACTATGATTATTACTACGACCAGGTGGTATGTACCGGTGAATTGATCTCCACAGCTATCGTAAGTGCTTACCTGAATGAAATGGGCATACAGAACCAATGGCTCGATGTCCGGGACATCTTCCGCACGGATGATGATTTCAGGGATGCGGAGATAGACTGGGAATTTACCCGTTCTAAAGTTTACAGTTCGGTAGTTCCATTGTTTGAACAAACAAATATTGTACTCACACAAGGTTTTATCGGTGCTACTGATGAAAATGAAAGCACCACCCTGGGCCGGGAAGGCAGTGACTACACCGCTGCTGTATTTGCCAATATGCTGGATGCGGAAAGCCAGACGATATGGAAAGATGTGGAAAGTGTGATGAATGCCGACCCCAAACAATTTCCGGATGCAGTGCCCATTCATGAATTGAATTATAATGAAGTGATCGAGATGGCTTATTACGGTGCACAGGTCATTCACCCGAAAACGATAAAGCCGTTGCAGAATAAAGGCATTCCTTTGATCGTAAAATGTTTCCTGGACCCGTCATTGCCCGGCACGACCATACATGATAAACCGGTGCATCATCTGCCACCGATCATTGTATTGAAAGAAAAACAGGTATTGATTGAAATGAGCTCCCGGGATTTTTCCTTTGTAGGAGAGCAGCATGTGGGCCATTTATATAACTTGTTTGAAAAGCTGCACATCAAACCGAACCTGACACAAAACGGCGCCATCAGCTTTCTTTGTGTACTGGATGACCGGCCAGATAAGATCGAGAAACTGGCACTGGAAGCATCTGCATTCCTGGAAGTGCAGGTAACAAAAGGATTATCCCTGCTAACAGTAAGGCATTATACAAAAGAAGTTTTCGAAAAGCTGACGGATGGCAAGACGATCTTGCTGCGGCAGCAAACCCGGGAAACAATTCAATTGTTGCTTACTGATCAGAAAGGATAATCCCTGTTATACTACTGCTTAAAATTATCTTGGTCCGTCTCCATCAATACAACCAACTCCTGCAAAGGAGAAAGTGCAACATCCTGT
>CAYUCU010000016.1:0-14940 GCA_964443345.1 uncultured Chitinophaga sp.
TTAATATCATCGATCTTATTGGTGGGGAAAATAAGTTCACAGGTTATTTCATGACTAACCTCTCCACCACGAACCAGTTCATCCAGAAAGTAGGAGATCGTCCAGTTCTCTTCAGCAATGTATGGTGCATAGTTATCCTTCAGCCATTGTGCATCGGGTAAAAGAGCGAACTGTATATATGATTTGCCTTGCGCAGCAAGAGGGAGTTCAATATAGGATAGATCTCCACCCCAAACAGCCGTACCTCCATCTACTTTTATTCGTACTCTGAGGTCAGAGTTACCGTTCATTGCATCTTTTGCATTAATGCCCAGGTAAGCGGTGCCAAAAACAGGATCACCTGTTTTAAACTCACTTTTAATAAAGGAGCTCATTTCAGATTCTTTCCCGACCACCAAAGGTTTGCTGCTCCAGACGATCTTGTTCAGATTTTGTTTGTGAAAATCACTCGTAAAAAATTTGGCAGCTTCTCCTGCTGCATTGCCCATCAGTTTATTTATTTCTTCGAGCTTTTGTTTGAAAGGAGCGTTATTTGGTGAAAGCAGCAGGATCGCCTCGCATTCGTATTTTGCCATTTCCAATAAACCCATTTTTTCCTGTGGATTAGTGGCATTCCTGCTCTCTGTCATCGGTTTCACCACATTCCACTTTAGCCTGTCGGCACGAACTACATAATTATCATAGTCGGCCAGCATCTTATCAATAAGGGCAATATAACTTTTTGGGTCTACCTCTGCTACGGTTTTCCTTTTTTCCTGGTATTCCTCAAGATTGAGTGCTTTCACACGTTCATAATACGTTTTCCCGGTAACGCCCGGTTGAATATCAATCCCGGTAGAATACACAGAAACCATCTTGGCCCACAAGTCGGAATAGTATTCCTTTTCTGCATTATTTTTAGCAAGGGCGTCTTTTTTGTCACTTTGTTCCTTTGCCGCTTTCTCCTTCCAGGGTTTTAATATGGCTTCCATTTCAGTCGTGTTATAGGAAGGGTCCATTTCCTTAGTGGACCTGATCGCTCTTTCTGCATTCATAATTGCCGACGGCGTAGCTGTTCCCGCCTTCAATTTTTCAATCTGGGTCCAGAAAGATTTTACATAGATTTTAGCCGGCCCGGTATAATTTAGGTCCTGGGCATGTGCTGCAATAATGGCAAACAATGCCACCAATACAAGGAAGTTTTTTTTCATAGCGTCTGTTATTTTTGTAAAGTAAGTTCTGCATCCTGACTTTTAAACTCCGGATGGATAACTGCTCTCACTTTCTGCACAAATGAGGGAATTGATATGATAATTGAGTCTGTGCCGGTAGTGGCTGCCTGAAAGAAGTTTTGCTGATTGGTCAAATCTTGTCGAAATTTGATAGGCCTGCGGGTGACCAATCGGGAAATTCATTTTATAAAGGCCTTATCCATCAATTTTTGTGTAAAACAACTTTTTCATTCATCTCCGGGCAAGTGACCGGGCATATGAATAGTAAACAAACATGAAATTACTTGTAATCGACAACGAAGCCAATCAAAGGGCTGCGATCCAATTGCTGCTCAAATCGTTTTGTCCTGAAATAACAGCAATTCAAGAGGCGGCAGGTGTTCGATCCGGGCTGGAAAAGATCAACAGCTTTCAACCCGATATTGTGCTTCTGGATGTGGAGATGGATGACGGTACCGGGTTTGACCTGATGAACCAGGTAAAAAAACCCGGCTTTCAACTGATCTTTATCACTGCACATAATCAGTATGCAATAACTGCCTTTCAGCACAGTGCCATTGATTACCTGCTGAAACCGGTTGACCCGGAAATGCTTCACAACAGTATTAAACGGGCGGCTGCTTATATAAAGAACAATAGTCTCCTGGAGCAGCTGGAAGTGTTGTCGCAGCAACTTGCCGGTATTCAAAACCAGGACCGCAAGATCGTTCTAAAGGATATTGAGAACACCTATTTTATCCGGGTGGCAGATGTTTTGTATTGTGAAGCCGCAGGTTCTTATACTAAATTTTATTTTTCAAATAAGGCACCTATACTTGTATCTAAAAACCTGAAGGAATACGAAGAAATGCTGGAACGATTGGGCTTTTTAAGGACCCATCATTCCTACCTGGCCAACCCGGATAAAATTGTTTTGTACGATAAATCCGATGGAGGGACACTGATCTTAGAAGGGGGGCATTCTGTACCCGTTTCCCAGAGAAAGAAAGACTTCGTGATGCAGGTACTGGAGAACAAGTAAGCTTTATTTATCAACTGATCATGTGCTTTTCAGTAACTGCAACCCCGGGAGCAATAAATACCGTCTGCACGGTATACTTAATGTACCAGTTAGTAGTATTTTAGCCGTATGAGAGTAATTACCATCAACATTTTGCTGGCTGTGTTTTTGACAAGCTTCAGCACCGTTTCCGCACAGGATGCAACAGCGCTTTATAATGAAGGCGTAAAACTGAAGGATGAGAAAAAGGCAAAAGAGGCCATTCAAAAATTTAAACAGGCAATTGCATTAAAACCCGATTATTACGCAGCATTTTATGAATGTGGCTGGTGCCAGAATGATACAAAGGATTACCTGGGCGCCATTATAAGTTTGCGGAAGGCCCGGATCGGATGGCCCGCCGTTCCTAAAGTATATTTTGAGTTGGGATATGCTTTTGAGAAAATGGAGAAGATCGATTCGGCAATTGCACTATATAATCGTTGCCTGGAATTAAAGCCCGATTATTCAACTGCATTCAAGCAGCTCGGGTACATCAATTATAATGATGAAAAATATAAGGAGGCATTGCAGCTGTTCAGCAAGTATGAAGAGGCTGCAAAAAAAGAAATAAGGGATTACCTATACTGGTACCGTAAAGGATTTAGCTACAATGCTCTTAAAGAGTATGAAAATGCCAAAACCTACCTGAACAAATCGATGGGATTCAAAACAGATTATGTTAATACATACCTGGAATTGGGTTTTGCTTCTTCCAGGTTAAAACAGGATGAAGAGGCGATCGGGTATTATAAAAAGGCCATGGAGCTTGATCCTAAAAATCATGTTCCTTATAACGGCATAGCGGAAGTTTACCGGGATAATAAGAGAAACATGGACGAAGCAATGGCCTGGTATCAAAAAACACTGGACATAAACCCTAAAGAAAGGAAGGCCCATTATGGTATTGGCTATTGCCTCAATTCAAAAGGGAATTACAGCGATGCTATTCCTCATCTTAAAACGGCGATTGAAAATGAACCTACTTATACAGCCGCCTATGTTGAATTAGGATACAGCTATTATATGACCGGGAAAAATACCGAAGCACTTAGTCAATTTAGTAAGGCCATTTCCCTGAATCCCAGGAATGAAAATGCGAGGTATTATTCAGGACTTGTGTATATCAAACAGGGTAATAAAACAATGGCGCAAAAGATGGTGGATGAATTAAAGGAACTGGCTTCCAAAAATGCAGCCGCCCTGCAAAAGAAAGTGGATGCGCTTTAAAGAGGTTGAGATTGGCGGCAGACCGAGAAAACAAGTTGAATCTTTTAGTATCTTTAAGATAACCTCATAAAACATCCCGCCATGAAGCAAGTTCTGTTATTTTGCCTTTGCCTCACCACACTTGTTGTACAGGCACAAACAAAAAAGATCGCTTTCAAAAGCCACAGTGGCAGTACGGACAATTTTTCCATTGCCCTGGAGAGTGACCTTTTTGATATGGTCAACTCCAACTTTGGCCATGCGCCGCAGCGGGATGTGAAAACAGCCCAACTGGATAGTGTGATATTTATTTCAGACACCATGGCGGTAATGGTAACCAGCGAATATTGTAAAAGACCTGACCAGGAAGAGAAGCAGGCAAGACTCTGGAAGGCCGGCCGGGAAACAGTGATCAATCACCCTTTATTTTCAAGAAAACATTCCCTCGACAGTATCCGGAATATTATTAAGGAACAATACAATTTCAGGAACCCGGTGGAGAAAGTGGTTTTTGTGGGATATGATAACAAAGTAAAGAAGCCCCGGAAAAATAGTGGATTGCCGGTCATCATTGCCAGTAATGATAATAACCAATCACCTTTTGACGGCCAGTTTGTCCTGATACTGAGTCTGATCGCAGTGGCATCCTTGCTGGCGGCATTTATATCATTGCAGTTGTACAAGCTACGGGAAAGCAAAGTAAGCAGCCACCTGACTGTCAAGGTTTAGTAATCCGGAGCAATAATGCAAAAAGGGGGGACATTTTTTCAAACAGTTGCAGCAATTTTTTTGCTCCTGTGCATAGTGTTTATCCCTTTCCCTTTTCATCTTACAGGGTTTCAGCAGCCCGTTACTGATCTTATTTTTGGACGGCTTATCGAAGTAGTGTCAACAGGTGTCTTTAAGCTGTCGCTTAAGAATTCCGCGGTATCTTCTGATTCGGGTTCTATGTATGTGCTGGTGTTTGTTCTGCTGATATTGTCATTGCTGCTCAGTTTGCTATTTCAGCTTTTCCCTAAATGGAAACTATATAAAGGAAGGATATTCTATTTTCTTTACATCCTGTTTTGTTATTACCTGGTATTGATTTTACTGAAATACGGATTGGACAAAGTATTCAAAAGCCAGTTTTACCTTCCGGAGCCTAACACGCTGTACACCCCATTGGGACAGGTGGATAAGGACCTTCTGTACTGGACCTCTATGGGCACTTCCCGGTTCTACAACATTTTTATGGGAATGGCAGAAGTACTGGCCGGAATATTGATCTTTTTTAAGCGGACAAGGATGGCCGGACTCCTTATTGCCGCCGGCATATTATTGCAGGTGGTACTGATAAACTTTGGATTCGATATATCTGTAAAATTATATTCCCTGTTCCTGTTCACACTGTCGCTGTACCTGTTGAACCCTTTTTATAAAAAACTCTGGCGTTTTTTCTTTACTTCAAAAGATAGTAATGCGGGCAACAGGCAATCTGATCCTGTTTTAACAGGGCACCGGTTTGCAAGCGTATTACTGAAATGTTTTATAGGAGGGTTGATCTTACTTGAATCCTTTTATCCTTATTTAAGAAGCAACAACTTTAATGACGATACAGCAAAGCGGCCTTACTTACATGGAGCTTATGAAGTAAAAGAATTTGTTTCGGGAGGTGACACGATAACTATTGCTTATTCGCCGGTGAAGCGTTTTTTTATACACCGGAACGGTTATATGATCTTCCAGGACCAGGAGGATCGTATGCAGGATTATAAGTTGGATTATGATGCCGCTGCCAATAAGTACGTGCTGACCGATTATAAACTAAAGAAAACAGAACTAACTATAACGTACAGGCAAACGGACAGTATACTGACGTTGCAATACCTGAAAGCAGGAAAGCCGGTACAGCTTACAGGTAAGGCTCTTGACTGGAGAATGTTACCGGTACTGCAAAAAAGTTTCCACTGGATAGTGGAATAGGGAGACGAAGAAGCCCTATTTATTCCACTCCCATAATCCCCACTTCACGGCATCCGGAATTTTTTCTCCCGTTTGTTTCAGGGTAAGCAGCATATTACCGCGGTGGTGTGACTCATGCGAAATAAAATAACCGAGCAGTGCGATCACTCCTTTTTTTAAACCTTTTACTTTACCCCCGTCAGCTGCACTTTTAGAAAGCAGTTCCGCTATTCCTTTTGCAGAATCATCCAGCGCTTTTTGCAGCACCATTCTGCTGAAGGGGGCCTCTTTGCCCAGTGACTTATATTTCTTGAAAATGTCTTTAGCACAAATCTCCAGCCATTGTATCCGTACATTATGGATATGTATCCATTGCTGGTAAATGGTTCTGCCGCCACGGGTACTTAGTGTTTTTTGCAAACCTGCATCTGTAATATTTCCTATCAGCAGTACATTCATTTGATGGTGTGTTCGCCAGGTTTCCAGTAACTGTTCTTTCATGACGGGGTGTGTTTATTCGAAAATAAAAAACCCTGCCAGAATTCCGGCAGGGTTTTTTATTTTCGGTTAAAAGCTAAATCAATTCTTTGGCTTTCCGTCCTTTTCTTTGGTCTTAGTCTTCAAATATTCTTCATATGCTTCAGGAGTTAATACCTCACCGGTAATCTGTACTGTTTTAGGCTGATCAACACCGGCCAGTTTAATGTACACATCTTTGGTAAAAGGGGATACTGCAGCAGCATTATAATCAACTTTCAATTTTACTGTAGTGCCTGGCAAAATTGGGTCAACGATCTTTTCAGGCGTGGTACAACCACAGCTGGCCCATGAGTTTTCCACTACAACGGGTTTATCACTGATGTTCTTGATCTCAAAAGAATAGGAAACAGGTACGCCTTGTTTGATCTTTCCGAAGTCGTGTTTTTCAAAAGTTACTTTTACCACGTCATCGGGTTTCGGTTGAGCGAATGCACCCAGGGTGAAAACAAAAGCAGTTGCGAGTAATAAAATCTTCTTCATGGTTTAAAATTTTAAAAGGATTGTTTTTTTAAAAAATCTACAGAGGCATTAGCAGGGGCAGATCCTTCCGGAGCTTTCCACACGGTGCCTTTTATCTGGAGAACTTTTGTTTGATTTGAATTATACGTTATTGTGATTGTTTTGTTGAAAGGGCCTTCAGCAGCGGCATTGTAGCCAACTTTTATTTTCGCAGTGGCTCCCGGAGCAATAGCCTCACGGCTCCATTCTGGTGTGGTACATCCGCAGCTGGCCTGCACATTGTCCAGCTTCAGTGCTGTCTTTCCGGTATTGATGATATCGAAAGTGTAATAAACTGGTTTTCCCTGGGGTATTTTGGCAAAATCATGCTCCATTTCCTTGATCTGCAGCACATCATCTGCTGGGGTGCTTACTTCAGCGATTACTGGTTTGGTGCCATGATCATGACCGTCGTGCTGAGCGGGTTGTTGAGAAAATGCCCCTAAAGAAAGGAGAAGGGCGACAACCGGGATGACTATTTTCTTCATAGTGTCTGTTGATTGAGGAGTCCAAATTTAGCAAAAAGATGGAACATATACTACCCCGGTTGCAAGGCCTTTTGATTATTTTTTCACATCCCCTTTTCTGTCTTTTCCATATCGGGGCTGGTGTATCCAATCTCCCTATTTTTGCTGCATGGAAAGTACAAACTCCGGATTGCTCACCGATGAAAGCAAGCTGTCTTTTGACAGGTTCAGGGAAGAGGTGCTCAAGGATTACCAGACTGCTTGCATTAGTCGGGAAACCAGTTTGTTAGGTCGTAAGGAAGTACTCGGGGGGAAGGCCAAATTTGGAATTTTTGGGGATGGTAAGGAAGTGGCACAGGTGGCGATGGCCAAATTTTTTCATACAGGTGATTTTCGCAGCGGCTATTACAGGGACCAGACTTTTATGTTTGCCGCCGGACTAACCACAGCCGAACAGGTGTTTGCACAACTTTATGCCAATCCGGATTTGGCCATCGAACAATTCAGCGGCGGACGGCAAATGAACTGTCACTTTGCCACCAAAATGGTGAATGAGAACGGGGAGTGGCTGAACCTGGCGGGCCTAAAAAATATTTCCAGCGACATAGCTCCAACTGCAGGCCAGATGCCACGGGCTTTGGGATTGGCATATGCTTCCAAAGCCTTCAGGAATATCAGCCAGTTGCATTCTTTTAAGCAGCTTTCAGATAATGGCAATGAAGTATGCTTTGCCACTATTGGTGATGCATCCACCAGCGAGGGTCATTTTTGGGAAACTATGAATGCTGCCGGTGTGCTGCAGGTTCCACTTGCAGTCTTTGTTTGGGATGATGGTTATGGTATTTCTGTGCCCAAAGAATTTCAAACCACCAAATCTTCCGTTTCGGATGCCCTTAGTGGAATGCAAAAATCGGAAGAGACCAACGGGCTGAATATTTACAAAGTAAAAGGCTGGGACTATGCCGGAATGTGTGAGGTGTTTGAGGAAGGGATACGCTTTGCCCGGGAAATGCATACACCTGTACTTTTCCATGTAGAAGAAATCACACAACCCCAGGGGCACTCCACCTCCGGCAGTCATGAAAGATATAAAAGCGCTGAGCGATTGGATTGGGAAAGAGAGTGGGATGGTATTAAAAAGATGAAAGAATGGATCATAGAAAATGTACTGGCAACAGAAGAAGAACTGGATGAGATTGCAGAAAAAGCAAAAGAACATGTACGGGACAGCAGAGCAGCTGCATGGGAAAAATTCATTACACCTGTAAAAAGCCAGGTGGCCCGGGCCACAGACCTGATCCATTCATTAGCAAATGCGCTGCCTGCTCACACAGCCGTGTTGCAAAAGATGGCGGCCGAACTATCAGCCAACCGGGAACCGTTGCGAAGAGATGTGTTGAAAACCTTAAATGCTGCCCTTGATCTTGCAGGAAATGCAGATGCTGCTTTTTGGACAAGAGATTATTACAATGATCTGCTTGCGGAGAATAAAAAACTATACAATACCCATCTGTATAATGAAGGACCAAAAAGTGCGTTGAAAGTGGAAGAAGTAAAAGCAGCTGTTGCCACTGATGCACCGTTGCTGAATGGGTTTGAAATATTGAACCGTTATTTCGATGAATTGTTTACCGCCAATCCTAAAGTAGTGGCCTTTGGTGAAGACTTGGGCTTTATCGGTGATGTAAACCAGGGTTTCAGTGGTCTGCAGCAAAAACATGGCAACCAGCGGATATTTGATACTGGCATCCGGGAGCTGACAATTATGGGTCAGGGAATTGGATTGGCCATGCGGGGCCTGAGGCCCATAGCTGAAATACAATACCTGGACTACCTGTTGTATGGTTTGCAGCCATTGAGTGATGATGTGGCCACACTGCATTATCGTACTGCAGGTCAGCAAAGCTGTCCTGTTATTATCCGTACAAGAGGACACCGGCTGGAAGGAATCTGGCATAGTGGCTCACCAATGGGGATGGTGATAAACGCATTGCGGGGCATGTATGTATGTGTACCGCGGAATATGACCCAGGCGGCGGGTATGTACAATACATTATTAAGAAGCAACGATCCCGGCCTGGTGATTGAATGCCTTAACGGGTACCGTCTTAAAGAAAAATTGCCATCTAACCTGATAGAGTTTACTGTGCCACTCGGCACACCAGAAGTAATAAAAGAAGGAGAGGACATTACCATTGTTTCTTACGGCTCCACTTTACGTATCATACAGGATGCTGTAGTGATGCTGGAGGCACAGGGTATCAGTTGCGAAGTGGTGGATGTGCAAACCTTGTTGCCTTTTGATATCGATCATAGTATTCTTTCATCATTGAAAAAAACAAACCGGATCGTTTTTGTGGATGAAGATGTTCCGGGAGGCGCTGCTGCCTACATGTTTAATAAAGTAATGGAAGAGCAGGGAGGCTATAAATACCTGGATGTGGCACCACGAACGATCACCGGCAAAGCGCATCGTCCGGCCTATGGCAGCGACGGAGATTATTTCAGCAAACCAAATGCAGAAGAGATAGAAGCGGTTGTAAAGCAGATGATGGCGGAGTGACACTATTCAAAGTAGTACATACGATACGGGAGAATGTTCAAAGACTGCAATGAGCTGATAGCTCCATCCTATTCCGGGAAACGGAATTCAATCACTATATTAAAAATGGCCAGCATTAACTGCGGATCCTTATTTTATATAAAGTGCCGGATTGTATTTAATCAAATGATTTTTGACACAAATATTTAATAAGTGCAATAGCTCCGAACATGCCAGCAAAGCAAAAGAATGTTGTTATCTTTATAGTTTTAGGAACTGAAATTGAATCTAACCCAAACGCTGCAGATTTTTTCAATGACAAATCACCAAAAGTCATCAAAGAGCAACTATTTTGAGAACCTGGACGGTCTTCGTTTTTTTTGCTTCTTGTTTGTATTCTTCTTTCATAGCTTCCATACCGAGATACCGGAAATTAAAAATTCGCCCCTTTATCATTTTCTTAAAGTAACAATCTTTGGTAACGGCTTTCTGGGTGTAAATTTTTTCTTTGTACTAAGCGGATTCCTTATTACCTATTTGCTGATAAAAGAAAAAAGGGAGACCAGCCATATTCTAATCGGAAAATTTTGGATGAGAAGGATCCTTCGGATCTGGCCTTTATATTTTGCCTGTGTGTTCTATGGGTTTGTGATCTTTCCTTATACCAAAACCTTTGCAGGTGGTATACCTCATGAAACAGCTAATCCCTGGTACTATATAGGGTTTATCAGCAACTTTGATTACATAAACAAGGGCTTGCCGGATTCACCCGGCCTGGGTGTGTTGTGGAGTGTGGCCATTGAAGAACAATTTTATCTTGCGTGGCCTGTTATACTGAGTTTTTTTCCGTTAAAGCGGTACTGGATACCATTGTTAACTATCTTGTCAGGAAGCCTCATCTTCAGGGCGTTGAATGATGTTCCCAAACTTCATGAAATGCATACTCTTTCATGTATTGGTGATATGGCGCTGGGAGGGGTAGGTGCGTGGCTGATCCTGGAAAAGCCTTCATTTAAAAACAAGATCGAAAATTTGCCCCGTTGGTCCATCCTGTTGGCGTACTTATTTTTTGTGATTATTTTTTTATTCCGCGACGAATTTATGTTGTCTTCTTACGGAATAAGAGTTTTTGAACGGCTCATCATTTCTTCTGTTATTTTGTTAATTATACTGGAGCAATGCTTTTCGAAATTTTCATTTTATAAAATGGGAAATTTCAGGGTAATAAGCCGTTTGGGCGTGATCACCTATGGCTTGTATTGTCTCCATTTTATTATAATTTCCCTCATAGTAGGGCTTAGTAAAAAACTGGGACTTAACACCCATGTTTGGCAGGTTGTTTTCCTTCAGACCTTTATTTCATTAGTAGTTACGATAGGTGTGAGCTTATTAAGCTACCGTTTCTTTGAGAAGCCCTTTTTGAGGCTAAAAGAAAAGTTTGCATTTAAAAATAACAACTGATCTTATTCCGGACAGCGGTATAAAATCCTTTCAGCAGGGTGTTTCAATGTAGCTGTTATGAATTTGTGTCAAAATTGAACTATTTTTTAAACTTTAGTATCTTTAGCTGGTACTAACCTATTTAACCTTCTGAATGCAAACCAAACTAACTAACCGGGCTATTATCCGTTTCTTAAAAAAGACTTGCAAAGGGTCCGGTTTTATTGACAGCTTAAAAATAAAATACCGGTCCCTGATTTGCCCCTTTATCAGTCTTATTAAAAAAGTTCAACCTGGTGAAAAGGTAGGAGATGTAGGTTGCGGATCAGGACAGTTCCTGCTGCTGCTGACAGAATTTGCTCAACCTTCCTATTTGTTTGGAATTGAGATCAGCCCAAAACTGATCAACAACGCACAAAACCTTTTTAGCAATCTGCCGGGACAGAAATATTCATTTTCTGAGTACGACGGTAAAAATTTTCCAGATGAATTATCTAACATGGATACTATTTTTCTGATTGATGTGCTGCATCATGTACCCCCAAAAAGCCAGGAAGATTTTATCAAAGGACTGGCTTACACTATGAAACCAGGTGCAAGACTGATCTTAAAAGATATAAATGGGAGGAGCCCATTAGTGTTATTTAATAAATTCCACGATCTCATATTTGCCCGGGAAATTGGAAATGAAATAGGCATTAAAAAAGCAGCCAGGCTATTAACAGAAAACGGATTGACCATTATTGAACAGGAAAAACGAGTTATGTATGTATACCCACACTACACAATTGTTGCAAAAAAATAACCGGATTAGTAAATGGTTCTTGTGTTTTAGTTTCATACTGCTTTCCATATTGCCCATATACAGGAATTTCTATTACAGCAATGGTCACCTTACTTACGAAAGGCACAAAGCAGTTATTGAAAAGAGATCGGAGTTTTACAACCCCTGGCAATACCGTGTTTTATGCCCGTATACCATCGAAGCATTGATCGGTATTTATAATGTAACAATAGATAAGGTGTACCCGATAGAAAAGAAATTCCATTTCTCTATCAAAAATACAACAGGCACAGTCGATGAAACAGATAAGTTTGTTGAGCTGATGCAGACTCCAGGGGCTATGAAGTATATGATCATCTTTATACTGTTCCGGTTCGTAGAGCACCTGCTGATATTTTACCTGGCGTGGAAATTATGGAGTCATTTTGTAAGTAATAAATGGCTTATTTTTTTTGGGATCAACTTTCTTGCTCTTGCTTTAGGCAATGCTGTTGCCGTGGCCGATCTTTCTTTTAATACCTACATGGATATTGTTTTTTACCTGGCTACTGCAAATATCATAGTTCATAAAAAGAATCCATTGCTTTTGGTGCCTATAACCATACTTGCGGCCTTTAACAGGGAAACCAGCATAATGATACCGGCGCTGTATTTTATTTCACAATCTGATTTTACAAATTTTAACCTGAATGCAAAATCGTGGAGATCAGTTGTTCTTCCCCCAAAGAAAGTATGGGTGCTTACCATAGTTTTATATATGTTGTTTTTTGCCATATTCATTGGGCTCAGGTTTTATTTTGGTTACAAGCCGCAACAAGTGTGGAAAGCCCCAGCAGGTTTGCCTATGCTCAAACTGAATCTTTTAAGTGCAGTAGGTGCAAAAGGTTATCTTGAATTACTGGCTACCTATGGGGTCATCCCATTCATTATTCTTTATAAGCTCTGGTCTTTTCCCTACTTACTAAGGAAATGGTTTCTGTTCCTTGCACCGGTATGGTTTGCGGTACATTATATTTCTGTAGTAGCGTATCAAACGAGGCTTTTTATGGTCCCTTTTGCGATGATCATGATGCCTATGCTCTTGTGGCTGGTTGAAAATGAAATGAAAAAAGTTACTGAAAAGCAATAACCAATAATGCATTGAAGTACTATGAAAAAATATATCAAATTAATAAGGCCTAAAGACTGGGCGAAAAATCTTTTCCTGTTTGTACCACTTTTTTTTGCAGGAAAGTTTTTTAACCCTCAAATTCTGCTGCAATTAGTGTATGGGTTTTTCTGTTTCAGCCTCGTAGCCAGTAGTATTTATATAGTTAATGATTACCGCGATATTGAAGAAGATAAAAAACACCCGACCAAAAAAATGCGGCCATTGGCATCCGGGGAAGTAAATAAAACTACAGCACTTATTCTTGCAATTATTTTATTCATTGCGGGTTTTGCCGGGGCCTGGTTTATCCGTGATAAGTTTATGTTTGTGCTTGGGATTTATTTTGTGATGAATCTCTGTTACTCTTTCGGATTAAAGGAGATCCCAATTCTTGATATTTTTATCATTGCCATAGGATTTGTTTTAAGAATTAAAGCAGGTTCTGTAATTGCACAGATCGGTTTGAGTGGATGGATAATTATTATGGTTTTTCTGCTGGCGTTATTTATGGCCATTGCTAAAAGAAGGGATGATGTATTATTGAAACTTTCATCCGGAGACGATATGCGCAAATCAGTAAAGGGTTATAACCTGGATTTCATAAATACGGTGCTTTCACTGGTTTGTGCTGTTATGATAGTGGCTTATTTTATGTACACCACTTCTCCGGAAATTATTAAACGTCTGGGAACATATCATTTGTATAACACCTGTTTATTTGTACTGGCCGGCATTTTCAGATATCTCCAATTGATCTATGTTAAAGGCGATTCCCAATCTCCTACTAGAATATTGTACAAAGACCGGTTTATACAGGTGACTATTATTTTGTGGGTTATTAGTTTTTATCTGATTCTGTATGCAAAAAATTTTACAATATTTAAATAAGAGGTGGTGCAAAAAAGTATAGCTTTTTTTGATTTTGATGGCACGATCACCACTAAGGATACCATGCTGGAGTTTGCCAGGTATTCAAAAGGGACTACAGGTTATCGGACAGGAATGCTCCTGATCTCCCCCTGGTTAATTGCCATGAAGCTGGGTATGATAAGTAAACAAGCAGCCAAAGAAAAATTTCTTACTTACTTTTTTAACAATATGAAGATAGAAAAATTCAATGATGAATGTCTCTCGTTCGCCTTAAACCTGCTTCCCCGGTTGATCAGGCAGGATGCCTTAAAGGCAATAAAAAAATACCAGGAAGAAAATACGGAAGTTGTTGTGGTATCAGCTTCTGCCGAAAATTGGGTGGCACCCTGGTGCATTCAAAATAACCTTCAATATATCTGCACAAGACTGCAGGTAAAAGATAAAAAGATAACGGGTAAATTATTGGGCCAAAATTGCAATGGCCCTGAAAAAGTCAACCGCATCAAAGAAAAGTTTGACACGGCTGACTATAAAAATATTTATTGTTATGGCGACTCAAGAGGTGATAAGCCTATGTTGCAATTAGCTAATCATTCTTTTTACAGGCACTTTACCAGCTAATACTAGCCCTTTATTACCTTTTTAATCATATAGTATCTGCCATAATTAACCCTTATAAAGTATACTCCTGTTTTGTACGAAGACATATCAATTGTCATGGTAGTACTGTTCCCAATCAATACAATATTGTTTTGCTGGTACATAGGGATACCCCTTATGTTTAGTACTACTAAAGAAACGGCTTCATTGGCAACAGGGCTCTTTATTTCCACGGTTATTATGTCTTTTACCGGGTTTGGATAAACTTTTAATTCTTCTACAATGTCAGTTTGGGCCTTTTTATTTACTGTTACATACACCGTATCGCTGGCTGTAGCCCCTGAATTATCTGTTACTGTTAACTGGAAAGCATATACACCCGCCACCAATTCAGTAGCCCTAACTGTTGCAGCATTGGGAATAGACATTGTGTAGGGTAATGGTCCCGCAATTTTTGTCCACATATATCCGGAGATTATTCCATCGGGGTCAGTACCGCTGCCGCTTAAGGTGGCAGTATTGACGGGTAATGTTATAGTGATATCAGGCCCTGCATTCGCAGTAGGCGGTTGATTGACAGCCGGGTTCACAGTCACATTCATTGTATCGGCGGCTGTAGCACCGGAGTTATCAGTAACCACGAGAC
>CAYUCU010000016.1:15040-35483 GCA_964443345.1 uncultured Chitinophaga sp.
TCCAGGCATAAGCTGTTATTGTTCCGTCGGGGTCAGTACCGCTGCCGCTTAAGGTTGCGGTGTTTACGGGAAGTGTGATGTTTATATCTGCCCCGGCGTTTGCCGTGGGTGGCTGGTTTGGGCCACCCGCACAAAAAAGAATATTATTGATATTGGTATAACCGGCTTGCAGAAATATATAAAGCGACTGCCAGTTTGGTGGTGGCGGTGTTGTGAAACAGAATTTATTATCATGCAAATTCACTAATTCAGAATTATTGTTATCCCAAAACCTGATAGCACCCAGGGGCTTTGGATAATTAATCTGATTGTTATAGATTACCATTGCCTGTACCGGGTTCGTTTCAATACTATTAACATAGGCATAGCCATAAATACTTTCTTCTCCATTGGCATTGTGTATAGTATTGCCGACATTTGTTATCGTATTGTTATAGCACTGCATTGGTCCATACCCAAAGAATTCTATGCCATTTCCTTTACCATTAGTAACAATATTGTTATACACTTGGCTATTGGTATTGCCTCCGCTGATTATGCCTGCTCTTTGCCCGTCTATATCGGCAGTTCCAAAATTAGTAACTGTATTGCCATAGATCAGGCAGCCGTTTCTGGCATTTGATAATTGTATCCCATCCCATCCCGTATTAGTTACTATGCAGTTTGAAATGGTAACACTATCCAGCCTTTGAGGGATAAGGAAGGAATTTGCCGGGTCTCCTCCCGGATAAGTATGTCCTATGTACATACCCTCACCTGCAACGTCATGAATATAACAGTTATTAATAGTTATTTTTGTGGAAGTATAATTAGGGTATTGTGTCCATGGCTGTCCGACATAGGGGTCTTGTTTTCCATAAATTCCAACGCCCCCGGGATTTGGGCCTGCTTCAATTCTCTCCATTGTAAAATGATTAACCCTGTCGAAAGCAAAAGATCCGGTCTTAAAACCATAGGTTAACCCCGGGGAACCACTGCCAACGACTTTTACATGATGCACATCCTTTTTAAAGCGCATGCCACCGCTTACATTTACAAGTCCGCCGCTATTTATTACAATTATTTCTCTGCAAGGGTCTCCTCCAAAGCTATCAATTTCGATAACCGTGTAATTGCCTGCAGGGATTTTAAGTGTATCGCCGCCTTTCCATCCTCTGTTACTGGCGTTAGTAATGTAAATTTCATTAGGGGCAGTTGGAGCTACTATATAAGTAACCGGGGCATTAGTGTTACATCCGGGCGGAGTAATAAGGGGATTGACAGTGATGGTAACATTGCTGGTTGATGTGGCACCCTGGTTATCTGTAGCTGATAGCTGAAATACGTACGTACCTTGAATTAATGCCGTAACAGTTGTTGTTAATAAGTTGGGTAAGGTTATCGTTCCAGGTGCGGGGCCTGATAATTTTGTCCATGAGGTAGAAACGATAGTACCGTCGGGGTCAGATGCTGTTCCTGTAAGGGTTACAACATTTAGCGGCAAAGTGATAATTTGCGCACTACCTGCATTTACTACGGGAGGGAGATTTCCAGCGGGGTTAACAGTAATCCTTACAGTATCTAAATCGCTGGCCCCAGCATTATCAGTTACCTGTAACTGGTACTGGTATACCCCCTGAACCAGACCCGATACATTGGCCTGGGCACTTGTAGCATTCGTAAGCGTTCCGGTTGCCGGCCCTGAAATTTTTGTCCAGGCATAAGCTGAAACAGTTCCGTCAGGATCTGTTCCGCTGCCGTCTAATGTGGTTGAACTAACAGGTAATGTTATCGTTTTATCGGGTCCTGCATTTGCAATGGGTGGCAAATTAGCTGCTGCTCCAAGAGATTGCCGGGCCAGCCATTGGTATAAATTCTGATTGACACCATCTAATAAAAAGACATTCGGTTGTGCACCCTGGCCACCATAAAAACTATTCCAACAACAGTGGCCTCCTCCTCCAAAATTGGTTTGAACGTAAATCCCAGAGTTTGGCCGGGTTGCATTCATCCGGTTAACCCGGGTTTGAATGTCCCGAAAATCATTAACCTGTTCAAAGCCCAATAATTTCCCACCTGAAATTGCAAAATTGTCAAATAGGTTAGGGTAGGGCAGATTATCATCTGGCTTTACCCCCTCTACCTCAACAACGGCAGCAATTTGGGATGCATATGTATAAGGACCTCCATAGGGATCGCCGGTAACAAAGGTGGTGCTGCACCATCCCCCCATCGACAGGCCAGTCAGGTATAATTTATTTGTATTGACCCTATAAAGTGATTTGATGGTTTGGATCCGCTGGCTAATGGCCACTTCATTTGGCCATGCAGTAGGAGGCTGAAGGCTGATAATAATAAATTCAACCGTGTTACCGTCAACCACTACATTTCCATTCCATCCCTGGGTGATGTAGGCCCCGGGGCCGTTTGCAATTACTGCCGAAGCATTTGTTCCTACCTCGCCAAGGCCCGGGAAAAAAATGATCGTTGGATAAGTAGTGGTGGTGGATGCATAATTAGCCGGAAGATGCACATAGGCATTCCATCCGTTAATCGTCGTAAGTGTTTGTTGTGATTTGAGTGACTGCGAGAAAATGACCAGGGTTAAGCAGAGGATCAAACTCCGAAATGTAAAGTTGGACATGGGTATTATTTAGGGTATTGGATTTAATTTTTTACCATGACAAAATTTGCTAAACTCAAATTGATTATCATAATAACAAGCAGTGATTGGTCGTAAACCTTAAATACAATCCACTAATCAGATTTCATGTACTTAAGCGTAAAAGTTTTTCATATTCTATAAGTCAATAATTAAGCCAAAATAGGCATTTTTCACACTGAATGATAAGAAGTTGTAAGTTTTTTTCAATGGAACAAAAGGTTTCGAAATTGTACTTAGGGCTTATCCACATGTAGTTAACAGTTATACGACTAATTAACATGGGTTAGTACGCTAAAAATTACCTTCATAAGGCTTTAAGAATGAAACATCAGTAAGCCAGGGTACTTTTTTCAGAGGTGAACCCTGGATTTTACCAGGCATCTTTGAAAAAGTAATCCACATTTTTATATTGATTCGCCTGGCGGGGCTTAAAATAGCTCGACGTTTGGAAAAATGGGGGGGAGGTTGCCTAGTTCCAGGTTGTTTTTAAAATGATTTGCCATGCTCATTGCTTCATCAATTACATGATGCATATCCATATAACGATAGGTAGCCAGGCGGCCGAGAAATGATACCTTCTTTTGATTTTCCGCCAGTGCCCGGTATTGCTTCAGCAGTTCTTTATCTGCCGCTAATCGTTTGGGATAAAAAGGAACATCTGTCGTACTTGTTTCTTTACTGAATTCTGTAAAATAAACGGTCTTATCATGTTGCTCCCATGGGGTAAAATGCTTGTGTTCTGTTATCCTTGTAAAAGGTATTTTTTCTTCACAATAATTTATTTGTGAAGCACCCTGGTAATCGCCATTCGCATAATTTTTTTCGAACGTTACCGTACGGTAGCCCAGCCTGCCAAACTGGTAATTAAAAAAAGCATCAATAGGCCCTGTATAAAATATATGATCGAAATCAACGGGAGGTGCAGCCTGATCAAATTTTTTATTTAGCTGCAGCCGGATGGCAGGATGGTCGATCATTTTTTCCATTACCCGGGTATATCCTTCCACAGGTATGCCGGTGAATATATGGGTATGATAATTATCATCGTAGTTAAATCGTACCGGTATCCTTTTTAAAAAGGAAGCTGGCAGCTCTTTTGGTTCACATCCCCATTGTTTTTTTGTGTAACCATAAAAAAAGGCTTCATACAATTCTCTTCCGATGAATTGCAATGCCTGCTCTTCAAAATTCTGTGGATCTGTTATGGTTTTATCTGACTTTGTTTCCAAAAATGCCCGGGCTTCTGAAGGGGTAAAATTCTTATTAAAAAACTGGTTGATCGTATGTAAATTAACAGGCATTGAAAAAACAGAGCCCGCGGTTTTTGCTTTTACCCTATGAACGTAGGGTTTAAATTCAACAAAGCTATTGACATAGTCCCATATATGTTTTTTATCAGTATTAAAAATATGCGGGCCATACTGATGTACCATAATCCCGGTTTCTGTATCCCGCTCTGTATGGCAATTGCCGGCGAGGTGGTTTCTTTCATCCCAAATGTCTATGCTGCAATCATTAAAAAAAGTGACCAGCTGCTGTGCCAAAACACAGCCTGAAAAACCAGCTCCGACAATTAAATACCTTTTAGACATAACTAAATATTAGTAAAGATGAATTCACCAGGGTAGTTAAAACATTTTTTTTTGAACCAGCCAGGTATTACTACTGTGCTATTTTTAAAACGTGATATTTTTGGCAACCTCTCAATTTTATTGTCCCAATCTTTAAGTACTACCTCCGGGTGGCCATTCGCTAACGGGAACAAGAGTTAAGTGCTTAATGTTGTCTTTTTTCCAGCACTGTTATTAGCGGTACGCCTATTGTTTCCTCTATATCAATTATAGCAATATTTAAATCCTTCTCTTTTGATACTAAATTGGCTTTTGAGATAATAAGCTCCCTGTATAATTTATTTACTTCTTCTATTGTGATGTTTTCATCCTTATAATCTTTCTGGGCTTTTTCATAGGCGGCCATATCATCATCCGTAGTAATCCTTTGGAGTTCTAAGAGCTGTTTTTTTTCCTTGTAGATCTCATATTGTTTTAAGACCTGGGCCTTTAATGCTTCGCTTATCAGTATTTTTTGTGAAGTACTGACTATTATCATTTCATCGGCAGTTCTTTTTTCTGCCTTATTTCTGGCAAACATGTCCAGCGGTATTGTTATTCCTAAATTGTATTTAGGGAAAAAATTAGCTGCCGGAGAATTATTAACAACAAACTCGTTTACATTTCCGCCAAGGTTTACAGAACCCAACATTGAGCTGTTTGCTTTTCTTCTTGCTATCTCTGCTATGCGCACGGTAGCATCTGCGGCAATTGCTCTGGAATTATTGAGTGCAAGCAATGTAAGTTGTGCTTTAATATCGTCCTCGCTGTTTGTGATCTTTGTGGTATCTGCGGATGGGGACTTTATTACTGAAACAGCAGTTTTAGCATGGATTTCTGTAAGGGAATCTGATCCCTTATTTTCCGGCTGGGCGATAGCGTTGCATCCCCAAAAAAAGGATACTATGAGTATTATTTTATTCATATAATGCCATTTTATCGTTTTGATCAAAGCTCAAATAAATATACATACAACTCAACATTTTCCGAAACAGGAGGGCAAAACTTAATTGGCCGGAATATTAAGATTTAATACCCCGCTCTTTTTCATCAAACTCCATCAGGCGTTTAAATATTGACATCATTCCAAAAATAAAAAATACCGTTGGCATCTGCCCTATTGTAACCTGTGCATATAAAGTAATCATGACCGAGAATAACGCACAGGTTACAGCCACTGTGTATTTTTTATATTCCTCACTTTTTATCCGGAAATAATAATGAATACCCTGGTACATAACCATTAGGAATAACAGTATCATCAGGCCTAGTCCTATCCAGCCTGTATCCAATGCAAGTTTCAACAATTGGCTATCGGGAGGGAATCCTGCCAATGGGTGTGTTGGATTAAACCGCAGGCCTTCAATTCCAGAAGAGGCCACGCCGCCTCCAATGGGATGTGTATAAATATAGGGCTGAATGGACCTTCGATTCACTGTTCTTACATTCAAAGACTCATCCTTTGTATCAAAAGTAGAACGCATCCGATTTAATGTCGGATTATCGATGGGGGCAAACATTACAAACAATACACTCAGAAACAAGAAAAAAAGAATGAAAATTGTTGCTTTATGCTTCAGGGTCATCAGGACATATAATGCTATACCGGCTGGTATCATCAGGCTAAAGGTACGGGTGCCTGAATATGCCATACCAAGGAATAAAAAAAAGGAAATTATTCCCAACTGGTATTTTCGCTTAGTGACTTTTTCATTTATCGCAAGTATTATTGTAATGACAGCCATAAAACCGCACAGGCTGCCAAAAGTTACAACCCCTTCCAGGAAAGAAAATTTTCTGATGACCCCACCCTGGTACAATATGCCAAATTCACGTTCGTCCAACGAACTTAATTCCATCGGTAGTAACCCAAACCATTGCTGATAACATCCGTACAATGCTGCTATCAACGACATGATAATCCAGAATTTCAGGAAATATTTGAAACGGGCAGGGGTATTGATCAGTCTGTAGGAGATGACAAAAAAAAGAATCTCAACGATAAATCTTTTGCTGGTAAATAACCAACCATCCGGCGGGCCCATATCTGGATTGAAAAACTCGATCAGGTAATAGAAAATATTGATAATAAGTAAAATGGTTATGGGATACTTTAGCAAATTCCCTTTTTGATTTTTATCCTTTCCGGCCTGCCAGTAGGTGCCGATAAATAATAGTAAAACAAGAACTTCAACAAATGTAGTAATTGGAAGCGCTTTGTTCAGGAGCCTGCCAGGGTATTCTGCAAAAAAAGCAATGATCAGTAACAGATAATAACCGCCTATTGGGTCTAGCAGGCACTTATGCACAACAAGCAGGCTAAAAAGCACTCCAACTATACCAAATGTGACTAAGGCCATCCCATTTGCTGCAAGAAAACCCGATACTATGGCAAGCATTACTAACAGGCAAATAATGACCGGACGGCTTAACCCCCCAATCAACCCGTTAATGCTCAAGAAATCCCCCTTTGTATGTTTGTTTATGGATGCCAATGAGTAATTAAAAAAATAAAATAATAAAAACTGAACCAAGAATGACAACGGTAACAAAGATCAATGCCACCATCTCTGAAAAATCAGACATCCGCATGTCTTCCCCTGAAGGTTGTATTTTTTCATTCTTCATACTCTGTATTGATTTTAATAATTGATCCGTATAATTTTTTTACAGATGCAGCCCATGTATGGGATTTAGCCATTCCCTTTCGGGATTCTTTTTTGATTTCTTTAAAAGGTTCATCCAGCGCTTCCTGGATTTTTTGGATGTACTCCTCTTTGTTATTACACAAATAAACTTCTTCCAGAAACATCTGCATTGCTTCAGTATTTGTTGCTACAACTGGTTTTCCGGCAGCGAGGTATTCATCAACTTTTCTTGGATAATTTCCAATTGTCATTTGATTTAACAGCTGAGGGTTGATACATACATTAAAAGTATGAATATATTGCGGCAATTGTTTGGCCTGCTTTGATCCTAAGAAATAGACATTTTGAAGTTGGTGCAGAATGGATGATTTAAACTGTTCATCTTCAGGACCTACTAATACAATGTTCCAATCGGGTTTTTGCGAAGCAATAAAATGAATTAATTCCAGGTCAAGCCTGGTTGCGGTCAGCGATCCGCAGTAGCCAATGATGGGATAATTGATACTTTTCACATCTTGCGGGGTTTCGGATGGTACTTCAAGGAAATCTTCCACATCACATCCTTGCCCGATATCGATGGTGGTGGAATTATATTTTGAAGCATAATCCGCCAGGTATTTCGAGTTTGCCGCCACCAGATCTGCCTTTTGAATCATTATTGGTTCTGATGTATGTCCGTGACGTACAAAATATTTTTGTGACAAAAGAAAATCCCGGATGTAATAAACAAATAGCCTGGGTTTTAAAAAATCTTTTAGATAAAGTCCATTAAAAAAATCATTGTCTATTATCAGAATCGGGTCCTTAAATCCGAGCTCGTTGTAAGCACGGTATATTTCATTGGCCAGTTTCCTGTTATTTCTTTTGTTAAAATAGTTATAGAGTGGCCCTCTGGGCAGGAAATTAATAGACTCTATAATGACCCTGGGGTTGAAGACCCATAATTTGCTAACGGTTTCTACAAGTACATTTTTCCCAAATCTAATACTATCAAGCCTGTTCTTGACCCGGATGTCGTCTTTATTCTTAATCTTGCTGATCCTGTCCAGGGGCCTGTTTACATATAACACCCGGTTATGCTTTGCAATTTCTTCAGCCATATTTTTACAATTACTGCCTATTGGAATATCCCAGGGCTGCAATCCAAATATGATAAAGTCACGGTCTTTTATTAACGGAATTTCCATGAAAGTTTTTGAGCTATTATTTTAAAAAATTCTGGATAAAAATGAAACGCATATTTGAAAGCATTTAAAAAATTGATCCCAAATAATCTGCGAAGCAGAAATTGAGTAATGATAAAGCCAATGAAATGAGAAGTAACCAATGCGTACCCAGCCCCGATAAGCTGATACTGCCGTATAAAAAAATAAAGGAGGAGTACCTGTATCCCGGCGATTAGGGAAGTGGTAAGCAAATTCAATCCTGGCCTCCCGGTAGAGTCCATTATCACACCATATTGTTTTAAGAATGCCAGGGTAATGCTTGTAACTGAGATTAACTGCATGTAGGGCACAGCATCATAATACTGTGGCCCGGCTAAAACATAAATTATTGTCTTAGGAAAAAGCAAGATAAAAAGCACTAGTGGCATCACAATACACAGTGAAGCTCCGACTGTCTTTTCATAATAATATTTTATCCTTGAAGGGTTACTGCTTACTTCAGCTTTTGAGCTTTTTGGGAATAAAATATCGCCAAGTGTTTGTGATGGAAGATCAGATAAATTGATGAACCTTATAACGATATTTTGGGAAGCATTAAAAGTTGTTGTGCCTAAAAGAGGGGATAACATGATCTGGTCGGCACTCCTGAAAACCAACGTACTGATGCCTGTGGCAAAAACATATTTTCCAAAATGCACCAACTTCAGCACCCATTCCTTTGTGAATACGAAAGAGCCAACTATCATATCCCTGACATAACCCCAGGACACCAGGGTTCCTGCCAGCAAAGCTATATTGTAAATAATAACGAGCACATTCAACGGCACTTTAGTATTGAAAAGGAAAATAAGTGAAACCAGCAAAAGTGTTGTTCCCTGGCGCATAAGGTATGTGAGGAATAGGCCTTTAAACAAAACTTTACTATACATCAGCCACTCGAAGTGTGAAAAGGGGATCAGGAGCAGTAAGCCAGCCTGGAGGATATATAGCATGGATTCAAGTTGCGGGGCCTTTAAAAATCCTGCAAGAAAAGGAGTAAAGAAGAAGAGGACCAATGCCACAGACAATGTAATAATTACATTCAGGAAAAAAGCTGCCCCAATAACTAATCGTTGGTCCTGAATATTGCTGTGATTTATAAACTTTATCAATGCTGTCTTAACAAGCCCCTCTCGTATAAGTTCTATGATAGCTGTAATGCTAAGGAAAAGTGCCCAAACCCCCATTTCCTGTTTTGTAAGTGCTTTATGTGCCAAAATCATAGTAATAAATAAACCAGACAGCGGTACGGACAATTTTTGCAAACCGCCAAAAAAGGCTGAATGAATCCATGTACCATATTTTGACGAATGAGGCATATACCTAATTATTTATTCCTTGTATCGGAGAAACAGCACTACTGATATCGGATGTTCTTTTAATACGCTCTTTCCTTTTTTCCAGGATAAAAAGCCACCGAAAATTCCATTGTACCGCTAATCTATAGAGCAGTATTGGGATCAATAAACCGGAAAGCATTCCTGATAGTATTATAATGGCTGCATTATGAATACCGAAGAACTTACTTAAGACAATCCTCACAAAAGAAAAAACTATCACATGGGCCACATAAATGTAAAGGGAGTTCCTCCCGAGTACTGTAAGCCACTTAAGGGAATCTTTTTTTTGCAGGAAAAAAGTGAGGTTAATCACAAATAAGCAACCTGTAAGTGCTATCAGCAAAAAAACAAAAGGCTGGTAAAATTCAACATGCATATACTTAGGTGTTGAGTGATTTAAATTCCCTAACAGAAAATACGTCTGGCCCGCACAAAAGGGCACCAGAATTAATAATAGAAGTTTTCCCGATTCCAGATATTTCCGGTTTTTCTCGTTCAGCAAATAACTGCTTAAAAAATCACCAATTGAGAAAAAGATGTAATAATGGAGGATATCAAATATAAAACCAGTTTTTATGTCCTGCTGGTAAATAAATGCAGACAAGTAGAAAAGTATAAGGCCAATGAGAATATTGTAAATAGCCGGTAATTTCAAAAAATATTTTATGAAAGCATAGAGTACTGAAACGTTGAACAATGCATAAAGATACCAGAATTGGGCGCATTCCCTGGGTTGATAAAGAAGGTTAAGGTATGAAGCAGCAGAAGGGTGATCGTTTGTGTATTTTGTAAATATCAGCTGCAATGTGATCTGCAGGATGCCCCATACAAAAAAGGGGTATAGAATAGTACGGGCTCTTGTTTCGATATATTGTTTAATACCTCTTTTTTCGAGGGAACTTGTAATAAATAATCCTGAAATTATAAAAAAAAGGGGCATCCTGAAACTATACAAACTGATATTTGCGTATACCAGGAAATCGCTGTCTGTTACCGGAATACCCGCATCTTTTGAGCCTTCAAATACATGCCTGTAACAGACGAGGATAATTGCTATACCCCTTGCATAATCAATCCAGCTAAGTCTCGAAGTTTTCATTTCTCTGAATTTTTGGCACTAGAAATTGATATTCTCCAGCTGGACATTATTCAAAATGGCGCCTTTATTCTTTTCTCCGAGTGAATCGATAAATTGAATGGATTTGTTGTCGACCTGGGTAACTGATGCTGCTGCAGAGAATACAGTGAAAACTCCTTCAGCATAAACAGCCAACTCACGACTATCTGCATATTCATTGAGGGCAGCCCCTTCAATCAAGACATAATCAAATTCATCTTTTAATAATTTAAAAAATTGTTCCATATCTATATTTGACAACGCCTCTGATGGTGTAAAATTACCCGCCCTGCAACCAATGACATGCATCCCTTCTATAGAAGTGGTCGATTCCAGGAATTGTTGCTGACTTTTTAGGGGAACATCATACTTAACAAGTTCACCAACGTCCTGTATCAATACAGAGGGATAGTGTTTGGTAGTAATAGTATTGTTTATAAAATTCAAGTCAAGGATCATGACTCTCTTTTTGCTCAATAATAAGCTTGCTGCGAGAGATTCAATGACAGTCGTTTTGCCGGCCTGTTTTTGGGTACTTGTTATTAAAAATATTTTATTTGGGCTATTCAATAATTCATACCTGAGTTTCCGGATGTTATTCTTATAGAAAATCTGTCGTGAATATTTCTTTCCTGTGAAATCGGCCATCAAAATTTCCTGTTCACTAATTTTTTTTAAGGGAATATTGTTTAATAAACCTGTGATATTCAGACTAACCTGCTTTTTGAATATCGACGGGGTTTTTGTGCGGGGGTCAAATATCTCCAAAAGCAAAAAAATTACAGACGAAAGAAAAAACATTGACATACCGGACAGAAGCATTGTCATCATTGTTTTTTTCGATTCCGGGCCCAAGGCCGGCTGGCCCACTGCTGTTTGAATAAAATTAGTCGTGGGGTCATCTTTGGCTAAACCCTCAGCTTTATAATATTTTTCCGTTACGGTGCCCAGCATTTCATTCTCGATGTCTAACCTGGTTTGTATCCCTTCAATTTTTACATCACTCCCCACTGGCGCTGTATTGGCCAGGTTGGTATACTTCCTTATACTTGAAGTATAATCTGCTATGGTTGAATTGGCAGCACCTAAGAGTGCATCCTCTTCACTTATTTGAGTTTTAAGATTATCTATTTCTTTCGCTTTCCCACTATTATCTTTTTTAGAAGAAGCTGCAGATGACTTAATATTTATTTCAATTCTTAAATCACTTATTTGCCGTTCCAGGGCCGGATCACTTCCGCCCTTCCTTGCAAGTTCAGCAACAAGATTATTCTTCTTGTTTACCAATGCAATAACCTCTTCATTACTTACTGAGCCTCCTGAAGTGGTGGCACCGGACTGTAGTGAGTTAAGCTTATCGGTTAAATATTTCTTTCGGTTAAAATGTTCATTTTGTTTACTTTTTTCTTCGGCAAGTTTTGCTTCAAGTTCCTTAACAGTTTCCATGGCGCTTTTGCTAAGACTTACCGGGTCGATACTCCCTTGTTTCACTTTTTCTATGTAAAGCAGCTTGCCGAGACTATCAATATTCTTTTGCTGCGCTGTAACCATTGTTTTGATTTCACTGGCATTTTCTTTGGTACGTTTTGAACTCAGGTTTTTATAATAATTAAGAAATTCATCTCCCATGGCGTTCACTACCAGTGCTGAAAGGTCAGGGTTTTCCGACCAGTAAGTTATATTCAGATAATCTGTCCGGCCTACCCTTTCAATTAAAAGATGGGAGCGAATGTTATCATAATCATATCCGTACAGCTTGAAGTATTCTATTAAAACTTTTTCTTTTTCAGTATTGGAAGACAATAATTTATTCTGGGTAATAGTTTCCCTTAAGATTTGAATGGCCGTATCAGGATTCACCGCCTTATATAAATCAGATGACTTGCTTTTTTCTGAAAGCCTGATGTAAGCAGCGCCGGGGTTCACCAGGTCGTGATATAGCAATTTGTAAGCAATGGCATTAATTACTTTTGGCGATTTGAAGGTTTCAATTACATTATTGAATTTTACATCTGCAGTGTAAATATCTATACCTGAACTTCCATCTACCAGCCTTACTTTCTCTGCTGTAAAGCCTGTAGAGTATTGCGCCTGAGACTTGAAAACCTCTTTTTTATTGTGAAGGAAAAGAAAGGCAGCTATAACTGCTAGTAAAGAAAGGCTCCCTATAATCCATTTTTTTCTTAATAGAACTTTAAAAAAATAAATCAGATCCATAAATAAATTGAAATTTGTTAGGGTAACTTAATTTTCTATTTAGCATCAATCCTCATAAAACATCCACTTGATCAATCCAGTCACAAATACAATGCTGCCTGCTGAATTTTTCCTCGTGTCGATTGTCCGGCGATTCATTAATTTCTTTACAAAACCACCGGGATTATACAAAAAAAGGCATAAGAATAACCAAGGTTCTTTGATCAGTACTGGTTTCTGAGAACAATCGTGCCGGATATATCTGGACAGATCAGAACAAAATAAATAAAAATTCTTGTAAATGGAATGTTTTTAAATTAACAGAGTCTGGTTTCCTTTTAAAACCAGACTCTGTTAAAGATTTGAAAACCTTTAATTCAATTTTATCAATTTCACCACCTTACTCACTTTGCCGTCTATTAAAACATTCAACACATAAATTCCCGGGCGAAGAGGCATGCCATTTGTTAAATCAACTTTAATAAGATTTCCTCCCTTAATGGCACTAAAGCCATCATTTTTATACATCAATCTTCCGGCAGCATCATACAGTATTACAGCAATTTTTGCTGCTTTATCTGTTTGGAGTTGTACCTGAAGTGTACTTGTAAATGGATTGGGGAATACCTTAATTTCCTGAGTATTCAACTCAGTTATCTGAACAGATGGTTTAGCTGCAACAGCTGTTACTGCCGGTAATACATGTGTGGCAGGGGCCAACTGAGTAGTTATCATTCGCAATGGTTCAGGAGGACCATCAGCATAGATCGTGTTGATTACTGGCTCATCTGGCGAAGCATCGTCATAAAATTCAATAGTATAGGCACCGGTGAAGCTGTAAGGAGATCCTGTAGCCGTACTTATACTCAAAATCAATTCACCATTATCGCCTGGCCTCAGGTTATCAAGGAACACAACTTTAAAATCATTCATATAACTGTTCAATTCCACTGTTTTGCCATTACAACTATAATTAGCCGTAGTATAATCAGTAGTTGCATTACTACCGAAGCAGCCGATCCTGTATTTCTTACTGATGTCAAGATTCTGGAATTTTACCTGGGAAGTCTGACCGGCATCGGTCCAGTAGTTGCTAACCATTACGTTGGCCGGGAAAACACCATTTGCATTCACCCCTGCAAATCCGGTACCATTAAACTCTTTCGTAATGACCATTTCATATCCTGAATTTGTTGACTCAGTATTGATAAGGTTACTAAAGGTGGCGCCTTCAGTAGATGGAGAGCTGGTATTGTTCCATGGAGCAGGGCCCGCCTGGGCTGCGGAAACATTCTGATTGATCAATACAATCTTTGAGGCAAGTATTGCATTTGCTGTATTGGTGTAATTGCTTGTTACAGCACCATTAACCGCCCTTACTTTATAAAAATAGCGGGTATTTGGCGTAAGCCCGGTATTTGTGTAGGTAGTAACGTTAGCAGCTGTAGTGGTTACAAGTGAATACGTTCCGTTTGCACTTGTTGAACTCCATACCTCGAACCCTGTTTCATTGCTGCTCCTGTCGCTCCACGTTAACTTTATCCTGTCTGTTTGAATCATTGTTTCAGCAAAGAGATCAGCCGGCCTTATCACAGGATCTGCAGGATCATACTCTCTGATCACAACACCGTTCAGGTTTAGTAAAGCAGTGGATGATCCTTTACTTATTGTTACTTGTATGGTGCCGGAGGCATTAGGTATAAGCCCGTTCAGGTTAGCCAATGCTGTAGTATTGTATCTTCCATCTCTTACTACAGACTGTGCACCGCTGGTAAATGTTACGGACAGAGATCCACCTGTATTGTTGTTTGTAAGGAAGCCTATACTGTAAAGTTTAGCCGGGTTTAATCCGTCAAATTGTATTACATGGTTTCCTGAATTTGAATTAAAGAAGCCAGTCCTCATCACATTATCCGGGAAAACACCCTTATCATTTCCTGTTCTCATTCCATTAGACCAACCGCCTCCCCACTGACTCAGGAGCCTGAATGTAATACCTGTTAAAACATTCGCATCATCCTTAATACCGCCATATGGATTATTTGCAAATGGATACACCATAAAATTGTTCCATGGAGCAGCCTGTGGAGTGCCTCCTTCAGGTCCGAAATTCAGATAGAATGATCGTACTGTGTTATCAGATACTATTAAAGTAAATGATCTCGTTACAGTGTCACCATAGTTATCGGCTACCTTAACCACGATTCCGCTATAAGTTCCCAAAGCATCCACAGAAGGTGTAAATACAATATTTCCTGTACCATTACCTGTACTTTGGAATATGCCGAATGATGGAAGACCAGTAACTGTTGTAGTCAAAACATCACCGGCATCATCTGTTGGCAGAATACTAACTGATAGGGTGTTGCCCGCTTTTACATACTCATCATTAAGAACACTAAGGGCCGGCGGTTTATTTGATGTAGTAGCACTTGCCGTATTTGAATAGCCTGATGAACCGACGTTATTAACGGCCTCTATTTTATAATGGTAGGTCGTGCTGCTTAATACCGTGTTATCGTTATAAGTGGTAGTGTTTGCATTAGATGCAGCGGGATTAAGTAGCGTATAAGGTCCGGCCAGAGCTGTGGCCCTGTGAACCAGGTATTTACTTTCGTTATAAGCAACATCATTCCAGTTAAGTTGTACTGTACCATCAGGTAAAGCCTGGGCAGAAAGATTGGTTGGCAAAGCAGGCGCTGTACCATCATCAAATGGTTTTTCCAGTACAAGAGCATTTAATACGCCATATGGAGTATTAGCTCCTTTACTCATAGTTACAGTAATATTCCCGGAAGGATCTGCTGAAACTGCTGAGAAGGTAACTGTATTTTGCTGGTTATAATGAACGTACAATGGTTTTGCAATACCGTTAATTGTATAAATAGTAGTACCAACATTGCCTAAAACGGTCCAGCTACTGCTTCCAAATAAGGTTACATTATAGAGGGCGCCGGGTGTCAGTCCTTTTAAGTTGAAGTCTATTGTGTTCGGTGCTCCAAAAACGCCAAACCAGAAATAATCCTTGATGACCGCATCAGGATATACTCCGGAATTATTGCCTGTAACAGCACCAGCGTCTCCGGCATTCCACGGGGTATTTAAAAATTCAATTCCAACCGGGGTGGAAACTCCATTTCCGTTTAAAAGGTTATTCGTATTGGGAGTTGCGATGTTATTCCATGGTGCCGGTGCATCCGGGCCAGTGTATTTTGCACTGATATACCATTTTTCAGAAGGAGGTTCAACATTAGTTACTGTTAAATTAAATGTTGCCGATTCAACGCCTCCTGCTCCATCACTTACATTAACCGTTACCGGGTATACACCAGCATGGGTATAGCCTGGAGTAATAGTAAGTAAACCTGCGCCATTTCCATTATCGGTAAGATTTACAAATGGCAGTGGTGAAGGAATTGACCAGGTTAAAGTGCTGTTTCCATCCTGATCAGTTGCACTTAAATTAATATTGGCAGAACCGCCTTCCGCAGTGGTAACATTATTCAAAGCAGCAATTACAGGAGTATAATTATCGTTAACAGTTACAATAAATGTTGCTGTATCTTTTCCGGTATTTCCATCAGCAACCACTGCTGAAATTGTATAAACGCCCTGATCAGCCAGTAATGGGCTGAACTGGATGCTGGCTGCACCATTACCCGTATTTGTAAATACTGCAAAAGCCGGCAATGGATCTATAAAGGAAAACACGAGGGTTTCTCCGTCAGGATCTGTAGCTGTGAGGTTAATGGTTTTTTGCGAATCATGCCGCATGGTAAAGTCTGGTACTGCAGCTAATACCGGGATGCCATTATTTGTTCGTATGAGCAGATCAGGTGTGAAAGCAGATGTGCCGCCTATTCCTTTTGCCCTTACTTTATAATAATAATCACTGTTGGGGAAGAGGTCGATGTCTGTATAACTCTTTGTTGAACCGGACCCGCCAGGTATTGTAGCGAGTAACCTGTATCCATTTAAATTAACCGCCGACCGGTATAGTTCAAAAGAGGTTTCGTCTGTAGAGTTATCATTAAACTCTACTGAAATGGACGTAGTTGTTTTGGTTGTTTCGACGAGATTGCTGGGTGCAGCCGGTATTCCTGGCAACGCTAATGTGGTGTCAGCCGTGTAAGACTGTCTCATTAATGCAAGGAATGTTGTTGCGTTTAATGGCTCATTTATTATTTCTATATTATCCAGCAAGCCGGAATAGTTAGTGGATGAGGTAGATGAATTAAAGGCATTTGAGCCATTAGTGGCACCTATCCGGGAAGCGTTGGATGTATTACCAACTGAAGTGAAAGTAAGATTTGTAGTACCAACCAATACTCCGTTTAGGAACAACTGTATCCTGTCTACATTGTAGGTTACGCCTACGTGGTTCCAGCCATTTGCTACCCAATTGGGGTTTGTTGCAAAATTGTTCAATACAACAGTGAAGCGGTTATTATTATTTGCAATACCTGCCTGTAATGATCCGGAGTTGAATCGCAGTGATAATCCATTATCTGAGCCACCAAAATCGTAAATGATCTTATTGCTTGCTGTCAGCATGGTCGCCGCCGGTTTAATCCAGATACCAATACTCCTTGTAGTATAAGTATTTGTTGGGAAAACCCCGCTTGATCCAAACGGCACATTCAGGTATTGGTTGGACCCATTCAATGATATAGAGTGAGAACCTTCTTTTTTATCGGTACTAAACACGGGACTGGCATTGCCGGTAAGGTTTCTGTTATTACCACTTCCATCATTATAATTGTTATTGAGTCCCCATTTACCTTCTAAAACACTAATAAACTGTGACTGTCCGTATTGATTTACCGACCTTACCTTGTACCAATAAATGGTTTCGGCAGACAATCCAACGGAATCAATAAAACTAGTTGTTCCCGGACCTGCAGTTCCAACAATAACATAGGTGCCCAGTTGGGTAGTAGAACGATATACTTCAAAACCAGTTTCATTGTCACTGGAATCTGTCCAGTTAATTTGCAAATTATTAAAAGCAGTGGCCACAACATTAAGATCAGCAGGCTTTTTGGGAAGCAGATTTGACGGAATTGTCACCACATCACTAAATGCGCTGTTAGGAATTGTTACATAACTAGTCCCTGTTTGAGGGGTTCTCCAACTTACTGTCATGGCTTCCCCTCCACCTTGTTCATAAAATGCCATGGCAATTGGATAAACACCGGCTGTCAAAGTGATAGCTGATGATGTGACATTTTGTGTTCCATGAAGGCCATCATTATTCACTAATGGGGCGCCACTAAACGAATAAGGAGAAGCGGTGCCATTTAATGATCCAAGCCATAATCTGCTGCCATCATCGGAATTCGTTCTAAAGAAATAAGTGCCTGACACCGGTATATTGATGTATCCTTCCCAGAGGAAAGAAAAGTTGTCATTTTGTGTTCTGGGTGTTAAGGCAACGTTTGGCATAATGCCAGTTGCAACAGGTGTTAATGTGGTAAAATCAGGAAGATTATTCCACGTTCCAACAAATGTGTAATATTTATAATAAAGACCGTTTAAACCCGCAGATGCAGTTAGCTGGTTACTGGCAGGGGAGGTGTTTCCGGTAGCGTCCAGAGCTTTTACAAAGAATGAATAAGTGCTTAAGGCCGTTAGGTTATTGACAGTAAAAAATAAATTTGTTGTAACATAAGACCTTACTCCATTTACATAAATTTCATACTTGGCAACTCCTACGTCATCTGTTGATGCTTGCCAGGAAAGAGAAACTGAACTTCTTGTAGTGCCTGTTACAACCAAATTACCAGGCGCTGTCGGTGGAATAATATCTGCCAGGGTTGTAGCATTTACCTCTGTACTTACAGCCGATGCTGCGTTATTATTTATAGCTCTTATAATGTAATAATATTTCTTATTGGCTGATAGTCCCTGATCCAGGAAAGAAAGAATATCACTGCCTGTAATTCCAGCTAAAGTATAACCGCTTCCGGAATTGATACTCCTGTATATTTCAAATCCTGTTTCATTGTTTGCCGGATTAGGGTTATCGTTCCAGTATAGCTGAACAGAGCTGTTTGATACAGCAAGTGCTGAAACACTGGTGGCTGCATCAGGCCCGTTACTTCCGTTTGCAGGAATTACCGAATAAGGCAAGGAGAAATCACTTCCACAACCAAATTGCTCAGTAACTTTTACTTTATACTGGCCTACTGGGGCATTGTAGGTATTAACAGAACTAACTAAGGCATTATCGGATATTCTTCTCCATTCATAAGAGGTGTAAGAATTTGGAACAAATAAAGGCGCTGTAGTGCTTCCATCAGGTGCAGGTAATACATTGCTCCTTAGTCCATTAAGTTGAATTGTAGGAGGTACAGTACCTTGATTTTCGGATATGACAGCAGGTGTTGGAGACCATAAAGACCAGGCACTCGTTGCTGTTCTTTTAAAACGACCTCTATAGGTCCCATAACTTGTTACAATCAGTTCATTACCTGTCTGGCCGGAAATGGTTACACCATCCTTTTGCCATTCATATGCGTAAAAACCAGCCTGTAATCCAAGTTTTGCATTAACGGTTTCCGTGGGACAAAACTTATCATGTTGAAAAAAGATCAGTGGGTTTGCTTTATGATGAGAATTGATCCATGGCCAGTATCGTGGGTCTGCCCAAAATGAATTCCATACACCATGTCCCTGGGTAGGAAAGAAGGATTGTATGATATTACCTCCCAGCCCTTTATATGAATTAATAATATCTGTAACAGTGGATGCGTAAGGTGCAACGTCTACACCACCATTTGCAATAAATACAGGAATAGTAATATGACTGGCGAAATACGCAACATCCTCATAAACGGCTGCAGAAATTGGTTCAATAGCACAGGCAATTTTTGCATATTGCTGCTGCTGTGGAAAATCCCATGTGGCTTGTCCACCAGAAGAAAGTCCGCCAACATGTACCCTGTCAATATCAAGCTTCACATACTTCACCATCGAATCAACTAAATCCCTCATTGCAGGAAAATAATTTTGTAACCACCCGGTCTGACTTTGCGGATAGATCATAAACCCGTCAAATGTCCCGTTGTCAATTTTCTGAGCATGTGTTTGTCCACCGTGCAGTAGTTGATATTCATTATCCCAGGCATTACCTGGTTCTCCAAGACCATGAAGGAAAAGGATTGCAGGATACACTTTACCATCGGCCACATTATGCTGATATGTCTTTGGAAATTTAAGCCGGAAGGACATCCCTTTAAAATAGTATGATTTATATCCGTAGCTAAAGGGATTCCAGGAAAGCCTGTTAGTATGGCCCCATTTACTAATTCTATTAAAAGTAGGTAATGCCGGCTGATTAGTAGCTGTAAAAATCACATCCGGATCATTTGGGTCCAATACGTTCGCTTGTCCGTAGGAAGTATTTACAGAAAGAACAAGCATTGACAAAGCAAGGAGGAAGCGAACAGTTTTCATTATGGTTTGTTTTAAAAAGCGAAAGTGATTAAGTTGATAATATGGTTTAATGGAGAAAATTTAAATGGGGAATTTTTCCTACCGGCAATAACAATTTATTACCGAAACCCGTTCTGCTCTGTCAGAAAGAACAAATTGATTCTTTAAAAGAGGATGAAAAGTTGTTGTAACTGGGAAAATGGAAGAAATCTTTTTGAAATGCTTATGTGCACGACAAAAAATAGA
>CAYUCU010000017.1:0-35204 GCA_964443345.1 uncultured Chitinophaga sp.
GGTTTGCTGAAACTTAAGATTGGCCGTTCTTAATGCGTTGAGCAATAGTTCTTTTTCGATATCTGCTATGGAAAGATTCATATGATTCCTTTTATGTGTGGAAATGAGTAACACAAAGAACATAAAGTAAACACAAAGAACACCACGGATTCTTCTGCCGGCAATATCTAATAGCCATTTAAAACTCTTTTGATTCCGTTTTTCAATAATACGGTTTTAAAATTTAAAATCAACCCGTGCCGCAATTTTGAAAACCTAAGATAAGTAAGCAACTGTGCAATATGAATATCCGCTATTGCCTCTATGCTTTTTGTATCAATAATTATTTTTCTTTCAACCACAATATCAGCCCGGTAGCCACATTCCATTTTTATTTCCTCAAATACAACGGGAATAGGTTTTTCTGTTTCTATGAACAGCCCTCTCTGCCGAAGCCTGTATGCCAAACAAGTTTGATAAACATTCTCAAGCATTCCCGGGCCAATTGTTTTATGTACATGGAAAGCTTCATCAAGTACGGTTTTAATAACTTCCTCTTCGCTCATTTACACTCAATTTAAATATGTTGTGTTCTTTGTGCTTCGTTGTGTTCTTTGTGCTCCAATTAGTTCAGGAGCCCCTGTAAGTAGAATACCCAAAGGGGTTTAATAATAAAGGCACATGATAATGCTCATTGCCCGTTATAGTAAAAGCGATTTCAATAAAAGGATAAAAGGTATGGACGCCTTGTGTGTCAAAGTATTGCTTTGTTTCAAATTTCATTTTATAATTCCCCGGTGCAAGCAAAGCGTCTTTGTTAAGCAGATCAGGAATACGCCCATCATTATTTGTTTTACCTGATGTCACCAGTTGCCAGTCCTCTTCCAGTTGTTGAAATAAAAGGATCGTTACTCCCGCTGCCGGTTTTCCCTTTGTGGTATCTAATACATGTGTGGTAAGCTGGCTCATTCCAGTAGTTTTTGAAGACGTAATTTGGTGATCTTGTTTTGTTCTTCCGCCGCAATCTCTATTTCTTCTGTTGGTACATTGGGCAATCTTGCCTGCAGCAGGGACAGCATCTCCTCCGCTGATTTTCCTGTAGCGCAAACAATAAAGATATAACCGAATTTCTCCTCGTACAAGCGGTTGCCTTCCGCCAGTTCTTCGATCGTTTTACCGGAAGCAGCATTTACACCACTTTGTTCTCCGGAGGCCCACTGCGCAGTGGAAGCAAATTTTTTTGTCAGCGATTCCACATCGCCGATCCTGGGATGGTGAGAAAAAGCTTCCTTCCAGTCGTCCGGGCTGCATTCATACCACTGCGCTTCGGCATCTTCCAGCAGCTCCACCATATCATCCGCCGGAATGAAGGGCAGCATTTTATTAACCCATGCAGCCGACCCACAGCACCTGGTCAGCGCTTCAATGAGTTGTTCTTTTGGTAATATGTTGAATTCGTGTAGTGTCACCCTTTAAACTTATTAGCTAATTACCCAATTACCTGATCCTTCCCCACAAACGCATCCTGCTTATTCCTCCGTCCGGAAAAATAGACAGCCTTACATGAGTGAACGGGCCTTTGTTTATGATCTCTTCTTCAAAAAAATGTTCATAGTCTGCACTCAGCTTTGATTGTGGCAAAATCGTTGTCCATGTAACTTCGTTTGTGTTTAATTTATTTTCTTCTTCCACAGCCATCGTACAACCTTCTATCAAACAGCTATCCGGGTAGTTTCCTTTAAAATGACAAGTGTCTATCAATATTTTTTCAACCGTTCCTTTATGTGCCAGGCGTACCATCACCCAGTCTTTGTTATTGGGAGTACGGTTTCTTTTTGTTTCCCAGCCATCTCCCATGTTCACTCCACGGCCTGGCATGATGAGATTGTCCATGTGCGAAAAGAACATATCATTACACAGGACTGATTTAGCCCCATTGGTTGCAGCCGCCAGGTTTATGATCTCACTGGCATCAACGGTACTCCAGTCTTTAAACACCTCCCCATATACTTTTAATCTTGCCACACCACCATCGGGATAAATATGGAGTTTTAAATGAGTATAAATGCTGTGATCGGTTATTTCATAGAAGTTTTGTGAACCCGGTTGCAATGGTGATCGGGGAAGGATCTCTTTCCATTGCACGTTATCCCAATCTGTGTTTTTATCAGGTATAATATTAGCAGCTTCAATAGAAGCATGCGGCGGATGATTTCCGAGAAAATGATTGGTGTCGATATCCACTCCATATATTTTACCAGAAGTGGCTAATTGTATAATGCACCAGTCGTGCCCCGGGGTTCTTTTGCGGCGGCTTTCCCATCCATCCATCCATTTACCCCGGTCGGTGTATTTATCAGTAATAAAAATACCTCTTCCCGGTTTCAGCAGGTTTTCTTTTTCTGCAAAAAAATCATCGGTGCAGGCTATTGCTTTACCTCCGAGCCTTTCGGCTGCAAGGTCTGTCAGGTTGGTAAAAACCGGTGGGGTTGAATTATTCATGATAGATGATACTGCCTTTATTCAAATGTAAAAACTTTCCCGCATCAAATACTTTTTTCCCATTCAGCCATGTTTGTTCCACCACGCCGGATAATACTTCATCAAGGTAAGGGGTGGTCTTATGTTTGTGGTGGATCATATTTTCTGTAACCATAAATGTTTTTTCCGGGTTCCAGGCCACAAGGTCAGCATCAAAGCCTTTGGCAATTTTTCCTTTTGATGGTAACCCGGGCAGCAATGCCGGTTTCTCACACAGCCATCGGCAAATATCAACAATACTGCAATCATGTTTTTGCGCAGCTGTCCATAGTACGGGCAATGCAAACTGGATGGAAGAGATACCGCCCCAGGCTTTCATAAAGTCACCACTACCGGTAGCTTTCATATCGGGTGGTGCCGGAGAATGATCGGTGGCTGCAAAATCAATGATACCGTCTTTCAGCGCCTGCCACAATTGTTCATTGTTTTCTTTTTCCCTGATCGGCGGCGCACACTTGAATTGTGTTTGCATATCCCTGATCTCTTCTGCGCAGAAGTATAAATAATGCTGTGCTGTTTCCGCAGTCAGCGGCAACCCTTTTTGTTTAGCTGCGGCAATTTGTTTTATAGAATCTGCCGATGATAAATGTACAATGTGTGTCCGGCAATTAAATTCCCCGCACAGCCGGATCATTAATGAGATCGCATCATCTTCCCATTTCTTTGGCCTGGAGGAAAGATATTCCTGGTACCGGAGCGTAGTAACCGGAGTGCTGGCAGCTGTATTTGAAAGTTCACAGTGTACTAATAGCGGCAGCCCGTGTTTTGCAATGACGGGCATTACTTTTCTCAGGTCGTCTTCTGTTACATCCGGAAACTCATCAATACCCGAATGAGTGAGAAATGCTTTAAACCCCAGTACTCCCTTTTCGATCAGTGGCTCCAGCTCTTTTTCATTACCCGGAACAATGCCACCCCAGAAACCGCAGTTGGTATGTATTTTTCCCGACCGGGGTCTTTCCGTGCCGGTAAGACCCATTCCTGTTGCTGCCTTTATTTTCTCATCAAAGGCCGCAGCAGTGGTAGTAACCGGTGATGCATTCAGTGGCATCTCTACCAGCGTAGTAATACCTCCGGCAATGGCCGCTTTAGTTGCCGTATCAAATCCTTCCCAATCTGTCCGGCCCGGTTCATTGATATGTACATGCGGGTCGATGACCCCCGGCATCAATACGCTGTCACCAATATCAGTTACCAGGAGGTCTCTATCCGGCAATTCATCCACCACTGCTTCGATCTTCCCGTTCTTTATTAATACTACTACCCTTTTAACACCATCGGGGGTAATGGTCCGGTTACTTATAATGGCAGCATCGTACATGAAGATTTCTTTTTGGATAAATGCGAATCTGTAAAATTAATGAAAACAATTTTTTACTTTGGCAGTTGGTTTATACAGAAACAACAAGTCACCGGCTAAAACTCATTTATTTACTGTAGTGTTGCTGCTTTAAGAAAACAATGGCCATCCTGCTCCTGATATTATCCTTTTGTGCTCTCGTCATGCTTATTATTATGACCTACCGGGTCCATTCCATTATCGGGGAAGAAGCGGGCGATGAATCGCAACAGGAAAAAGCGGGCCAGATACAAAACTGGCTCTATGCCGCCATTGTTTTTATCATCCTTACTATCATCACCGGCATATTCTGGCTGGTAAGGGGAACGCCTTATGAAGGGCACCTGGTGGAATGGCTGAATATCATCGTTCGGGTGATGCATATCACTTTTGGCATCGCCTGGATCGGGGCCTCTTTCTATTTTGTATTCCTGGAAAATGCACTTAACCGGACAGAAAATGTAAGGGAAGAACTGGCCGGCAACCTCTGGGCGGTACATGGCGGCGGTTTTTATTACCTGGAAAAATATAAAGGAGCGCCAAAGACCCTTCCCAAACATTTGCACTGGTTCAAGTATGAGGCGTATTTCACCTGGGTATCCGGCTTTGCTTTGCTGTTCATCATCTATTATTTCAATGCATCTGCCATGCTGATCGATACGAATGTGCTAAAGCTGAGTGCGGCTGCAGCAATCGGTATCAGTATTGGTTCTTTTATTATTGGCTGGCTGCTGTATGATCTGCTTTGCAGGTCTCCCTTGCGCAAACAACCCTTACTGTTTGCACTCATTGGCATTATCCTGTTAACCGGGTTTGCTTATTTCTACAGCCATGTATTCAGTGGCCGTGCTGCTTTCATACATTTTGGGGCAATGATCGGCAGTATCATGGTGGCCAATGTGTTTTTTGTTATCATCCCCTCGCAGAAAGCGATGGTGAATGCAGCGAAAAAGGGTATTGCTCCTGATCCGCAGCGGGGGAAAAATGCGTTGTTCCGTTCTATCCACAATAACTACTTCACCTTACCGGTATTATTTGTAATGGTCAGCAATCACTTCCCCAGCACCTTCGGAAATAAATATCAATGGCTGGTGCTGGCCGCTATCAGTATTGGCGCTGCCGGTATCAAGCACTGGCTTAACCTGCGGGAACAGGGCCGGCTGAGTGTTTGGATCATGCCTGCTTCTATTATTATATTACTGGCAGTGGCCTATGTTACGGCGCCACAACCTTCAACTACCAAATGCAAAGAAGTAGGTTTTGCTGAAGTGAATAGTATTATTCAACAGCGGTGCATCAGTTGTCATTCTTCCAAACCAACGGATAATGTATATAACACCGCCCCGAATGGGGTAAAGTATGATACGCCACAGGAAATAGCGCTGAAGAAGGAATTGATCATGCAGCGGGTCGTTATCACTAAAACGATGCCCCAGAATAATAAGACCAATATGACGCCGGAAGAACGGGATGCTATCCGTTGCTGGATCGAACAGGGAGCTAAACTTCAATAAAAAAGCCCTGCCTCATTACAAGACAGGGCTTTGTATTGGTTGTGCGGTATTGGTTAAAATTTATTCACCAGTTGCGAACTGGTCTTTCCATCCAATGTAAGCTTGAGTAAATAAGTACCATTACCCAAGCGGCCCATATCCAAACTCATTGTTTGTTGTCCGCTTGTTACATTGAAGTTCCGGTTTATCATCTTTCTGCCATTCAGGTCAAAGACCTCAGCCAGGACATTGCTGCTGGTTGCGGCAGTAAGCCGTATGTTCAGCATTCCCTGTACCGGGTTGGGATAAATGGTATAATAAGAAACAGGTGTTTTGCCCCGGTTCACCACTTTCACATCGGTAAAGCGAATCTCGCCGTTACCACTTCTTTGTACCAGGCGGTAATAAGATACACCGGCAACAGGTTGCATATCACTGAGCGCATAGGTTTGTACGTCACCTGTTGTTCCTTTTCCAGTCACTATTCCCAGCGATTCATAATTAATTCCATTAACTGAACGCTGAACTTCAAACCATTGTTCTGCCGGTTCATTTTCTGTTGTCCATTTCAGTATCACCCTGTCTGTTTCGTTTACGGTAAAGAAAGAAGTAAGTGAAGGAGGGATCCCTTTTGCGGCATCATTCCTTGTGTACCAGATGGGAGAAGTGACAATGCGGGAACCATCTGCTTCTGTAATATCCAAATAGTAATACCGCTGGCTGCCATTTGCCAGTGCATTATCGGTATACGTAAAGGTGCCGGATGGATTGCTGGTTAATTGTGTGGCTGCAGTACCGCTGCCGGGCACACCATACATGATGGCAACAGAAGTAACCGCAGAAGTAGTGGCAGTGGATGTAACGGAGATGACTGGTGCACCCGCCTTTGTTACAATACTGCCGATGTATTCTGAGCTGATGGTGAAATCGATCTTAGCGCTGCAATCCTGTGACGCATAGAAGCGCATCTTTTTCATTCCATCCAGCAGGTTGTTCTCCGTAAGGGTTGCAGCCTGAATCACCAGTCTTGTTTTTGCAGTGTGGCCAAAGGTCATGTTGTGATTATCATGGTCGATCGTTGGCCCGAGATGATATCCCTTGGACAACATGTTCCGGTAATACGACAGGTGCGCCATAGAAGTACCCGGATTGGTGTAAGTAGTATTAGTAGAAAAGGCAGGACCTGTTTCTACAGTAGAACCCACAATGGCATTATCTGCATTGACATCAAAGGGGTTGTTCAGTACATTATTAAAATCTGTATTGTTGGGATGTGCCAGGTAAGCCAGTGCATTACCACCATGACGGTTCAGTATATCAAACAAACCGCCGGTGCCGGTATATACATTCTTGGCAACGAATATATCATAGTTACCCGCTTCCCAGCCGATCAGTGAATCCATTCCATATACGATCACATGACCGCCACCACTGATAACGCCCCACTCCATTCCATACAATCCCACAAACGTAGAAGTAGTGGCCGCTGCTGCCTGTGTTCTTCCGGGTTGCCAGTTAGTAATACTCATTCCGGCGGTGGCATGGTTATGCTCGCTGATACCGAGGAAGTCCATACAAAGAGCGGTCTTTGCGTAGGTATAATCATCAGACGGGATCTTGGTGGTATTATCTGCATTACCATCGGAGTAGCTGCTGTGTGAATGCAGGTTGCCAAAATAAAAATTCAGCGGACCGCCACCGCCGCCGCCAGCGAGTGTGGTAAAGGCCCAGGTGCTGCTGCCGGAAATGCCTGCATGATCATTGCCTGCCAGGTCCTTAAAGGCACCGGCATCAATGTTTACATAATAGCCTGTACTGTTTGCAAGGCCGCTGTAAGGTATCGTAGCTGCGTTGCTGCTTACAGTTACAGAAGCAGAAGTAACCGCCGTTGTTTGCACCGTTACATTATCACTGGTTCTTTTCACCGTAATATTTCCGATAGTGCCTTTCTGTATATTCTCGCTGAAGGTGATCACCAAATTGCCGCTGAGCGCAATGCCGGTGGAACCATTTGCAGGAGTCAGTGTAGAAGTGGTGGGGGCTGTTACATCTGCACCATTCAGTTGTATAGAAAAATCATCGATGCTCAATCCGTCATCAGCACCGCTGGCGTCCAGGTCATTCCAGCGCAGCCAGAAGATGGCGTTGTTGGCAATGTTTACTCCTGTAATGAGTGTTGCTTTAGCAGTACGGTTTGCAGCGGCGTTACCATCCTTGGCACCAACAGAAGTAGTGCTGGGTGAGGCAAAGTCCAGTGCATTCACATCCGTCCACGCACCGGTGGATAGTGAGGTGGCATTTAAACTGTATTGAAAATCTATTTGGTCTGCACGGCCGGTGGTACCGCAACGCCACTGTTCTCCTGTATAACTGATATTGATCGAAGTGATCGTAGCACCGGTACTGTTACGTATCTGCACTCCCTGTGTCGGAATTAAAGAACCGGAACGCAATCCTCCAAAGGCCCTGTCCGTAGCCGTGCCTGTTCCGTAGCTATAGGTATTACCGGTAGTGCCGGCGCCCGCATCAGCGGCCAGTGTGGTGTTGGCATTGGTTCCCGTTTCCAGCAGCACCCATCCTGTTGGCAGGGTGGCTGATGTTCCGGAGGTAATAAGGGTATTAAAATTTTGTGTGTACGGTGTGGCCGTTGTTGTGATGTTGACCTGTGCGGAAAGTTGGTTAGCTGCCAGCAGGCAAAGTAATGCCACCGGAAGCAGTGTGTAGTGTTTGCTCATAGTTGGTTATTCGATTTGTGTACCCCAAGGTGTCGAATAAAAATAAGATGAGCAACAAATTACACGGGATGATTATCCACAGATGTTAATACAAGGTAGTATAACAGGGAAAGACACTCTTTTTTATTAGTAAGATAACTTGTTTTTTAGTTTTTAGTAATGGCAAACCCTTAGTTAGTCTATCTGCATTTTGTACCGCCGCACTTGTTCTTTGATCGTTTTTTCAACGGCTGATTCCAGCGTGGCCTCATTTTTATTCTGTGCTGTTCTTGCTTTTTCCTCCATGATGTATTTGCTGCGGGTGGCATTCAGGCTGATGATCTCTTTCTGTATGCTTTCTCTTTCTGTTTTTTTCTGTTGTACCAGTTGCTTCAGCTCTTCCGGTGTTTTATTTTTCAAACTGTCTGGTAATGTTTTCCGGTCCACTTTTGCAAAGTAGGTGCTGTCAGCATTTGTAGCATCCACCAGGTCCCAGGAGGCATTATTATATACATTGGATTTTGCTTTGGCTTCAGCCCGTTTCAATCCTGCTTTTGTACTTAACTGAAAATTGGCTTTGTCCATTTGTACCTGCCTGTATGCATACGCAACTCCCTGGTCGCCATAACCAATATACGTTTGATTCAGCTTGCCGTTCAATACCATCAGTGTGGTATCATACGGAGTGGGAATATCCGGTTCGGCTGCATTGTGATTAATGTTGATAAAACTGCCATTGCCGCATTCGCCCAGCAGGTTCCAGTGTTCTGCTATACCAGATTCATAGCTGCCGCAATAAATGGTGTTCACGATCACTCCATTTTCTTTTGCTTTATTACAGGCTTTGGTATAATGCAGGTTGCCTTGTAAGAAGTCTTCATTACCGGCAATAAATATTACTTTATAATCATCACTGCCTTTTTTCCATTGCAGTTCATCAAGGGAAGTATAGATCACTTGTCCGCAATACTCATCCCCGCCACTGGTGGACAGGCTGAACAATATTTTTGATACTTCATCCAGGTCGGTGGTAAAGGGACTGAGTTGTTTTACATATCCTTTTCCGCCGCTGGCATTGGTACGGCCATATTCATACAGGGCCAGCTCCACCTGTGGCGCCGATTTATCGGTACACTGTGCTTTACCCAGGGTGATCACCATATTCCAGAGTTGTTCCTTCGCCTGTTCTATCAGGCCATGCATACTGCCACTTACATCCAGCAGGATGGCCACCTGAATTTTAGCAGGTGCCGGTTTGTTATTTACTGCTGTTTGGGTGTTATTAACGGAGGGGGAGAAACTTAAAAGGCTGACGATAGATACTACGGCCAGGGGTTTGAAGAGTAGGTTCATAGCAATAGTTTGCCACAAGATGCAGCATACTGGCGGTTTCCACAATGGCCGGGGCTTTTGTTTCCGCTCTTTTGGAGATAGTTTAACTTTTAAAAGATCCGGAAGTTGGGTTCAGGCGCTGTTTGAACCACACCTGCCTACCGGCAGGCAGGTAGAAGCATAGATACATAGAAATACACACAAAGAGTTCTATGTTCTGCCCTATGTCACTATGCTTCTATCCCGGATTAGACGGGATAAGTTATGGTTCACAGACATTTAAAAAAACCGGGGTTTCAAACTGGTCACTACAGACTACTTCGTAAAACTACTGCTTAAAATAGAGTACTTCTGTGATTGCAGGAAGCCAAAAAATTGAGTTTTTTTGTATTGTCCAATATCCACTACTATGAAATTAATGATGTATTTAGGCAATGACCTCATTGAAGCCGTACCCCTCAACGACCGTGACCTCCGGGTACCCGGTTATCTTGGCAAATTCAAACGCCATCTTAAACTGAAATACCAGGAACTACTGAAGATGACCCCCGATCAGCCTGAATTTTTAGTCTTCAACCCGGAGATGAAACCGGAGCTGCCGCAAGCCAGTTAATAGATGATAGTGGATAGATGACAGTTCTTTACTGTCACAGTTTCCTCATTACTACTAAATTCTTCTAACAGCAGGAAATAACGGATAAGATTCTTATGAACAGCAGAAACTATGATCTGTTACCGGTCATCTATCCACTATCCCAATATCCACCGCAATGTCCCGCTTTAGTTTGGTAAGAGGCCGGCTGTCCTGGTAGTCTTCAAACAATTCGGTACCGAAGATGTCACGTTTTATTTCCTGTGTGGTACGTTTTGTAAGCCGGGCTATCTCGGCTATCTGCGAGTCGCTATAAGATCTTCGCTTTCGTATTAGTTGTAAAACCTCCCGCTTATGAAACACATAGCGGGAACGCAGCTTGAAAACACGCAGGTAATTCTCATACTCGTTACTGTCCCGGTCTATTTCAAAATCGAGTTCAAAATCATTGATGTCATTAATGTCCTGATAGGTCTTGCCGGTCTCGCCGCGGAAAAAAAGTCTGAACCGCACCCACCGGTCAAAGGAAAAATTCTTTGATGTTGGACTGATGGCCGTATTCTGTTTGATCAGTTGCTCACTGCGTTTGAATTTTGAATTGCAACTGTAGCAGCAGGGCACAAAATTGAACAGTGATAACGCTGCCACCGGGTGAGTGGCTTTGTCAAGCACATGGTCAAGGGTAAAAAGGTTATTGCGGCCCTTGGGCTCCAGGCGGGCCAGGTTATTCCGTTGTTCATGGGTAAGACCGTGCAGCGCATCCACTGATTTTATTTCTGCCCGCTGATCTATGATGGCTTGCGCTGCGGTCTTTGTGATGCCTTTTATTTTCAAGAGTTGGTCCGCAGTGGCCCGCTTTATGAGGTCAAGCCCGTCTTTAAACTCACCGGTGAGTTTAATCCGGCCCTTAGGTTCAAGGCGGGTCAGATTATTCCGTTGTTCACGGGTAAGACCGTGCAGCGCATCCACCGATTTTATTCCTGCCCGCTGATCTATGATGGCCTGTGCTGCCGTCTTTGTGATGCCTTTTACTTTCAGCAGTTCGTCCGCAGTGGCCCGCTTTACAAGGTCAAGCCCGTCTTTAAAATCACCAATGAGTTTAAAAGAATAGATATGGTCAATATTACAGAAGTAGCAGGTGGCGGTATTCAGTTCAGGTGAGCTCATAAAAAAATTGGCGATCACCGGCTGAAATTTTTTGCCATACTGAACTTTATCATAGTTAAATAACTTTTTCAGCATCTTTTCTTGCGGATCGCCTTTCTTATACTTAGCATTGATCTTTACTGATATCCCGTATAGTTTTTCGATTGGGGCTGTAAGGATATAACTGATATCATATTCCCTGCTTTTTTTGATTCCCAGTTTTTTCAATATCCTGTCAAACGATGTCTGCATATCGTCACGGCCGGGAAAACATGCCAGGTAACGCCGCAGCAGTTGTTTCTTCGTGTTTGCCGAACTGGGATAATTTACCTTTAGCATGTGTCTTTCTGTTTATTGACCGCCCCGGGGAGCCGGTTGTGTACGTTCCAGCCTTTTGATCTCATCCTTCAGTTTCTTTATCTGGCCTTCTATAAAGGTCTTTTCTCCCAGGCTGGCCTCTATTTCCCGGATATGGTTGCGTACCATATTGCTGATATAGGCTTCTCCAAGACTGTCACGTACGAAATAGAACCGGTTCTTTTTAGCCGCATATTCTTTTTTCAGTTCCTCTGTATTTTTTAGTTGCTCTTCCTGTATTAATTTTCCTTTTTTTGTTGCATCGCCCGTTCTTGCGAAGTTGTTATTCGCTACCACCCTTTCATAAAAATGCAGTATATCCTGTACCTGCTGCAAGGCAAAACCGCCGAGGGTCTGTTCCATAAAGAAGCCATCCATCAGCAATTCATGAATATTGGCCCCAAAGGTTTTCAGCGCAACCTCTTTCTCTTTTTTATCTCCCTTCTTTTTCAGGAATAATATATTCTCCGACGGTATGTCTGACAGGATAAATGGTGAGTGCGTAACAAAACAAAAGTTCAGCTCGTAAATATTCGCAAGCTCCACCCGTTCAAGGTATTTCAACAGGTAACTGATAAATGTTCGCTGCATATCGGGATGAAAATATAATTCGATCTCATCAAAAACAATATTGACACTGCTATAATTATTAAGCAAAGGGTTTACCACAGAGCTGATATTGCTGAGATGATAGACCAGTGAACTTACCGCAAAGATGCGCTGCTTTTCTCCCGAGCTCAGGTCCCTGAAATCGCTTCCGTCATTCAGTTTGATATCTGCAGAATAAAACGAAGCAGGAATGAACCCGATCAGCTTTGTTTCCTTCCCTTCACCCGCTTTCTTGCGCACACCGTCTATTCGGAGCGACAGTTCATGAAGGCTGATGAATTTCTTTTGCGGAATGGTAAACAGCTTGGGGTATTTCAGAAAGTTGACCGCCTGCCTGAAGCGGTAGGCTGCATGGCTTTCATCCGCATCTATCTGCTCCAGGTATTTCTTTATATTAATGATTCCTTCGCCGGCCAGGAAGCCGCGGTACATGGCATAGCGGTGCGGCATGGTCATCAGTACCTGGTAGATGTAATCCCGCACCGTATCCTGCAGTGCTTTGCCAACGGGCTTCCGCTTTAAGTGATAATGACGATACACCTCATCCAGTATTTTCTTATGCCCGCCTGGCGACCATTTTTTTTTAGCCTCTGCTATCTCACCAAGACTTACCGGGTTAAGAGAGAACCGGATATACTTTGCTTTGCGCCCGTCTTCCGTCAATATCCTTAAATTATCTTTTCCTCTCTCAGCATACTCCGCCAGGTTGGCCAGCAATCTTGAGAGGATGTAGCTGTTTTCCCGGTTGATATCTATATTGCCGGCCCGGCGATAGGGCGTTATGGTGATGGGCACCTGGTAGCCATCATTCTTGGTAAAGAGGCCTGTTACCCATTTACCGGCCTGCAGTTCATTGAGCCCGTAGTGCGAGTAATTTACCGCAAGGGTATAAAAGAAATTATGAGGTTTGAATTCATTTGCAGGCAACAGTCTGGCATTGTTGTACCCGCCATCGTACTTACTGTATGAATACACTTTCACTTCGCCGTTCTTTACTGCCAGCCTGTACATCGTATTGCCCAGGTAATACAATTCTATATTGATCCCCTTTACCGTCTGGAAGCCCTTATACGGATCAGCCATTTGGCAGGAGATATTATAAATGATGAGATAAAGCAGTTCTGTAATGGTGCTTTTGCCGCTGCCATTCCTGCCTACGATGGCGCTGATATTTATGTTCAGCCGGTTAGTGGCATACAGCCGCACATCGCTAAGCGGCGACAGCAAAACTGTCCCATCTTTCTGAATGCTGAACTTGCTGTAAAAAGAATAAGGCTTGTTTAGCTCCAGTATCTTCGAATATTTTTTTAGTGTGCCCTTCAGTATGCGGAAGCCTACCAGCCTGAAATCGCTGTCGGTGGTACGCTGTCTTTTTTTCTCTACAGGCAACTTGTATGCGTCGCCCAACTTATGAGCGTATGCCAGCAGCTTTTTGGTATCATCATACTCTTCGTAGGCGGTTTTGGCGATCTCGAGATACCTGTCGCTGTCACGGAAGCGGATAAGTTTATGGTAATCTTCAAAGCCTTTCAGCCGGCTGTCTGCCAGGTCGGCCATTTGCAGCAGCCGGTGTGTATTCTTGTCCAGCGGTATAAAGTTGCGGTGACATATCCAGTACAGGAATACGCTGAAGGAGGCGAAATCTATTTCATACCATTTCGTTGCCTTTTCATATACCTGCGGGGTCATGGCGTCCTGCTCTTTATCCATCACATCTTTGAATACGGTCCATATCCCATCCTGGTCTTCTTTTTTTCGCTGGCGCAGCAGCTTTGATGCAAATACGGCCGGGCAGCCTGAAAAATCTATACCTGTATCGGGCAGTTTGGGGCCCAGTAAATTGTACCAGTCGTTCAGCCGTTCAATGCGCAAGTTGTCGGGCATATTAAGATCATTGAAGCAGGCAAATACATGAAGGGGGTCCAGTCTGAGATTAGCCGTATCTCTGAAGTCGCGGAGCCAGGTGTGGAATTTCCATATCCGTGGGCTGTGGCGGCCAATATAATACAGGCTTTTGCCGGGATCTTTAGCACTGCGTTGGTGATGCATGAGCCTGAGCAGGCGGATGGCCAGTTCTTTATAAACAATGTACCAGGGTGTCATGGTTTTGGTTCTGTTCTAAAGATACTGAACCTTCCCATTTACCACTATACCAAAAACAGGGTACGCCCCATTATCATCTATCCACTATCATCTGTCATCTATCATCTACAACACTTCGACACTTCTCTCCACAAACGCCGTAAGCTCCGCTCCTTTTAATAATCCCTGTGCCAGCAGGGCCAGGTCAAAGGCTTGTTTGGCCATAATGGTTTGTTGTGCTTCATCCGCACTCAGTATCTTACTTACGATCTTGTGATTGGCATTGATGGCCACTTTATAAGTATCCGGCATGGCGCCATAAAAATTCATACCGCCGCCGCCGCCCATCTTGCTCATGTCTTTCATGCGGCGCATCCATTCTTCCATGGTGATGGTGACGGGCATGGCGTCTGCCGGCAGACTTTCCACTTCTATCTTCATCGCCGGGTTGTGAATGGCTTTGTCAAAAATGTCTTTTAGCTTTTTCGTGTCGTCTTCTGTCAGCGTATGTGTTGGGGCATCTTCTTTTACGATCAGTTTGTCGATCACATCTGCATCCACTCTTTTCAGTGCGGTCTTTTCCAGCTTCATTTCCAGGTGATGGATGAAGTGGGTGTCGATCGGTGAATTCATCAGCAGCACATCATAGTCTTTCTTCAGGGCCGATTGCACATAGCTGTCCTGTTTTTCCGGGTCCACGGTGTATAGATAAATGAGTTGTCCCTCTTTATCGGTTTGAAAATCCTTTACTTTAATAGCATATTCTTCCAGGGTGTAGTGTTCGTTCTTTGTGTTGGTGAATAATAAGAACTCTTTCGCCTTTTCATAAAACTTTTCATCGGACAGGGCGCCATATTTTACAAAAATGCCAATGTCGTTCCATTTGGCTTCGTAGGCTTTACGGTCTTTTTTAAACAGCTCCTGCAGTTTGTCCGCCACTTTACGGGAGATATAGCTGTTGATCTTTTTTACATTGCTGTCGGCCTGTAAGAAAGAGCGGCTTACATTCAGCGGAATGTCTGGTGAATCAATAACCCCGTGCAGCAGTAATAAAAACTCCGGAACAATATCTTTTACTTCATCGGTGATGAATACCTGGCGGCTGAAGAGTTTGATCTTATTCTTCTGTATCTCAAAATCATTTTTCAATTTGGGGAAATACAATACACCGGTCAGGTTGAATGGATAGTCCACATTCAGGTGGATCCAGAACAGCGGTTCTTCAGCATAGGGATACAGTTCCCGGTAAAAATCCAGGTAGTCTTCATCTTTCAGTTCTGTTGGCGCTTTTGTCCAGATGGGGTTGGTATTGTTGATGATATTATCAACTTCAACTGATTTGTATTTGGTTTTACCATCATCATCCGTTCCATCTTCCACCGATTCTGTTTTGGTACCAAACTGTACCGGTACGGGAAGGAACTTTGCATATTTATTCAGTATATCGCTGATGCGGTGTTCTTCCAAAAACTCTTCTGATTCTGCATTGATATATAATATCACATCCGTACCTCTTTCGGTGCGGCTGCCTGCTGTTATTTCAAAAGAGGTGCTGCCATCGCAAACCCATTGTGCTGCTTCGGCATCCTGCTGGTACGATAATGTTTGAATCTCCACTTTATCCGCCACCATAAAGGCAGAATAAAAACCAAGACCAAAGCGGCCGATGATCTCATTCGCATCTTTGGCTTCTTTGAATTTTTCCATGAACTCCGTTGCACCGGAAAAGGCCACCTGGTTGATGTATTTTTTGATCTCTTCGGCTGTCATACCGATACCGCTGTCAGTCAGGGTGATGGTCTTAGCTTCCTTATCCACTTTCACTTTTATATTCAGGTTACCCAGTTCCGGTGCATAGTGTCCGAGAGTGGCCAGGCGTTTCATCTTTTGGGTGGCATCCACGGCATTGCTTACCAGTTCCCGGAGAAAGATCTCATTGTCGGAGTACAAAAATTTTTTGATGATGGGGAAGATGTTCTCGGTATTGATGGAGATGGTCCCTTTTTCTGTCTGCATGATTTATTTGGTTGATCTGTTTAGTAGTTGAATAATTTATCAGGGGGTGCAAGATACTGCTGATATGCTTGTTTTGCACTTTCATTGCTACACAAGTGTTGTTCCAGAGGAGAAAAATTTGCCATTTTGGCAGATTGCAGGCCACAGAAGAGGGGTTAGCCACGAATGACACGAATAGCACTAATGATTGCTTCGCAATGGCAATACATTTTGGCCACAGATTACACGGATTAACACAGATTAATACAAATGGTCTCTCGCAAAGACGCAACGACGCAAACCTGTTGTGTCTTTTCCAGGCGCAGCTAATGGCGAAGCCATTCAATCTGTGTTAATCCGTGTAATCTGTGGCTAAGCTCTCTCATTGCGAAGCAATTCATTTGTATTCAATCATTCGTGCTATTCGTGTCATTCGTGGCCAAAAAAGTGGCTTATCAAAATGGATTACCCCACTTCACATCCGTGTACACATTTGTGCCGCTCAGTGTTTTAAGAAATGCCACTATGGCACTCATTTCAGCACCACTCAAATTGAGCTGCTGCCCGTTGCCGCCCGGTGTCAGTTTGGGATCGAGGTTGGTATTACCCGGTGCTATGTTGATCGTATTATAATGGCCCACCGCATTTTGCAAAGTGCCCAGGTTGCCCGTATGCATCAGCGGCCCGTTCTCTATCCCGGCCGTGTTCACCACATCTCTCAGGCTGGGAGCCCTTGTTACCGTGATGTCGATACCTCCGCCGCCTATACGGCCGATGATACCATTGTTGCCGGAGTTCGGACTGATGTCAAACTCCGGTGCATTATGACAACCATTGCAACCGGCACCACCACCGGTACGAACACCCGATGCATTAAAAATGGGAGGACCAAGGAACAATTGTTTGCCCTGGTTTTCCTGTGGGGTGAAATTGGGAAAGGGAGCGCCATCATTGGGTACCTGTGCCCTGCCCGCATCATATTTCGAATCGAAGGATTGAATACTTCTTACAAATTGTGCCAGGCATTCCTGCAGGCGGGATTCAGTAACGGTGATATCACCATATACAAATTTGAACAATTCATTATAATAGGCAATGCCCTGCAGTTTGGTGAGCAGTGCGGATAAAGCCGGTCTGCCACTCTGTCCGCTAAAGCCCATTTCTGCATGGTCCTGTATGGGTTTGGTGGTTTGTTGTTCTAATGTGGCGGCCCGTTCATCCCAGAAGAATTTTACTTCTACGGCAAAGCGGGAGTTGACCAACCGCATAGAGTGGCGGGCCGTGGTGCCATCCACCACGCCTTTGCTGGCAATGGCGGTATCGCTAAAGGCGAATTGTTGTTTGTGGCAACTGCCGCAGGAAACGGAGTTGTCGATACTTAAGTTCTTATCATAAAAAAGCACCCGGCCAAGGGTGGCTTTGGCATTGGTGATGGGGTTGCCGCCGGTATTTTCTTTGATGATATAGCCGGGCCGGGGTTGAGTGGCATAATTGGCCAGGCTGTTGGGGTCGATACGGGTGCCGAAGGTGGCTTTGATGGCAGTGTACGGGTCGGTGGCGGGGGTGCCGGGGCTGGTGGTGCTGCCTTTGGAACAGCTAACGGCAATGACAACAATGGTGATGATAAAGGTGAGGGTGGCAGCGATCTTTCTCATATAACTGTTTATGGTGCTAAGTAAAGATTTTCAGACTACAATATATATGATCGGTTTAGTTCGGGTGGATCTTTTTGGGGCCACGAAGAAATTAGAATGATCTCTCGCCAAGCCGCCACGGCGCAAAGAAAACCCTTTGCGGCTCTGCGCCTTTGCGAGAGATCATTTGTATTCACTCACCACATAGCTGGTACTTCTTCCCCCACCAACTTCTTTTAGTAATATCTTTTTTTGGAGCAGGTCCTGTATATCCCGCAGCGCACTATCCTGTGAGCATTTGGCGATCTTTGCCCATTTGGAGCTGGTGAGTTTTCCTTCAAACCCATCAAGCAGTTTATTTAGTAACAATACCTGGCGGCTGTTCAAAATTGTTTTTTCATGTGCCGACCAGAAAGCTGCTTTTTTTAATACCTGCGCCAATATGCCATCTGCTGCGCTCAATGCCCGGCTGATACATTGCAGGAACCATTCTATCCACCCGGTGATATCGAGGGAGTTTTTTTGTGTACGTTCCAGTATTTCATAATAGCCATTTCGTTCTTTGCGTATCTGTGCACTCATGCTGTAAAACCGTTCCGCAGTGGCATCTGCCCGGCAAAGTTGCAGGTCGGTAATGGCACGGGCTATGCGACCATTGCCATCATCAAAGGGATGTATAGTTACAAACCAAAGGTGCGCAATAGCTGCTTTCAATACAGGATCGATAGAGTGAGTATCGTTGAACCAGTCAATGAATTTTTTCATTTCATCCGGTACTACAGCGGCTGCCGGCGCCTCAAAATGCACTTTTTCTTTTCCTATCGCACCCGACACTACCTGCATTGGGTCGGAGGGATCATTATCTCTCCAGTTGCCTACTACAATTTTATGCATCCCGCTTCTGCCGGATGGAAAAAGTGCTGCCTGCCAGTTAAATAAGCGTTCGGCCGTTAGCGGGTGATCATAGTTTTGCGTGGCCTCTATCATTAGTTCCACTATTCCGTCTACGTGGCGGTCGGAGGGAACCAGGCCTGCCATATCCAGTCCCAGCCTGCGGGCAATAGAGGAGCGAACCTGTGCAGCATCCAGCAATTCCCCTTCTATTTCACTTGTTTTTAGTACATCAAGGGTCAGGGTTTGCAAAGTGGCTTCTGTTTGGAGTCCGAATCCCATTGTTTGCATATTGCCCAATAGTTTGCCCTGTTGATGGCGAACAGTTGTCAAAAGCACTTGCAGCCGGCTTTCATCCCAAGTAAAGAAGGGCCAACGGGCTATTTGGTGAATGTAAATACTCATTTGCCGACAATTGTGCGGTGAATATAGGGCTTATTCGCCGCATACTAAAATATTCGCCGCATATTGTGCGGTGAATAAGGGGTTTATTCACCGCAATAGGCATGGGGACCTGGTTATAGGGGTAGGCTGACCTTGCTCGGAGCTAGGTCGACCTAACTATAGGGGTAGGTTGACCTTGCTCGAAGCTAGGTCGACCTTGCTACAGGGGTAGGTTGACCTCGCTCAAAGCTAAGTCGACCTAGCTATAGGGGTAGGTTGACCTTGCTCGAAGCGAGGTCGACCTTGCTCGGATGGAGGTCGACCTCGCTCAGAGGGAGGTGCGCCTCGCTCAGAGGGAGGCGTGCCTTGCCTGGAAGTAGGCGAGCCTTGCTCGGAGGGAGGCGTGCCTACTTGTATATATAGGCGTGCCTTGCTCGGAAGTAGGCGAGCCTCGCTCAGATGGAGGCAAGCCTACTTGTATGTATAGGCGTGCCTTGCTCGGAAGTAGGCGAGCCTCGCTCAGATGGAGGCGAGCCTACTTGTATGTATAGGCGTGCCTTGCTCAGAAGTAGGCGAGCCTCGCTCAGAGGAAGGCGGACCTTTAGGTAACGCCAGACCGGGACGGTCGGACGTCAATCGGGACCCCGCATGGGCGGGAGGCAGGGAGTATTACACGATGCTTTTCTTTTCCACCACCATGGTTTTGGTCCATTTGTCGTGCCAGGGATAGCAAGGGGCGCCCAGTGCACTGAAGGCATTAAAAGGTACCGCCCGGCACAGGCCGCGGAACAAAGCGGTGAGTCCGCTGATGCGACCACCCTCTTCGGTAACGGCCACCGTACCGGTGATCAGTTTGCCGAGGGACCGGCCCCGGAACATGGCTTCTATCAATCCCATATACATACCATAGAACAGCAGCCATATCAGCCGGCCGAGAAGATTAAAACCCTGATCCTCTCCATACAGCAGTACGGCCAGGTCGAAGCTGACCTCTATTATCACATAGCTGAAGAAGTACATGAATACATAGAACACTACGAGGTCGATAATATAATTACCGAGGCGTTTGCCTGAGCTGGCCTGTACCAGGTGACTGTTGAAATTATCAAACAGGTGTTGTTCTTCGTTGTGGTGATGGGGTTCTTGCGGTGTTGATTATGAGGGAGGGAGTTTTGCGGTGAAGGTATTTAAAAAGGAGAAGAGTGGTGCGGTTGGTAGCCCCGCCCATGCGGGGTCCCCGTCTGACCGTCCCGGTCTGACAGTAGCATATAGGGTATCTTAAAGTAAGTCCAATAGTTTCAATAATTCAACAGATTCTCCCCGGGATAATAGTCTTACTCTTTCAAAATCCATTCTTGACTTTGATAAGGTTACAATCTCAATGGTACCATCGGGGTATTCCAAATAACATTGACCGGGCGGCAACGCTGAAGTATTGATCATGAACGGGTGACCTTGTTCCAGCTTTGCTTTTCGCAATGCTAAAATGGCCTGTTTTGCAGCCTGTTCCATTTCTTCTTTTGTACGCATCTTATTCATATTTATAAAAAGCGCCCCGGTCTATTGCCAGTACTATATGGGTATCACTTTGCAGTTGGGTTTCAGTAAGGTCTTCCTCCCAACTGTCGTCAATTTCATTAAATACATCAAAGGTGTTGGTGTCGGGAAAGTAGGTGATGCGTTTACTGCTGCGGGCACCGCCTTTGAGCAGGATGAAAAAGGCAGCAGTGTCTTTTCCTTCATCATAGGCAGCCTCCTGTTTCAATTGTTCGAGAGAATCAATTCGTTTCATAGTGTAGGGGTTTGCCCTTAAAGATATGAAAGTTCACTTATATCCGATTGACTTATAGTCGAATTCCTGATAGCTTGCATAATGGATATTCGGTTAAAAGTCGGGGCGAGGATAAAAGAACTCAGACTTGGGCTGAAACTTACACAAGAAAAACTCGCCTTCAAGGCCGAAGTAGATAAAACTTACCTCAACGAAGTAGAAAACGGCAAACGGAATATCTCCCTGGTTAATCTCGAGAAAGTGGTAAAAGCGTTGGAAGTGTCATTCAAAGAATTTTTTGATTCAAAAGAACTATTGAAGTAATGAGTAAACAGCTTTATTATATTGATCTTTTTGCAGGCTGTGGAGGGCTATCATTGGGATTACACAACGCTGGCTGGAAAGGACTCTTTGCAATTGAAAAAAGTCCTGATGCATTTGCTACACTTAAATATAATTTAATTGATAAAAAAAAGCATTTCAATTGGCCGAATTGGCTTCCCCAAAAAAATCTTGACATAAAAATTGTCTTGAAAGAATATGAGCAACAGTTAATCGATCTCCGTGGAAAAGTAGATATGGTTACAGGGGGCCCTCCTTGCCAAGGGTTTTCTACTGCTGGAAAAAGAGATGAACAAGACAAGAGAAATACACTTATAAAAGATTACATACAATTCATAAAACTTGTACAGCCTAAAGTATTGTTTTTTGAGAATGTAAAAGGGTTTACACTTGGCTTCAATAAAAATAAAACTAAGGGAAAACAATACTCCACATTTGTTTCAGAGCAACTAAAGGCTTTGGGTTATGATGTATGCGGAGACATGGTTGATTTTTCACAATATGGAGTACCACAAAAAAGATGCAGATTTATTTTAGTAGGTGTAAGAAAGGATTTAAGCAATAAAAACAAAATTCTAGCGGAAGATTTTTTTTATAAAATAATTGAAAATCGAAAGGCTTTCTTGGTTAGCAAAAATCTTAAACTAATAACAACTTTGCAAGACGCAATTTCTGATCTCCTTCGCTCGCATGGTGAGATAGAATCTCCAGATAAAAAAGGGTTCAAAGCTGGCTTATATTCAAGGTCCTTAAGTTATTATCAATCTTTTTTACGTAAGAGTAAAAAACAAGGAGATTTAGCAGATAGTCATCGTTTCGTTAATCATAAAGAACATATTGAAAAAAGGTTTGCTGAGATTTTAATAGACGAACGAAGGAATAAAACAATTAGTGCCAATTCAAAACATAAATACAAAACTAAAAAAAGAACTATTGTTCCTCTGTGTAACGAAACACCAAGTCCTACACTTACGACTCTTCCAGATGACTACATACATTATGCTGAGCCAAGAATATTGACTGTAAGAGAATATGCTCGAATTCAATCCTTCCCTGATGACTTTGAAATAAAAGGGAAGTATACCACCGGGGGTAAGTTGAGAGTAAAAGAAGTCCCTCGTTATACCCAAATCGGAAATGCAATACCTCCGTTATTCGGTGAACAAAGCGGTTTGGTTTTAAAAACCCTAGTCAAATAATGGCAAAAGTTCATTTTCGAACAAACGTTTTACTAAAAAGTATCATTGGTAAAGATCTTATTACTGATGATAATATTGCTGTGCTTGAGTTAGTCAAAAACTCGTTTGACGCAAATTCAAAGAAAGTAGAAATACTATTCTTAAATACTCAGAAAAATGAGGATGACTCGCTTACCAAATTACCTACTAACCTCTCCTCCAAAATAGTAATAAAAGATAGCGGCATTGGCATGAGTGAAAGCGATATCACTGATAAGTGGTTAAATATTGCTTATTCGGAAAAAAAACAGAAAAAAATAGAATATGGAAGACTTTTAGCTGGTAATAAGGGGGTTGGCAGGTTTTCTTGTGACAGATTAGGAGAATTCTTAGACATATACACTCGAAAAAAAGGAGGAAAGATTTTGCATCTTTTTATTGATTGGAAAAAGTTCGAAATCGAGAATAAAAAGGATTTAGACATTCAAAAAATTATTCTTGAAACGGAATTTATTCCAGAAAATCAATTTAAGAAATTATCCGGACATGATAACTTTGAAAATGGAACTCTTATTGAAATAAGTAAACTTCGTGAGGCTTGGCCATCAGAAAAAATAATTAATTTAAAAAGACAATTAGAAAAATTAATTAACCCAAACCAGGCGTTCAAAAAAAATTCATTTGATATTGAAATCATTGCACCGGAATATAAATCAGCTGATAGAGGGAAAGAAGAATATGAAAGAATAAATGGATCGGTAAAAAATAAAATATTTGAAAAACTCAATTTTAGAACATCTAGTATTGAGTCACTGATTGATGAAGATGGCAAAACAATTTCAACAACACTTCAAGATAGGGGTAAAGAAATATTTAAATTAAAAGAGAAAAATTCTTTTCCCTTACTAAAAAACATAAAAATCAGTATTTATTATCTAAATACCTATGCAAAAATTTATTTCACTAAACAGACCGGCATTAGGTCTGTAAATTTTGGCTCTGTCTCTTTATTTATTAATGGCTTTAGAATTCCTCCGTACGGCGATGAAGGAGATGACTGGCTTGGACTTGAATTAAGAAAAGGACAAGGATATAATCGGTATTTGGGCACACGAGAAATTGTTGGGAGAATTGAAGTAAATGACAGGAGCGAACAATTTAAAATTATTTCCAGTAGAGCTGGAGTGGTAAACAACCCAGCTTTTGAACAACTTACGAGTACCTCAAAGCCATTTGGCTATTTTTATAAATCATTGAGACGAATTGAACGATTTGTAACCGAAGGAATTAAATGGGACAGTGTAAATGAAGATGAAAAAGGCCTCGAGGAAAAAGTAAACAAAGCAACATGGAAAATATCAAATGAAACTTATGTAGAAGACTCCCTAACTAGAAATAGAAGGATTCTATCAATTATTAATAATATTATTGATGCAAAGAAAGATGAAATTGTTGAGCTTGAAATTAATGGCGACTTTGTACTAGAAATAGTCCAAGAACAGACTCAAAGGGCTAAAGATGAGTTACAAAATATTTTAGAAGAGGTTTCATCAAAAAATTTGACTCCACAAGACTTAACAAACTTTATTACTAAACTTGAAAAGAAAACAAGCGATCTAAATTCCTTTTCTTCCGCATTATCAAATTACTCAGACATTCCCAAAAAAGAAACCAAAGTTCTTGATAAAATTCAAGAAGAATACAAAAAAAAATACGAACGACTTCTAAAGGACAAAGAAGATTTGGAAAAAAAGCTTCAAGACGAAGAAGATGAGCGAAGTCGGCTTGAGGCAGAATTAGAGGCGGAAAGAAAAGAAAGTTTATTTAACAAAAAAATTGCGGGTACTGATATTAAAGAGGTTGTTAGCTTACAACATCATATTGATAGGGCGACTGAAAAAATTAATAAAAATGTGAGCGACTTAATTGATAGTATTAATAATGAAAGCCCAAAGAATTCATTATTAAAATTAGTTGAAAGAATAAGTCTTGAAAGTAAGAAAATTTCGTCGGTTGTTCAATTTGTTACTAACGCAAATTTTAATATCAAAGCCACAAGTATTCGAAAAGATTTAAATCGATTTGTTAGGGAATACGTTCTTGATGTACATCAAGAATACCAGCATTTGAAACTGAATAGGCAGTTATTGAAAGTAGAGCTAGATACTGACGGCATCCCATTTGTTTGTAATTTTCGTCCCATTGAAGTTGTTATGATAATAGACAACCTTTTTAGTAACTCCTATAAAGCCAAAGCCAAAAATGTTTTTATAAAACTAAAATCTCAGAAACAAGGATCGTTTCAATTATTATTTGGCGATGACGGTAACGGTATAAAAGATCTAAACTTACCTCGTATTTTCAATATGGGGTTTACTACAACTGATGGGGCTGGGATAGGTTTGTACCATATCAAACAATTAGTAGAGAAAATGAATGGGGAAATTGAAGTAAATAATAAAGTCCAAAAGGGAGTTCAATTCAAAATAACAATACCGAATAATGAATCTTAAATACAAAATTCTTTGGTTTGAAGATGATGAGGATGTAATTTTAGAAGACACCGGGCCTTTGATAAAAGATTTTCTTTTCGCTCAAGGTTTCCAGCTTGATGTTATCCATAAATTAAACGGAGAAACTCTAAATGAACTTGTTAAAGACAAGAGCTATGATTTAATAGTAACAGATTTAAACCTAGGAGAACATGAAACTGGAGATGTTTTGATTGATCACATTAGAGATGGAAATATCTTAACAGAAGTTCTTCTTTATTCAGCGAATGCAAATGAAATAAATAGAATTGTAGAGGACAAGGGATGGATAGAACGAGCTTCTTTTTGTGTGGGTTTGGGAAATTTAACTGAAAAGTTAAAAAAAATAATATCTCTAACCATAAAGAAAAATCAAGATGTTAATAACACGAGAGGATTGGTAATCGCCGAAACAATTGATTTAGAGAGTAAAATCGAGAAAATTATAGTGACTTATTTTTTATCTGCTGCTGAAGAGATTATAGATGAAAAGAAAAAAATGTTACTAAAAAAAATACATTTCAAAAAAGTTAAACAGCATGAGGCTGATATAGATGAGATAAAAAAGATAAACTTTACAGAGATAAATACACTGATTGATAAAAACATTTTAACAGCAAGCAATAGTTTTGACGCAATTCATAGCATATTAAAAGACAGATTAAAGGAAATAAACGTTTCTCTTAGCGCAAGGGACCTTTCTAAAGAGTTAAAAGAAGAGCTTGAATTAAAAAAGAAAGGAATTTCCTCGATTAAGGAAGAGTTAAATAATTTTAGGGAAGAGGTTCTAAAAATACGAAATACTCTTGCACATGTAAAAGAAGAAATTGATGACGACGGCATTTCATTTCTAAACAGCGTTAACCATGACGGGACAATAATTAAGTTTGATAACGAAAAATATATTGAGATAAGAAAGAACTTAAGGAAGCATAGTACTAATTTAGACAACATAATACTGCACATCAAATAAAAATTGCTTCGTGGTAATATTTACACCCTTCTTTCAATAAGCAAGTACTGCATAAAGATTTTGGCCTACAGACCTTTGCGGCTAAATCCAAAATAGCCCAATTAATCTTCTTCGCACTTTCATGCTCAACAATTTTATAAGACAGGACTTGTAGATACGGATCATACCGTATATCAGCCATTTTTCTAGGGCCAAAGAATCTTTCTAACACTCTTGCCATATTTACATCTACAAGTGGGCTAGGCTGGTTAAATATCACCAATTCCACCGCATTAGCTATGTACTGTCCCATAAAAGGAATCGACTCTAGTTCCTTTCGGTCTTTAGGTAATCTTTCTTTTCGTTTCACCATTTCTTGGGCCAGGCTTAACAACCGTTTAGAACGTTGGCGATAAAGACCAACGGGTTTTAGATAGTCTTCCAATTTTTGCCTATCAGCATTGGCTAAGGCTTTCCAATTAGGGAAGTCTTTTAGAAAGTTGGGGTAGAACTTGGCAATGGTTTCTGCTTTTGTTCTTTGTAGCAAAACCTCAGCTATTATATATTGGTAATGCGTCAAGCCCTTTCTCCGCCAATAGAATTTTCTCCCGTTGTTTTTATACCATTCCAATATCTTTTCTTGAAAGAATTCGATTTTCTTTTTCGGAATCTTTTTGATTCGGATTTCATGCTCTTTCATCGTACCTCTAAGTTACTAATGATGAATTAGCGGTAGCCCTGTGCATGTAAGAATTTGCGTACCAGCAGCTCCGGTTTGGTATCCGTGCTGCGGATGCGGGACATATTATAGCTGCGGGTCTTTTTATCGTGTACATCAGCCATGGGGTAACGGGGTGAAAATGGAGGTCACAAATTGCGTCCTCCAATTTTATGGGTTACTTTGATCAGGTTCTAAGGACACTAATTGCGACCTTAAAGCTTTTGGCCTCTCAGGAAACTTGATGTCACAAATTGTGATTTCAAGTTTTACTGGTACCGGCTCCTCTTTGTTTCTTCATATTCCAAATTGGAATATCAAAAATTACACCCGCCTGTCGGCAGACAGGTTCACTTCTCCCCATTCCTCTTAAATCCAATTCTGGTTCGGGGTATTTCAGGCGGATTGAGCAGCTGTTTCAGATACTGGAATATGAGGGCTATGTCATCGTCGTGCCGGGTGAGCTTTCGTTCTATTTTTTCCAATTGAAGGAGGATGTCTTTGTGGGTAAGGAGGAGTTCCCGCATTTTGGTAAACACCCGGATGATCTGGATGTGGACATGGATAGCTGTTTCGCTGTTTAATACTCCTGATAGCATGGAAACACCCTGCTCAGTAAAAGCAAGTGGAAGTTTTCGGCGTCCTCCCCAACTTGAAGTCGCAAATTGCGACTTCAAGTTTTCGAACTCCTTTTGGGTAAGCCTAAACATAAAATCGTCCGGAAACCTTTCTATATTTCTTCTTACCTGCTCATTTAGTCTTTTTGTTTCTACCTGGTATAGTTCCGCCAGATCTTCATCCAGCATTACTTTTTGTCCACGAATAAAATAGATCTTGTTCAGCACCAGCTCTTCTGGTAGCAGCATTGCTTTAGCTGTCTTTGCCATAGGGGGTTTGTTTTTAAGGGTTACAGATAATATATTTTCAAATATATTAAGATTATGATGTGTTTTGCCGGGTTTCCGTTCTTGTTACAGGTAATAATTCTTTTACATTCCGGCCAACTTTTTAAGAGTAAGTTTGTTTCTTCTTAACTGCCTCCCCTCAATTTTTAAAATAACCAACTATGTCAGCTACAAAAGCCTATGGCGCCGAAAGCGCTACCACACCTATTGTTCCATTAACTATAGAAAGAAGAGACCCCAAGCCACATGATGTGCAGATGGAGATCCTTTTCTGCGGCATCTGCCACAGTGATCTGCATACCGCCCGCAACGAATGGGGCAATGCAGTGTATCCCTGTGTGCCCGGTCATGAAATGGTGGGCCGGGTGACGGCAGTAGGTGGTCATGTAAAAAAATTCAAAGTCGGCGACCTCGCCGGTATCGGCTGCCTGGTAGACAGTTGCCGGGAATGTGATAACTGCAAAGAAGGCCTGGAGCAATATTGTGCCGGTGGCCCCACCTTCAGCTACGGCAGCCCCGAAAGAGATGGCAGCGGCATCACTCATGGCGGCTATAGCAAATCCATAGTGGCACATGAAGATTTTGTGCTGCACATTTCCGATAAACAACCGCTGGCCGCAGTAGCACCTTTACTTTGCGCCGGTATCACCACTTATTCTCCGCTCCGCCACTGGAACGTGGGCAAAGGCTCCAAAGTGGGTATCCTTGGTCTCGGTGGCCTGGGCCATATGGGCGTGAAGATCGCTGCCGCTATGGGTGCAGAAGTAACCATGCTCAGCCACACCGCTTCTAAAGAAAAAGATGCAACAAAACTGGGCGCACACAAATTTGTACTTACCAGCGACCCGGAACAAGTTAAAAAAGTAACCGGCTATTTTGACTTCATACTGGATACGGTTTCTGCCGATCATGATTATGCTTTTTACCTCGGCCTGCTGCGCACCAACGGTGTAATGGTTTGTGTGGGTGTGCCGCCAACCCCGGCTTCTATTCCTGCATTCAATGTGATCTTTGGCCGCAAAAGTTTTGCCGGTTCACTGATCGGTGGTATCCCGGAAACACAGGAGATGCTGGACTTCTGCGCCGAACATAATATTGTATCCGATATCGAACTGATCCGCATGGATGAGATCAATGAAGCGTATGAAAGAATGCTGAAAGGCGATGTGCGGTATAGGTTTGTGATTGATATGGCTACGTTGTAGGGGGGAGTGGGGTTTGGCTAGTGGGGGAGTGGGGTTTGGTGAGCGGGGAGTGGCGAGTGGGGTTGCGTACTAATAATTTTAAGCTGCCTGGTGAGGGCGGCTTTTTTTTACTGTTAAAATAATGCAGGGAACGTGGTGATGAATCTCCGGTAATACATTTTGAACCACATAGGCATATAGGAATACAATAGAAATACACACTCGTTCTGCCCCGGGCATAGATAGCTATGTGCTCACCTATGTTTCTATCTTTCTATGTGGTTCATTACATGAGAAAAGACCTGCCGGAAAATAAGATTGTTTCCTTACTTATCTCTGCAATTCAGTAATATTATTAATGATCTCCGGGCTCTTCAATCCGAAATACTCCTTCACCTTCTCCACCGTCTCTTCTTTATCTCTTACCACTACTATTATCTTGTGTTCACGCCGGGACAGTACCTCTTTCAATACATCAGCAAACCCTTCGCCCCTCAGTTCCAGCGGGCCCACTTCATCGATGATGAGCCAGCCATCTTTATCTATCCCTTCTCTTATTACTTGCACGGCTTTATTGAAATTGTTTCGGCTGAATGTAAACCGCCCGACAGTCAGCGTTTCCAATTCCCCTTCTTTTGCTTCCATCAAAAATAACTGGCGTGACTGTACATTCATAAACACCCGTTTGCCTTCCACCAGTGGTGTCAGTATTCCATATACATCGCTTCTGCCCTCTGTCCATTTTACTAACGAGGTGGTCTTGCCACTTTGAACGGGGGCTGTAAGTATGTAAACCCTTTCCATTACCGGTGGTGCCAGCGCATTTGTCAATACTATTTTGCTCCAGGTACTTATTCTCCTCCATCCTTTAGTACCGGCAGACTGTTTCCAGCTTTGTGCGATCAGTTGTTGTGTAGCCGGCAACAGGTTCAGTACTTCCTGTACCTCCTGCTGCCGCTGGCTTTTCTTCCGCTGCAGCCAGCGATGCAATAATTGGGTTACCAGCGGACCTATGATAAATATCCATCCCAGCACTATGATGAGGGAACGCAATAATATCTTCAATGAAATATGGGTGGGTAATAATGGGGTGCCGATCTTAAAATACGATTGTATATACAGGCCTATTAATAATAACCAGATAATGAACAGGCCTTTTTTAAATCGCTTCCTTTTCTTTGACGCTGCCGGCAATGTAATGGCCGCTCCGTCATTTTCTATCATGTTGTACCGCTTCTCATTCCTCCATTTTTCAATCCGCTTTGGTAATAAAGAGGCCCACCAACCAACCAGCACACCAGTGATGAAATGCAGGGCTACATATCCACTGCCGATCAATAAACTATAATTGGTACTTACTTTTTGTTTAGTGAGCCCGTTGATAAAATTGTTGACGACCTTCCACAGATCATTGCCATACACGATCGTCAGCATGAGTATGCGTTGCAGTCCTGATTCTAATAAACCGAGCACGGCTAATAAAATACAGGAAAGCATGTAAAAACGCCTGTTCCAAAATACTACTTCTCCTAACAATCCCTGGAAGAAAACGGCGATGTAAGCCGGTGGTGGCGCCTGAGGGCTGAGCATCATTTTAAAAATGGCTACCATGATGGTGGCTTTTATAATAGCGCCTTTGTTTGGAACATACCAGGCAATGAGACAGATACAGGTAATAGCGCAACTGCCAACAACTAAGCCGGATACGGGAATTTTAAATCCGTGGATGATGCCGCCAAGCATGGCTTCGCACAGAACCCATAGGGCGATGAGGCGGTAGTAGATTTGTTTGTTCATTGATATGTTGCTGCGCAATTCGTTTTTTTGCCACAGATTACACGGATTAACACAAATAAATACAAGTAGCCACGAAATCATACAAAAAAGCGCTGCTTTTCTACGTTGTCTTTTTTATATCAGCAAAAGATGTTGATGCAACCGCAATAATCTGTGTTAATCCGTGTAATCTGTGGCCCAAACTTTTCATTCAATTATACTAACTTTAAATATCAACATAAAGATAACTTGATACGATTTATTCTTAACGAACAAACGATTGCCACTGATCTGCCCGCCGGTATGGTGCTGCTGGATTTTGTCCGGTATCACAAGCATTTAACCGGTACCAAGATCGGTTGCCGGGAAGGTGACTGCGGCGCCTGTACCGTATTAGTGGGTGAGCTGGTGAATGATGAACTGCACTATCAATCCATGACAAGCTGCCTGATGCCTATCGGCAATGCACATGGAAAACATATTGTAACGGTGGAAGGGGTAAACACTGCTGCACTGAATCCCGTACAACAGGCCATGGCCGATGAAGGCGCCACACAATGCGGGTTCTGTACGCCGGGTTTTGTTATGTCGCTGGCAGGTTTTTGTTTAAGTAATGTTGATGCCACTCCGCAAAATGCCATTGCGGCCATAGATGGAAATATTTGCCGCTGCACCGGTTATAAATCTATTGAAAGAGCGGCCGCAAAGGTAGCAGACATCATGAAAGAAAGAAACGGAGGCGATGTGATTGAGTTTGTTACTAAGCAGCATTTACTTCCTGCTTATTTTTCCGGAATAAAAAAGAAGATAGAAGAATTGCAATCGTCTGAAAGAACAAGGCTGTTGCCTGATCTTGCCGCACTTGCTGAGCGGCCGCATGTATTGGGTGGTGGTACCGATCTCTATGTACAGAAGCATGAAGAGATGACCTATGCCAATATCCATTTCCTGTTTGATCATCCCGAACTGACCAGCATCACTAAGGATGGCAATAAATGTATCATCGGCCCATCGGTTACCGTAAGTGACCTGATGGCTTCGCCTATTATTAATGAAGCGTTCCCTGATTTTCAGCGCTATGCTAAATTAGTTTCGTCCACACCGATACGAAACATGGCAACGGTTGCCGGAAATTTTATCAACGCATCGCCTATCGGCGATTTTACTATTTTCTTTTTGGCACTGGATGCACAATTGATATTGAGTGATGGAAAAGTAACCAGGAAATTGCCTTTAAGAAAACTATATAAAGCCTATAAAACATTGGATAAAAAACCGGAAGAACATATTCAGCAGATCTGGTTGGAGTTGCCCGATCCAAACACCCGTTTTCATTTTGAAAAAGTAAGCAAACGAACCCACCTGGATATTGCCAGTGTGAACACTGCTATACAATTAAAAATGAACGGTGATGTGATTGAAAAAGCTGGTTTATCAGCAGGTGGTGTGGGGCCTGTGCCGCTCTTTTTAGAAAAAACGTCTGCTTTTTTAACCGGGAAGAAAATTAGCGAACCGCTGGTACTGGAAGCTATTAAAGTAATGCAAACAGAAATTGCCCCGATCAGTGATGCAAGAGGAACAAAGGAATATAAGACGTTGTTGCTGGGACAGTTGATAAAGGCGCATTTTATGAAATTGTTTCCGGCGATAGCGGCAGAAAAGTTATTGTAATGAATACAGGCCACAGATTACACGGATTAACACAGATTAATACATTAAAACCACGAATTGACACGAAAACACACAAATGGGATGCGGCTCTTGATGTATTTATTCGTGCAAATTAGTGTGCATTCGTGGCAACATCAAAGCTGCGTAACAGCTAATCTGTGTTAATCCGTATAATCTGTGGCTAAAAAAATATGCAGAATATAGATTCATACACACACCTCCGCGGTGAATCGGTTTACCTGGATGATATCCCGGTAGTGAACGGCACATTGTATGCGGCAGTGTACGATTCGCCGGTGGCACATGGCAAGCTCCTTTCTGTTGATACCAGTGCAGCAATGGCAATGCCGGGAGTGGTGGGTGTTTTTTTGGCAAAAGATATTCCCGGCGAAAACCAGATCGGTGGCATAGTGCCTGATGAAGAATTGCTGGCAGCCAGCCATGTTCATTTTTGCGGTATGCCTATCGCATTGGTGATAGCTGAAACAGATGAAGCCGCAAGAGCCGCCGTAAAAAAGATAAAAGCAGCAATAGAACCCTTGCCTGTTATCACCGATCCAAGGGAAGCTAAAGAAAAAGGAGAGTTGATCATTCCGCCAAGAACATTTCAATTGGGTGATACCAGTTCTGCCTGGTCATCCTGCGAACATATCATAGAAGGCTGTGCTGATACCAATGGGCAGGAACATTTATATATAGAAACACAAGGCGCCTATGCAGTGCCGCAGGAGAATGGGGCGATTAGAATTTATTCTTCCACACAAGGGCCTACTGCCGTGCAACGAACTGCTGCCAGGGTATTAGCTGTGGCGATGAACCAGGTAGAAGTGGATACCACAAGATTGGGCGGCGGCTTTGGTGGCAAAGAAGACCAGGCCACCACCTGGGGTGTGATGTGTGCTTTAGCAGCATATCATTTAAAGAAACCAGTAAAGTATTCACTGCACCGTATGGAAGATATGCGGATGACGGGCAAGCGGCATCCTTATTCTTCTGATTTTAAAATCGGATTGAGCCAGGACCTGAAGATACTGGCCTACGAAGCCACTTTCTACCAGAATGCCGGCGCTGCAGCAGATCTTTCTCCCGCCGTTATGGAGCGGACCTTGTTTCATTGCACCAATTCTTATTTTGTTCCCAATGTAAAAGCAACCGCTTACAGTTGCCGCACCCATTTACCACCAAACACTGCCTTTCGTGGCTTTGGTGGCCCACAGGGAATGTTTGTGATAGAGGCGGCCATTGCCAAAGCAGCAGACCAGTTGGGTATTCCCGCATCTGCTATACAGGAAAAAAACTTGCTGCACACCAGTGATGAATTTCCTTACGGACAAATAGCCGACAGCGAAGCGAATGAATGCTGGCAACGGGCTGATGAGTTATATAATATTAAGCAGTTGCAAAAAGAGGTTAGTGATTTTAATACATCAAATGCTTTGTATAAAAAAGGAATAGCATTAATGCCCATCTGCTTTGGTATCTCTTTTACCAAAACACTGATGAACCAGGCCCGGTCGCTGGTGCATGTATATACCGATGGTAGTGTGGGAGTAAGTACAGGCGCCGTTGAAATGGGGCAGGGGGTGAACACAAAGATGCTGCAGGTGGCAGTCAACGTATTTTCCATTGATCCTGCAAAAGTGAAGATCAACACCACGAACACCTATCGTATCGCCAATACATCACCCACGGCCGCCAGCGCCGCTGCCGATTTGAATGGTAAGGCAACAGAGATAGCCTGTCATGCCATCCTGGAAAGATTAAAATCAGTTGCTGCCGCTGAACTTAATGTAACTGCAGATTCCATTGAGATAAAAGAGGAATCCGTTTTTGCCAACGGCATAAAAACCGATTGGGACTGGAAACGGTTGGTAATGGCCACCTATGTTAAACGCATCAGTTTATCGGAGCTGGCACATTATACTCCGCCCGGCATTCACTATGATGCCACCAGGGAAAAAGGACATCCGTTTGCGTATCATGTATATGGAACGGCTATTATTACTGTGACCGTTGATTGTCTCCGCGGCATTTATGAATTTGATTCGGTGAAAGTGGTGCATGATTTTGGTACCAGCATGAATACGCTGATCGACAATGGCCAATGTGAAGGCGGCATTGTGCAGGGCATCGGCTGGATGACAATGGAAGAGATCGTGTATGATAAAGAAGGTAAGTTGCGCAGCAATGCATTGAGTACTTACAAAGTGCCGGATATTTATTCCGTGCCGAAGGAAATAACTATTCATCCGCTGCAAACGAATAAAGACAATCTCGCCATCTTCCGCAGCAAAGCTGTGGGTGAGCCGCCGCTTATGTATGGCATCGGCGCTTATTTTGCGCTGCGCAATGCGGTTAAGGCGTTCAACCCGTCAGCCAGTATCCCTTATGATGCACCGATGACGCCGGAGAAGGTACTGATGAGTTTATACACACCCACTCATTGATTTAGACCCTTGGTATTCTTGAATTGTATTTTTTGATGCCATTTGTACTGGCGTTGAACGGAGCGTTCCCGCCATTCGGATGGGACAGGCGCAAGGGACGATCATCTGTGTTACTGTCGCTGGTATCAGTCCATCACTTTCAGCTTTGTTACCATAATACTTACACAAAGGCCGAGCAGCGCCACTGTTGCAAATGAATAACGAAGACTCGCTAATTGTGCGATATAACCAATAAGCGGTGGTCCGAGCAGGAAGCCTAAGAAGCCGATACTTGATACACCGGCCAGCGCCATGCCCGGCGCCACTTTGGCAGACTTAGCTGCCGTGCTGTACACAGCCGGTATCACCGATGAAGTACCAAAGCCAACAATTAAAAACCCAATGGTCGCACTAATGATATGTGGAAACAATACAGCGATCATCAAGCCTGTAAAAACAAGTATGCCGCTTGCCTGCAACATTCTCTTTCTTCCCACACGGGCTATGATACGGTCTCCAGTAAAACGGCCGGTCGTCATCATGATCATAAAAGATGCATAGCCCAATACCACTAAAGAAGCCGGCGCCTTTACCACATCTTTAAAATACACACCACTCCAGTCGAACATGGCGCCTTCTGCCGCCAGTGTGCAAAAAGCAAT